>JAPLNP010000580.1 GCA_026401055.1 Planctomycetia bacterium
ATCAGACTTTCAGACCTGCAACGGAGCAGATGAACGACATGGACAACAGTCCGTCAGCACGCCCGAGTGATGAACAGCGCGGCCTGGAGTGCCGTCATTGTGGCTGCAAACATTTTCGGGTCATCTACACAAGGCCCTGCCGAGGGGGGCAATTGGTGCGTCGCCGGGAGTGCCGGCATTGCGGCCGACGGATGACGACACGGGAGCGCGCTATCGGCTAGGCGTTGCGATTTCGGTGCCGAAGCTGTGTAGTATTAGAGCGTTCATCGCCAATCCCCTCTATGGCTGGGGCTCCCGCCTCGGTCCGGCCCTGGTAGGTCCTATTGTCATCAACCTCATTTTTCGACGGGCTCTCGGCGGTTTGAATTGCGAGATGGCAATCTCGGACTGCTTTGGCGAGGAAGTCAGTCGAAGGGGCGGGTGACCGGTCGAGAGCCAGAAAAGGAACGATTCCCGGTTCAAACCGCGCCGGGCGCGGAGAATCACCCTGGGCCTTTCTCAATGCCCAGCTTCCGGATCTTGCCCCGAATCGTCGTCACGTGGACTTTGGCGTGGTCGGCAACCTTCTGTGTGTCGCCACCATAGCGGGTTAGCAGCCGACTCAAGTAGTCTCGGGTGAAGCAGTCGCACGCCTCGTCCAAGGCGAGATCACAGTAGCCTTCGGAGCGGGGCGCAGACGCCGAGAACGGATGCGTCAGGCAGTGGGAGGAACGAATGGTCCCCCCGCCCGACAACAGCACCGCCCGCTCCATGACGTTCTTCAATTCGCGAACGTTGCCCGGCCAGGAGTACCGGCAAAGCGACTCCAGGGCGTCGGGCTCGATCTCCGGAATGCTGCCCCCCTGTCTGACGAACTCCTGAACGAAGTGCGCCGCCAACAGGGGTATGTCCTCGACGCGCTCTCGCAACGCGGGCATCTCCACGAACATTCCCCCAATGCGGTAGTAAAGGTCCTCGCGGAAGCGCTGCGCCTGCACCTCGGCCTGGAGGTTCTTCAGGGTCGCACAGAGTATCCGCACGTCTGTCGAAATCTCGTGGTCCGCGCCCACGGGACGAATACGCTTGTCTTCGATCGCTCGCAGCAGGGCCACCTGCGTTTCCAGGGAAACCTCGGCGATCTCGTTGAGGAACAGAGTGCTGCCGTCGGCCTCCTTGAAGTAGCCGCGCTGCGAGGAAACGGCGCCGGTGAACGCGCCCTTCACGTGGCCGAACAGGGCGCTCTTTTGCAGTTGGTCCGGCCCGGCCGCGATCACGGCGGTCACCATGGGCCTGGCGGCCCGCGAACTGGCCTGATGGATGGCCGCAGCCACCAGGTCCTTGCCGGTTCCGGTCTCGCCGCACAGCACCAAGGGGATCTCCGAGGCGGCGGCCTTGGCGGCCAGGTCGAGCGCCTCTTGCAGGGCCCGGCTGCGTCCGACGATCGCGGCGAAGGAGGGCGTTGTCTTGAATTGCTCGCGAAGGGCTCTTGCCTCGCGTGCCAGCCGAGAGCCATCCAAGGCCCGGGCCACTGCCGCCGAGAGGTCCTCGTGCCGCGCCGGCTTGGCCAGGAAGTCCTTGGCGCCGAGCTTGAATGCCTTGGCCGCGGCGTCCACCGTGCCGAAGGCCGCGAGCATCAGCACGGCGATCGCCGGGTCGATCTTGCGGCAGCGGCCCAGAATGTCCATTCCGCCGGCCCCGGGCACGTGCAGGTCCACAATCGCCACGTCGTACAGCGATTTTCCCAGCCGGGCCTCGGCCTCGGCGGGCGAGGTCGCCACGTCGACCACATATCCGTCGTAGCGCAGCAACCCCGCAAGGCCCTCGGCCACCTCCGCCTCTGCATCAACGATCAGGATCCGCTCGCCGGACATACCACTACCATACTCGATTTCAGTCGCAGGGGCAATCGCCGGAGGATGGCCACAGATCAGGGATTCAGTCCCCGAACATCCGGCGTCATCACCTCAGCCCAAAGTGCAGTCTCATGGCCAATTCCACCGACGACGAGTACTCGACGTAGAAGAGCCCTCGCAGGAGGGCCGGGATGGCGGTGCTGCCTGTCCGACGGAGTAGGATGACCGGTTTTCCGAGCACATCGGCGCAGCCGATCTCGTACATTGTATTGCTGGTTTGCGTGGACATTTGCGCTACCAGGACATCCCTGGCTCTGATCGCCTCCAGCACCCGCTGGCGTAGATCCGCCAGCCCCAAGGCGATTTCATCAACCCTTCGCAGTTCCAAGCCGAGCGCATCCGTGACCGGCCGAATGGCAAACTCGTATTCGCTGTAGTCCAGACTGCCCGGCGTAAAGACCATGCTCATGAACCCCCAGTTCGGCGAAGGTTGAGCCACATTGGGGATCCTTTCGTAAGGCCGCCTCTGCTGAATTGCGCGGGTAAACATGTCCCAGAGCATCCCCGCACGGTCGATCCGTTCCGAGTAAACATTGTAGACTCCCCGCCCGACGAGTCTCAAAGCCTCCCCGGCGTCGTCGTTGCCCATGGCAAACTCCACAATGATTGGAGTCCCCGGGAAAGCGCCCTGAAGCAGCGGCAGGTCTCTGGCTGGCGATCCGCCTCCCGCCAGACTATACACCACAAATCCCGGTCGATCCGCTCCGGCGGCCAGAGCAGCTACTGCGTCGACCACCGCCGGGAAAGCCCGAGCCTGAAACGGGCTTCCGACGCCGAAGCTGTACGTCGCCACCACGTTTTCCAGGTAAGCCTGCCGAGCAGGTTTTGCACAAATCACGACCGCAAACATACAAATGCTCCTTGAGTGCGAATGTCATGGCAAGGTGACTTCCTGAGCCGGGGCGTCGTCCGCACACGCGGGAAGGATGATTTGAAACAGTACTCCGTGTGGCGACCCGTCAGGTTCCACGGTGTTCCGAACCATGATCGTGCCACCGATACCATCAATGAACCGCCTCGTTGTCCAGAGTCGGATACCTTCACCCTCTCGGGTCAAAGTCCCTTCCTCCGTTCTGGAATACCGATCGAACACGTGGAGCAGGTCCTCCTCGGGGATGCCCCCTCCGTTGTGCTCGATCGAGAGGGCCACGCTCTGGCTTGCGGAAGGCTCGGCACAGAGTGAAACGAGGATTTCGCCGATTGCCGGCTCGCCCCCGGACTTCTTGCGACAGTGCTCGATCGCCTCTAAAGAGACTTCCAAGAGGCTGCCGAGGGCATAACGCATCTCTGCCGGCTCAACCTTCACTTTGGGGACCGTGTCAAAGGTGCGTCTCTCGATCCTGCAGGAATGGGACTCACAGCGTGCCGCGTACATTTCGATCGTCTGTTCCACCAAGGCAGCGAGATCGGTGGGCACTACCGTGATCGTGCGTCGGCCCGTGATCTGGCGAAGCTGGTAAGCCTCCTGGATTGCCCGCTCCACACAGTCGCGCGACCGGACGAGTTCGTCCTCAATCGCGCGCCGTTCAATCTGATCTCCGCGCTGAAGACGGGCGAAGAGCAAGTCGATTGTGCTCTGCGCGAGCTGCAGCGGATCGCAAATGCGGTGCGAGAACTCCCCAAGCAGCCCCTTCCGCTCGAAATCCTGCGCACGTGCAGTACCCTCTTCAAACGCTTGTTGAATCTCTTGGGCCTTTGCCAGCGCCACGCCGACGTAATCCGCCAACTCGGAAAGCGTATCGGCGTCATCCCGGTCAAAGGCATTCTCGTCCATGCTCTCGACCCAAATCACCGCGATGACTTCTGCCGGCTCGCGTCTTACCGGGTCATTGGGTTTCAGAACGGGCACGATCAATTGAGACCCCGGGCTGTCAAGGAGCGTCCCTTCTTGTTTGTCAATCTCCGCGCGAGCCCGCTTCAAGAGGAACTGCCGTGTCTTCGCCACGACCGCGGCAGAGGGAAACTGATTCAGAAATGCGCAATGATCGCGAATCGCATCGGCCAGCGGGCCGGTGGAAGTGCCCAACTCGGCGTCACCGATCATCATCGTCCCCTTCGCTCCAATCAGGAGATACGCAAAGCAGTACCCGGCGGGTTCGATGATCTCTCTGATCCAACCTTTCACCTTCCTCACGACGTCATCTGCAGAGGTCAATGACAACAGGCTGTGTCGCACTCTCTTCGCAAACTGCCATTGCATTCCCTTGCGACAGGCGTGATTCAATTCCTCGTGGGAACTCTCGCCTTTGACGAAGTAGCGGTAGGCCCCATGTCGGGTCGCGCGTTGCGCAGCCGCAAGATCGCCGAAATTCGTTTGCATGATCGGGCACGCGTAGCGCCAACGGGCGACGATCTGCTCCAGCAACTCGTCGCCGATCATCCGTTTCGCTCCGGTCTCCGGGTCCGGCATCCACCGGTCGATAATCACGACGTCGAACGGGTGAGCTTCCAGTTCGTCAAGCGCCGCTTTCGGCCCATCGGCGTACTGCACCTTCCAGCCGTAGTCGTCGGCCAGTGGTTTTCCCCAAATGACGAAGTCATTCAGTTGGTCATCGACAAAGAGAAGTCGAGGCATCAGGTGTCTCCTGTGTAAAGCGGAAGAGAGACGGTGACCGTAGTGCCTTTGCCCTTTTGCGATCGAATGTGCAAATCACCGTCATGACATCGGACGATACAATATGCCGCAGGGAGGCCGAGGCCGGTTCCCGTTGGCTTGGTCGTGAAATACGGCTCGAGAGCCTGCTTCAGAACCTCCGGCGACATCCCGGGGCCGTTGTCCCGGATTGCGACCGAACAGGCCATGTCCGCGGGAGACTCCACGCAGACGAGCACCTCCCCGGCAGTGCCATTCTGCTCGGCAGCCTCGACCGCATTGCGGAGGATCATCCGAAACGCGGTTTCCAGGTAGTCTCCAATGCCCAACACCCAGATCGGGTGTTCCGGAAACTCGGTCCGCAACAAGGGCGCCCCCGCCGCGGGCAATGCGGCCTTGAAGGCGGCGAGTAGGGTCCCTTTGAGATCAACTCTTCCCCGTGGCTTTCGCGCTAGCCCGACCAGGGAGGTCATGTACTGCAGGCAGTTCCTTAGCTTGTCCCGTTCGGAGGCCATCACGTCAAGGATGGGTTGCATCTCCTCCTGAGTCCGAGTCCGCGAGGTGAGCAAGTCAATGGCGCCTTTCAGGTTGGCCACGGGGCTGCGGGTCTCGTGCTGCAGGCTGCTGAAGAGCGTGCCGAGGAGCACCAGGGGGCGGATGACCTCGATGTCCCTCGCGAACCGCCGGCCCAGCAGAACCAAGTTCCCCAGTTCGCGCAGCATCCTCGATGCCCGTTCCACCCTGCGATAGCTGATCCGATCGGGCGGCCGCATGGGAACGGAGAAAAGGGCCAAGGGCTCGTTCTCCCGACCCAGCACGATCGCGCATCCGTCGGCGTCCGTGACAGCACGCCGGTACGATTCTTCTTGGCCCTCGGCGAACTTCGAAATGCGATTGTCATTCTTAGGATCGGACACGACGAGGAAGTTCTTTGGCCCGCCCGCACTTAGGACGCCGGCGATCTCCAGGTCGGGTATGGCCCCTGCGTCGATCCCGCGCGCGTGCAGAACAGTGAAGTGCGTGTTCAGATCGTCGGGCACGCGAACCCATCCCAGCTCGCTGCCGAAACCGGCCAGCAGGGCGTCGCACACACCGCGAAGGAGTTTCTGTTCCTGCTCGCGGATCGAGACGCCTGGCGCCAGGAGACTCGCCAGGAACCTGTCAATGAGTTTCTCGAGTCGCAACTCAAGATCGATTTCCTCGGCGCGATCGGTGCGATCGAGGATCGTCCCGGCGAGGTGCGAGACTTCTTCGATAAAGGCGATGTCGCGCCCCGAAAGGGCACGGCGGTGGGCCTTGTGTACGTGTAGCGTGCCCACCAGTTGCCCCTCGACCGTGATTGGAATGCAGGCCCCGCTCCCCACCTTCTGGTCGAGGAGTTCGTGGGTTGCCAGATCTTCCTCCATTGCAGCCTTGATCCAGGGTTCTTGCTCCAGGTCTTGGCAGACGAAGGTCTGGCCGGTCTCCCACACTCGGCCCGCGATTCCCTCCTTCTTCTGTCGCAACAACGGAGACTTCTCCCATTCGGGGCTGCTCACCGCCAAACGGCCGAGCACCTCGACCACCTGTCCGCGTTCGTTTTCAATTTTGTCGAGCGTCCGGATGTGGCAGGCACAATCGCCCAGTCCGGCCTCCAATGCGCGAAACACATGTTCGGCCACCTGTTTGAGTGGCATTGAAGCCGCCCCTTTTGAGGCAAGCTCCTTCGATGCGTCGGCACGCCGGGCTTCGTCGCGTTCATAAAGGAAGCCGGCCATCCGCGTCGCCGCGGCCAGCGCGATTTGCTCGTCGTTCGGGCCGAAGTGCCCCCTCAAGGGAAACACCAGCCGCAACACCCCCAGGACCTCGCTCCCCACCGCGATCGGAACGCCCAAGTACGCCAAGTTCTCCGGCTCCCCGTCGTAGTCCGAGTGCTTCGATTCCCAGATCAGTTCCGGAGAAACACCGGCCAGTTCTTCTCGATCCGAGAGATCGGCGATTCGCAACGGACGATTGCTGGCGGCCACCCACCCGGTGATTCCTTCGCCCAGTTCGTAGAACTTCTCGTCGCCTGACCATTCCGGATGCGTCAGGTGTGCCGCCAGATGATACCGGCCCGTCGATGGCCGGCGGATGAAAATCCCGCCGTGGCGGGCGCCCACCATCGCAGCGACAATTTTCAGCACTTTGGTGTAGTTGATCCTCTGTTGACTCTTCCGTTGCTCGGCGAGATGCGTCTCGATGTCGGAGAAGCCCTGGTCCACCCCCGAGAGTTTGAACGCCGCCGCATAGCGATTGGCCAGGTTCTCCAAACGGCGGACCATCGCGGTGTTCAATACGCCTGTTTCCGCCCAATCGATGCTAACAACGCCCAGCTTCTCCGCGCCGGCCTCAAGCCGAACCGACAGATGCGAACGGGCTTCGCGTTCAAATCGATGATAGTGGGTTCCCACCTGTGCCGTGTCCTCGACGACGTGTACCGCCTGTTCTTTGAACGCATGCGTGGCGCCGCAATCCATGTCCAAGGAGATCTCCGCCCGGTACACCTGCTTCCAATCGGACGGATTGGACGACACGGATCCTGACGTCGCCAGGGCAATCATGGTCAAGTTGTCGTGAACGGGGTTCGCCAAGCGCACCGCAACACTGAAAGCGCCGCTCATGTCCCGCACCTTCTCAGCCAACTCCCTGCCCAATGCGGCCTTGGCCGCGGCCAGGTCGAAACGGCTGAAGCGGGATGCCAGTTCCTCCGGGCTGTCAATCCCTTGAGGCACCGCTGGGCGCCGGAGGCTGTCCTCGACGGCCAAGAGGCATTCCGCTTCGATCGCGGCGCGATGGGCCAGCGCCTCGACCACATGCACCATGTCCAGATCGAAGACGCCGTGCGTGTTCCGGTGGAGACACATCACACCCAGAATCTCGTCCCCCAAGATCAGGGGCACCTTGACACAAGCCAGCACTCGGCGCCGAAGGAAGTCCTGGTAAATGCGCCACCAAGATGTTGAGTAACGAGAGCGAAGCCTCCCAGCGTCAGACAACGCGGCTAGGAAATCAGGGTCTTGGGCCGTGCGGGGCACGACGGTGGTGGTCCTAGTGGACATCACGCGTCCCGTGATTCCCAGGTCGGCCGCCACGAGGTAAGGTAGTTGTTCGGTGCCTTTGCCGTATCTCACCGCAACGCGCAGTGTATCAGGAAATCCTGGCCTGACCAAGGAAACGTCGCCGGTCGAGCACTGTAGGAGTTCGACGCATATTCGCAGGATGATTTGCAGCCGTTCGGAATGGTTCTTTGTCTTGCCCAGTTCGGCCAACAGTAACTCCCGTTGGTTCCGAGTCTCTCTGGTTCTTACGCAACCGAGCAGATCACCCGCGGTTTCGGCCAGCCGCGTCAGTTGCCGGATGTCGACCTCGACGTATTGAACGCCCGCGGGAGGCTGGACCCGCAACACGGCGGCAAGCGACGGGTTGACCTCAGCCATCCGCTGCAGCCGAACGGGAAAGATCAGGTTCCGCGAGCCGTCGACGGCGACCCCCTTTTCCTCGGCGTAGCGGAGTAGCGACTCGTCGGGTATCTCGTCCGGCTCCCCCGGTTTCGGCCAGACGCGTACGAAGGCGTCCCGCGCCGGCGCCACGGTCAGAATCTCTACACGTTCGGCCGGCACCAGAAGCGCAGCGGCCTCGCCGACAACGCACCAGAACTGGGGGATGGTGTCACGCCTGGCGCTGGCCTGCACCCTGCTGATGATCCGCGTCAGCCGCGCGTCCGCCAGCATCTCGGCTATCGCCTGCACCAAGCGTCGGCACGTCTTGCGCCGGTTCTCCAGCATAGGGACTGAAACCCCGGGGGACCGCTGATAGGCAGCAATCAACTTGTCGGCGGGAATGCCGACCTTTGTAGCCAGTTTCTTCAGCCTTCGCTCGGCTTTGGCTTCGCTCCCCGGACCCTCGACCCGCGATTCCGCGCCCACGAGATATCCAAAAAACCGGCTGCCGACGGACACGGGCGCGACAAGGTTCGTCATCTCCGCATCGCAATTGGCAACGAGGATCTCGCCGGGACGGGCCTGCGCGATGCGCCTTTTCCAACATTCCTCGCAGGTCTTGCGTCCCGCTTCGGAACGTCGCATCAGGCGGCAGATTGGCGGGGACGACGGTATATGGCCCAGCCGCTTGCCCGAGGGGTCGAAGAAGCTGAAATCGAACCCGCTCAGATCGCGGAGGAGCTTGAGAAAACGGTCCCATTCCCGTTTCCCAAAAGCGCTGCTGGGTCGCTTGTTGATCATCGTGTTCATTCGCTGGATCTCCGAGAGGTGCGTGCCCCCAATTGTCTCCGGGTCGGATTAGCGAGTATCTTGACTTCGTCCTCCACATTAACCTCGGCTGGCCGTTCAACGGGCCGCGGGCAGGACGGCGTCGGCGTTGCGACGATCGGCTTGGCATGCATGGGGCAGAGGCGGCTCCGCGCCCGCGGCACCCGGCCGCGCAGGCTCGGCATGACCCGCCAGGGACGATCAGCTTCCTTGCGGCGAACGAGAGGTATCCTCTGCGCGGAATCGGCGGGTTGGCGGTGCGGTAGTTCGCGGTTCGACTGCTCTCTGGAACAGCCCTCTGGCCAGCCCCGGTTCAACCAATTGAGGATCGTGTCTCTCCACATCCGTTGCCGGCGCAGCCGTTGCTGGTAGATGTGTTCTGCATATTCGGCAAGCCGGGTCATGTCTTTCTCCTCTGGGGGAAAGGAGACGTTGTCCCAGGTGCTCCGCTCCCAAATCTCCCACGAGCCGTCCCGGCGGCGGTCTGCGGTGATCAGATACCGCTCAAAGCCGCCGCCGTCCAAAGGCCGGTCTTCGTGCCACTCGACACGTCTGATGTTGTAGGCAGTAGACATCTCAAAGCCCTCCTAACAAGTTCACTCATCACTGGAACGTCCTTGAAATGTTTCCGTCCGTGTGCTTCAGGTGGGAATGCGACTTCTGTGCCATTCCCAACCAGATTTGTCCGCCCTGAGTTTCCGTCAGAGCGAGTACGCAGGTCACCGATTGACTCCGCCCACTACGACAAGACGTAAGCGATTGCGCGGTAAGCAGATGCGTCAGTCCGCGACCGCCGAGAGAACCATCGGGCCCGTAGTCGGAAACCTATCTCGACGCGCAGCCCGCGGTGTCCACCGCACGCGATTTGCAGTCGAAGGCGAGCAAATCTGCTCGCGGTGCGAGAATCCCTGCTCCTGCTCTCCGGCTTGTTGTCTGTGCCGTCCATCCGGAATCCGGGGAGTGAGGGAAGCAGGAAGAAGCGTCAGGGAAATGTCCGGGACAAATCAGCGCAGAAGCTAATGTAAGACGCGTCGACCCTGGGCTAGGGCGGAACCCGCCGGCCCATTTCGCACTGCCGCGCGGTGGACTCCACAGCCGACACGGCCCTGGGAGAAAGGAATCCCATCAAGCCAATCGGTTCTTGGGACTCCCATCAAAGGACCGTTTTGCGACACCCCGTCCTGTCCTGGCCGAGGGCTTGCCCTGGCATTTGCAGTGCGGCTGTCAAGTACTGGACGCAAGTCAGTATTCTCCGTTAGTGACTCGCAGATAAGCACCAGATCATCGCTGCTCAGGAGGGCTATGCCGAGGTGCATCGCGCAAAATGGTGCAATGTGATGAAGCTGTGTCTATATGTGTAACGATTTCTTTCTGACAGGCGAATCGCTCTTTACATAAGTCCCTCTGCCGGTATAAATGAAGCTAGACAACCAGACTAGGCGACGTCGGTGACTGATCCTCATCGGTGATGCCAAACACAAGGCCATGCGGGGCCGCATCCTCGCGTGGCCTTTTTTGTTTGGCTCGCCGGTCTGGTTTGCTGCGGGTGGGCCAGTGCTCGGTGAGGCCCCATAAGCCTCGCTCGATGGGTGCGACTCCCATACCCGCCACTTCGGAGACTTTGAAGATGGCCGACGATTTGGCGCAGACGATCAGCGATAACGCCCAGGGACCTGCAAAGGCCTCGGGCGATTCGGGGAGCATGGAGCAGCATCCGCTACCCGATCAGATTGCGGCGGATCGGTACCTGGCGAGCAAGGCGGCGGCCAGGCGAAAAGGGCTGGGCATCGGACTCAAGAAGCTCGTACCGCCTGGAACGGATTGAGAGGTCAGCAGAGCGTGTTCGGTTGGTTGAAGAGCATCCGCGACGACCAGAGGCAGCGACGCACGCACCGCATGGTGCATGTGCCGATGCGGGTTCGTGGGCGTTACGATGCGGCCGTCACCACCGACGAGAACCGCAGTCACTGGGCGGGCGCCGATTTACTGTCCGCTGACGCTGCCAATAACGCTCGGGTCCGCCGCATCCTTCGTAGCCGTTCCCGCTACGAGGTGGCCAACAATACCTATGCCCGCGGCATTGTGCTGACGCTCGCCAATGACTGCGTGGGCGCCGGCGCGAGCCTGCAGATGCTCAC
>JAPLNP010000491.1 GCA_026401055.1 Planctomycetia bacterium
GCCGCTCTCGCCGTGCTACGCCTGATCCACCCTCCAGGCGAGCCCCTTCGGGCAACCGCCGAGCGAATCCAATGGCGACCCGGCTCAATCCTCCACCGGTTGGGATTCAATCCGTTGCGATGACTTTGCAGATCTCCTGGGCAATCACCCCGATCGGATCACGGGTGGTTCAACCCGCTCGTTTACCACAAACCGTCTCGCGTAAACCGGACAGGCTCGCGGGCCCTCCACTTCAAGCCGAGGACATCCCTCCGGAATCGCTTCGACCGAAACGGAGCACGATGCCGGGGCATCGTCTCCCGACTTAACAGCCATCCTCGCACCGCTCGCGGAGGCGGCTGATCTCGGCAAACGTATTAGCCTGAAGTGCTTGAATCATGTCATGGAGTTCCTCGACGGCCGGCGCGTCCCGCGTTCCGTCCGTTCGCAACGGGTACAACGCCCCCAGGGCAAGTGCGGCGCCGAGCAAGGCACGCTTCACTTATCGTCATCCTCCCCGTCGGCCGGCGGATGTTCCGCGGGCCGGGACAAGGTGCGGTGAACGAGCCGGGCAATCCGCTCGATCCGGGCGAGGAGTATCTCCGGATCTTCGGCTGCCTCGCGGCTTAGCCCGTGGCGATCAAGGCCCTCGGCCAATCCGTCGATCGCCGATTGAACTTGTCCCATCTTCGCGCTCAACGTCGCCAGATCGCGGGTCTCCCAGTACTCGCCTTCATCGTGAACTTCGAGGTTGGGGAGATACTCCCGCTTCAGAGCCGCCAACATCTCCACCAACGCAACGTGCCCTTCGAGAGGGCCGAATTGCGTTTTGACGAAGCACCACGGCGGCCCGGCAAGCTGCCCCCTTTCGGACTCCTCGATCTCCGTGAGATTGATGAGCCAGCCCTCGGGCGAAATCAACAGACTGACCGTTTCCTGCCCTGGATACAGATTCAGAAGGACGCCGCGAACCATGCGTCGAGGATCGTCGTCGCCGGCGCTTCGCCAGACTTGGGCCTGCCCGCCCAGTTCGAGGGCCAAATCCAGCGCGCGATCCTCGAAATCCTCAAGGCGATCGAGGTCCTCGAGCGATCCGCGATAGGAAATCGTAACTCCCATACTTCCGCTGCCGCTCCCGCGTTTACCCCGACCTGCCGAATCTCCGTAAACGTAGCCGTTGGAGGGTCAATCGTCTCGGCCCCGTTTCATCGTCCTGTCGCCGGATTCGTCCGACCTGCCTGGGCGACGACGAAGTCCACCAGTTCCCGGCATCGGAAGAAGCCTTCCCACATGTTGTGTCCCTGGCCGGGCGGGACGATGAGTTGCATCTTGCCGGAGAGAGCCGCGTAGCGAGCGCGCATTTCCCCGGAATTCGCCTCCAGCGGAACGACTTTGTCGCTGTCGCCGTGGATGGCGAAGAGCGGAACGCCGGCTTTGGCCAGCGCGGCAAGCCGGTCGATGGGATTGTGCTCCGCCAAGCGTGCCGCAAGTTCCTCCGCGGTCATGCCGTAGGCGTCGCTTGCCTTGGCCACGCCGGGGTAGCTGGCCACGTTGCAGACGGGGTAAATGCCCGCGAATCCGGCAACCTTGTCGGCATTCTCCACGGCCCACGACAAGGCCATCAGGCCGCCCCGGCTGCGCGCGAGCATCACCGGCTTTGGCGCAAAACCGCGATTCGTGGTCAGTGTCTTGTAGAAGGTCGTATACAGCGCCCGCCCGGCGGGGCTCCCGTAGGATTCCCCGACGTCGATGCCCGCGATGGCAATGCCGGCATGGGTGAAGCGTTCAAACATCCATTTCTCGGCGTCACCGGGCAGGTCGGGAAGGGTCGGGGCATACCAGACCCACGGGATCGGCCGACTTGCGGGTTGTGCTTCCGGAAGAATCACGAAAGCCGTTCGGCCCTCCACAAGGAAGACCTCGCCTGAAAGGGGCAGGGATTTCCGTGGTGCCTCGGTTGCGTGCAACGCGGCCAGCGGAGTCAGTAGCAGGGTGGCGATGCAGGCTACGAAGGTCTGTCGCGTTGTTCTGTTCATCGGGAAGCCTCCCTTTCGCACATAGATGGTACGACGCCGCAAGCCAATTTGCACATGGCCCTCGAATTGAGCGCGGAACAGTATATGGCTTACAGACTCGTTGCACGCCGGTCAATCCCCCGCTACGCTGCCGCGGTGAGGGCTCTGGCGAGACTGCGGGTGTCAAACCGGAGGAAGGCGGGCATGAGGTCAAGGCGTTGACTGCCAAGTCCAAACCGCCCGGCCGGGCGGACCCCCGGCCGGGTCGGTTCTCTTTCTTGACCGACCGGGGGTTCGCAACAGGACAGAAGTAGAGAATCGACCAGTCTCCCCACGATTTCTCGCACGGACTTCGCCTTGCTCCGCGATGCGCGGAGAGTAGAATAGGTTGCCGCAACGGGGCCACGCCGATGCCGGAAGAGTCATCAAAGGTTGAGACGCAATCCCTAATTCCTGATCTCCAGCCATGCCCGAACGCACGATCCGCGAAACCACCCTGACCACCCGATGGCCCACCATCGCCGCGACGTCGGCCGGACGGCTGGTCGGCCGATTGGCGGGCATCGAGATCGGCTGGGGGCGCGTGTTTACCGTGGGGACGCTCCTGGCCGTCGCGACCGTCCCGATCAGTCTGGTGGTGTTCGCGTGGCAACTGATGCCCTTTGTCGCCCGCCGCTATCGGTTGACCAACCGGCGAGTGCTCATCCAGAAGGGCCTGTCGGCGGTCGACGAGGCGGCCATCGGGCTGGACGAATTCGACGCGATCGACGTTGCGATCCTGCCCGGCCAGGAGTGGTTCCATGCCGGAGACCTCGTTTTCCGCCGCGGGGGCGAGGAAGTCTTCCGTCTGCCGGGCGTGTCGCGGCCGGAGCCGCTACGAGAAGCGTGTCTGAAGGCCCGGACCGCGATGATCTCCGTCCGCGACGTGCTTGAGAAACAGGCCGCCGCGCGCGAAACGGCAAGGACGTAGCGGGCCGGACGGCGGGACGGGGAGGGGACCGCGAATCAGCGCGGATGAACCGGGCGTCACGACGCCGCGTCGTACAGGATGATCAGCAGCACGTCGGACGCGGCGAACTGGCTTCCGCCCAGCGAGCCGGACACGCTGCCGGCCGAGCCGCTCTGCGGCGCGATGTTGCCGGTAACGCTGACGATCCTCGCGCCGCTCTGGCGGATCCAGTTGTTGACTTCCTTCTCCAGTCCGGAGACGTCGTTCTCGACGCCCTTGAAGAGCTTGACCTGCTGCATGGTTATTTCCCCGTGCTCGGGTAAACTGCGACCGGGACGTCCGCCGTTCGGGCGGCATCTTCCTTGGGGCCGGGCTTTGCGTCTCCGACCGGAGGAAGCCGTTCGATTTTGTCTTGGGTCGACACCGGCAGCACCGACGCCTGGCCCGGCGACGATGAGCCCTCCGGCCAAACGACGGGAACCAACGGCCTCTGGGCCGTGGCCGGCTTCGCCTCCGGCGGACCACCGGACAGCGGACGGTTCGAGGCGTACTTCATCGCCGGCGACAACTCGGCCGGCCACCGCGTTTCGCTCGAAGCGCCGACGGCCGGCGGGGAGAACCCCGAGGGCACGTCCGACGCCGAGGACCCATTCGGACGAGCCTCGGGCGCGAGGCGCCCGGACGGCGAGCCCGCGGCGTCTGGCGATGGTCCCTTCGAGGCGTCGACTCCGGCGGGACGCGACGGGTCCGACGCGGCCGGATACGATGCGCCCGGTTCCACCGGCGCCGGGCGGTTGGAGACGAATCGCGTCGAGACGCCGGGCTCGTCGTACGACCCGATCGGCGCCGACTCCGACATGCTCCTCCGGCTCGCCGAGTCGACCGGCGGCGGCGTAAGCGATTCCGGAGGCGCCACCTGGGATAAATCGGCAATCGGCGTCGACTCGGTCGGGTCTGTCGCTGACGCGGATCCGCGCGATTCGGACGAAAGCTCCGTCGAACCGACCATCTCCCAGACCACCGGGAATCGCGCGATGTTGATCCCGATCGATACCGCAACGGTGACTACCACCGCCACCGCCGCCGCTATCCTTGGCATGGTCTTCTCTCCCGGATGGCGCGCAACGTGCCATCGCGTGGAAAGAATACACCACGCGGCGCGCCGGGCAAGCGATCGGACGGCCGTGGGCGACGAAATCGGCAATGACCTGAATGAGTGCGTCGGTTGGGCAAAGCCTAGTGCCGACTAGCCGCTCAGATCGAGGAGATTGCCGCGTTGGCCGGAGGCGTCTTTGCTCTGCCGGGCGTCGGCGTCGGCTTGGGGCGCTTCCGGCGTCTGCTCGGTTTCTGCCGGTTGTTCCCAGAGGCGGCGGCCGTCGGCGTCACGTTCTTCGGTCTCGTGATCTTCGCCGTTGGTCTCGCCGATGCCGGCGGCGTTTTCGGCTTTCTGATCCATTTGGATCTGCCGCTTCTGGCCCGCGGCGTCCTGTTGCGCGCGCTCGACTTCCGAGCCGCTCGTCTGCGCCAGCGGCGCGCCGGCCGCGCCGGCGGCGATTCCTCCCGTGGGTCCGATGCTCATGAGAAATCTCCCATTGGCAAGGGGTCAGGGGTTGGGGATTGGGGAACAGGGATTGGAGATCAGAACAACACGAACGCCCGCCGACTGTGTCGACGGGGGTCGTAACCGCCGGCGCACCCCCCCGACGCAGTCGTGGGGCGTTTTCCACTTGCCACTCACCACCTACCACTCACCACCTACCGCGTACCGCCACCTGCCTGGGGCTGGGGTTCCCGGGCCATGGGCCAAAGCGGGCGCGGGGGCGCGTCGGGCCGCAATTCGGCCTCGAGTTGAGCCAAGGCTTGCTTCACGCCGGGTAGCACCTCCTGGCTCGTCCGGGGCTCTTGAAGCGTGCCTTCAACGTTGATCGTCATCGTCTGGCGGCTGGCCTCGCCCATCAACGGGCTGATCAGCGGCAGGCGGAACTCGTTACGCCCGACCACCGCGTGGAACGCCAGGTTGATGTTCGACTGGAAGTCCATCTGCCCCTGGCCCAAGAGGCTGATCGCGTCGCCGTTGAAATCGATCGGGCTGAGGTAGATGTAGTTGCCGCGGACTTGGAATTGGATGTCGGCCTTGCTGAACGCCGTGGGGCTGGGCTCGCGGACGCTGACGATTTTGAGCATGGCGATCATCACGGGCAGCTCGTAGACGTTGGCATCGCGGAGCCAGACCTTGCCGCGGCCCACCAACCCGTTGAGCGTTCGTCCCTGCCCGCGCAGGTCGATTTCCGCCCCGAGCCTTCCCTGCAATCCCTGTTGTCCGGGCATGGTTTCCTTGGCGAATCGGGCGAGGTCGGCCTGCGTCAGGTCGGCTTGCAGCAAGTAGCTCGGCACTTGCTCGAGGGCCACCCAGGCGTCGCCTTTGACGAGGCCGCCGAAGAGCCGACCGGTGATCGGGCGCGGCTGCGGGGCGTTGGGCACGCCCGAGTCCGGTTCCCGGCGATCGACGAAGGTGCCGAACAGGACGCGCCGATCGTCGATCCAGATCGGGCCGCCGACGTCGGTGAACTGGAAGCCCTTGTAGCTGAGTGATTCGACGGCCAACTCGCCGAGCGAGTAGAAGTGCTGCCCGTTGTATTGGCCCTTGAGCTTCAGGCTCCCGTGCATGTTTTCGAGCTTGACGCCGCAATCGACGCCGGCCTGCTGGAATCCGACGGCGACGTCCCAGCTTGCCTGGAGCGGATCGCCCGGTTTGCCCGACTGCCAGGCGTCGTAGGTCACGTCGTGCAGGTACATGGGACCCGTGGGATTGAGTTCCACCAGGGCCTTTCTCAATCGGCTAGGCAGGGCCTGGACCAGCTCGCGGTCGAGCCGCAGGCGGTCGACCGAAGTGTTTTCGAGATGGAAGTGCCAGCTTCCGTCGGGCAAGAAATCGCAGTAACCGCCGCCCTCGGCGGTGACGTGTCCGTGTTCGGCACGGAACTTATCGAACGAAACGTGCCCATCGCGATAGACCATCGTCCCGCGGAGCTTCTCCATGCGGTAAGGAAACGCCTTGGGCTCGATCGAGGCGGTTTCACTCTGGGGCTCGGCGACGACCTCCAGGTCGAGTTTCTTCTGGTCGACCAGCCACTTGATCTCGGTGCCCAGGTCGATCATTCCTCGCGGCTTCAGATCGTTCCAGACCCGTTGCATGGCCGGTTTCAGCGCGTTGCGAAGCTCCTCTTCCAGGAGGATGTTCTTGCCCACGAGTGACAGCGAGAGGAGCTTCTCGCCCCGAGGGTCGGGGGCCAGCCGGCCGTTGCACGCCACGGTGCCCGTGCCGTTGGCGCCCTCGAGGTTGGAGAACACCCAGACTCCGTCGGGCAGCCGTTCGATCCGGCCGCGGATGTTTTCCAGGGGATAGGGGAAGTGCTCGAAGCCGATGGAACAGCCGCGCAGGTCGAGCACCAGGTGCTGCAACGGCACCTCGCCCGGTTGCTCGCGCGAAATGCGGACCCAGAAATCGGCGGTTCCCCGCGCGTTGAGCTTCTGGAGCGCGCCGCGGTGCTTCACGTCGAGGGCCTCGACAAGCTTCTTGTCGATCGGCATGTTCTTGCCGCTGGCCTTGAACCATCCGACCGGGCTGGAAAGCGGCTGCCGGATCTCGGCGGTCATCGCCACCGGCTGCACTCCGCTGTAGGCCGTCATGTCGTCGACCCTCAGCACGTCGTTCTTCAGCACGAGCGTGCCCTGGGCGTGCTCCATCCGATAGGGGAACTTGTAGTACGAGAAGGCGACGTCGGGGCACCGCACGGTCACTTCGGTGTACTGCGGCAGCAGTTGCCGCCCGTCGGAGACGAGCGTCGCGTCGACGTCTATTCGCCCGCTGGGGGAGTACTTGTCCCAGATCGTCTGCGCCTTCTCGGGCAAGCCGGCCGTCAGTCGCCGATCCAGTTCCAGTTGGCGAACGTCGGCCTTGAGCCACCAGGGCGAGTCCTTGGCGTATCCCGCCCGGCGGCACGAAAGCCGCACGGTGGACGGCCCTCCCTGGGCGAAGAGTTCGTCGACGGCGAAGCCCTCGTTGCTGGCGCGGATCTTCGCGCGGACGTTCGTCAGGGGATAGGGCAACCGGGCGTCGTCCATCCGCCCCTGCGTCACTTCGCCCGCCACGTCGAACCGGTACGGCGGCTCGGACGACGGATCGCTGGTGACGCGGAAGCTCAGACCCGCCCGACCGCGGAAGCCGCCCAGGACGGCCAGTTGTTCGGCGATGACGCCGGGCAAGGCATCTCGCAGTTCGGGCGAAATGTCCAGGTCCTCGACCACGCCGCCGATGGTCCATTGCGCGCGGTCCGGCGACATGGTTCCCTCCAGGTCGACGCGGTGCAGATGATCGCCGGTCAGACTGCCGCGCAACACCCGGACCTTCGTGCCCGGCTCGTCGCCGTCCTGCATCGTGATCGACAGTGTGAGGTCGCGAAGCGTCAACATGCTCGGCGGACTGCGCGTCCCGTCGATAATCTCGATCGTGCCGTTTTCGATCGTCACGTTCGGCGGGTCGCCGCTCGGCGTGGGCAGCGGGAACAGACGCGACACGTTCCAGGAACCGTCCGCAAGACGCACGATCCGCAGCGTCGGACGCCGGACGACGACCTCCGTGACCTGGGGCTCCGAGGTGGCCCACTCGGCCAGTTCGGTCGGGCAGCGGAGAAAGACCTCTTCCAGGGCAAGCATCGCGGCGCGCGGACCTTCCGCGCCGGGCTCGAGGACCGACAGCCCTCGAATCTCGATCCCTTCGCCCTCCACCCGGACCGCCGAGCGGATGGTCACCTTCAAGCCGCCGTAGTGCTCGGCAAACAGCCGCTCGACGTGGCGGCGGATCCCCTCGTCCACCCGCTGGTAGACGTACGGCAGGGCGATCGCCGTGATGATCGCCCCGGGGACGACGCCCCACTTGAAGAGGAACCAACAGAAGTTGATCAGGCCCTTGACGATGAGAAACAACCCTCCGTGGCTGGATTTGTTTTCCCTGACTGTGGGAGGCGACTCCGTCGCCGATTGTCCCGGGATCAGGCCCTTGTCGGCGACGGAGCCGCCTCCTACAGGGTCGCGCAGTTATCCTCTTGCGAATTCTTGCCCATCTGCATCCGCATCGACACGAATCCGGCGGCCAGGACCATTATGCCGAGCATGGCCGGCTGGCGGTATCGAATCGAACTGACAAAGATCACGTGCAACAGGGTGAAATACACCGCCGGCAGCCAACACAATACGTAAGGCCAGCCCAGACGGATCGTCGCGACGGCTCCGAGCACGCCCAGCAGCATCACCGGAACGTAGGTCGCCGTGATCGCCAACCGGACTGGCCACATCGACAAGCTTGCCTCGTTTGGCCAAACGTTCCACATTCGCAGCAACTTGATCCCCGCCAACTGGAGCACCCGACCGGGATACGCCCGGGCCCAGGCCAGCGCGGCGTCTCGCATCCGGCGGTCCAGCCGAACCTCCAGCGGCACGCCCGCCTCGTCTGGGGCCCGCCGCGTTTCGGCGACGAACCGGTCGACGAACCCCATGTCGCTGGCCCCGGTGGCCTCGGGATTGAGCCCGTCGTACAGACTCGCCCCCACCTGAAGCGCGGTGGGAACGAACCGGCCGGTCACTCGGGCGTTGCGAACCCACCAAGGCGTCATCACGACGACCAAGCCCAGGAGCATGGCGAGGCCCAGGGCGGCATGCCGCTTCCGCTGGTGGTCGAGCACTATGCCGAGGAGCACCGCGAAGGGGAGGAACAGGAGCCAACTGGGGCGTACCAAGGTAGCCGCGCCGCCGATCATGCCGGCGCCGATCGCCCAAGCCGCCGCGCCTCGCCCCGTTGCCGCCCGCCAGGCAATGACCCAAAGGGCCAGGTTGGCCAGCATCAGGGGGCAGAACGGGGCCTCGCTCAGCACGAGGATACTTGTCGCGATGGCTCCCGGATACACCGCCGCAATCCCGCCGGCGATCCAGCCCGCGGTCGAGTCGAACAGCATCCTCGCCAACGACCAGACGCCCAAGACCGCCAGCGTGCCGAACACGGCCCCTAGCGCCCGAGCCCACGGGACCGACGGATTCTCGCCGCCCACGAGGAAGATCGGCGCCAAGAGCAGCGGATAGCCGGGCGTCCGAAAGACGCTTCCGTCAACGGGCCCGTAGCGATACGGCTCGCCGAAGGCGATCGATCGAGCCAACGACCAGTAACTCTGGCTGTCGCCGAAGGCGAACCGCTGGTCGATCCGCGTCTGCCACAAGACGCCCGCGGCCAATCGCAGCACCAGCGCCACGATCAGCAGCACCGCAAGTCGCTTGGCGGTGGCCACGCTCATGAGCTTCACTCGGACGGTTCACCTACTCTCGTCGCCCTGCCGGCTCCCCGACAAAACAGGCGGTGCATGGTAACTCACCGCCGACACCAGGGTCAAGGTGAAGTTGTATCTGAGTGAGAATTCTGGAGAAATTGGGGGTTGTGGCGAAAAGAGAGCGGAGAGTTAAGCGTTTTCCGCCGGCTCGCCGAGCATCAACCGGCCGAGGTCGTCCAGCCAGCACTCGATCGACGTGGTTTGATTCGCGTTGCGGTCGATCTCGCCGAACGCCTCCAGACACCGATCCAGACAGGCGGCCGCCGCCATCGCGTCGCCGGGCCATGCGGATCGGGCCTTGTGGACGGCTTCCCCCAACGTTGCATCCCGCGGCCGGGCCGTGCCGCTCAGGGTCAGCAGCACGTGGCGATAGAACTCAGCCGCGAATCGCACCACCTGGCGGAACCGCTCGCGGCGCGGCGCGGCGTCCTTGCCCGCCTCGTTGACAAACGCGGAGACCGCCGCGGCCAGTCGCACGCTGTCGAGCCTCGGTTGGGCCAGACCGCGGAGGAGACTCTCGCGGAACGTCCACAGCACGGGCTCCGCCAACTCCAGGGCCTGCCGGGGGCTGCCGTCGCCGTGGGTCGCCAGCCGCCGGGCTTCGTCCGCGCTGTCCACCCGGCCTTGACGCAACAGCAACTCGGCCACCAGGTCCTCCGGCAAGGGACGGAAGCGAATCGTTTGGCAGCGGGATCGGATGGTCGGCAATTGTCGCGCCGGACTCGTGCCGATGAGGATAAGCACGGATCGGGGCGGCGGCTCCTCGAGTGTTTTCAACAGCGAATTGGCCCCTTCGGCATTCAGATTGTCGGCGTCGTCGATGATCGCGACCTTCCGACCGCCCATGAACGGTTTGAGCCCGATGTCGTGACACAGCCCTTCACGCATCCGGTGCTCTTTGTCGCCGATCAGCAACTCCAGCGGGATGTAGGACTTGTCCTCCGGCTTGGCCACGAGGATCAGATCGGGATGCGTCCGGGCGGCGACTTGCACACAGCCCGGACACTCGCCGCAGGGGTCCATGGCCTCCTCGGGCCGCGTCTGGCAAAGCAGCGTCTGGGCCAACTTCAGGGCGAAAGCGCGTTTTCCAACGCCCGGCGGACCGACAAACAGAAAACTGCTCGCCAGCCGCCCCCGCCCGAGCGCCCGGCGGAACTGCTCCGCCACGTCGTCGTGTCCGTCAATACCGTGCCAAGACATTTCAGGGGTCAGGGATTGGGGGGTGGGGATTGGAGGCGCTAGCCGCGCGGCGGAAGCCCGCGGTTGGCGCTCGGCTTTCCGCTTTCTGCTTTTCGCCTTTCGAGGATTTCTTGCACGGCGGCTTGAACGTCGGCGGCGACCGCGTCGACCGAGCGCGAGGCGTCGATCACGACGATTTCGTCGGGCCGTCGGGCCGCTTCGTCGAGGAAGCCTTGACGCACCCGGGCGTGGAAGGCGTCGCCCTGTCGCTCCATGCGGTCCAACGCGCGGTCCAGCCGGGTCGCGGCGGCGTCCGACGGCATGTCCAGCAGGATTGTCCGCTCGGGCATGACACCGGCGGTGGCGACCCGGCCTACCTCCCAAAGCGTCTGGACGTCCAATCCTCCGGCGTGGCCTTGGTAGACCACGTTGGCCAGCAGGTATCGGTCGCACACCACGGTCTTGTCCGCCGCCAGTGCCGGCTGGATGACCTCATCGACCAGTTGCGCCCGGGCGGCCATGTACAAGAGCATTTCGCTCCGCCGGTCGATTCGCAGATCGTGGCGATCGAGCAGCAGTCCGCGGATGGCTTCTCCCAGCGGAGTGCTTCCCGGGTCGCGGCAGGTGACCACATCGTGGCCCAAGGAGCGCAGCCACCGGCAGAGCCGCTCCATTTGGGTGGATTTGCCCGTCCCGTCGCAACCGTCGATGGAGAAGAACATGGCGTTTGGCATGGACTGTCTCGGGGTCGAAGCACCTGATTGTAAGCCGTGGGTCCGCTCGCGTGAAGGTGAGAGGTCCGAACCGAATGAGAGGTCCGAACCGAAAAACGCGGCTCTTGACGCGAGAATAGTTTATGTATATGAATAGTACATGCCACTGAATTAGCGCGACGCGCGGCATTTTCCGCCGGGAAGCTCCATGGACGATTCACTGATCTTGGAACAGGCCCACGCGATGGCCTCGATGATGCTCTCGCTGATGCGGCAGTTGGCCGTGCCCGACGACAGCTTGGCCGCCCGGCTGCCGCTGGCCCAATTGAAGGTCTGTGCGGTTCTTTCGGGGGGTACGCGGTCGATGTCGTCTCTCGGCCGGGAACTCGGTGTCTCGCTCAGCGCGATGACGCAGATTGCCGACCGCCTGGAGCTCGCCCGGCTGGTCCGGCGAATCCCCGACCCGACCGATCGCCGCGTCAAGTGCCTGGAGTTGACGCCCCGCGGTCAGAGGACCATGCGACGCCGTCAAGAAGCCCGCGCGCGGCGCGTCGTGGAGATCCTGGGGCGCTTGTCCGCGGACGAGAGAGCGGGGGCGCTGGCAACGTTCGAGACGCTCCTGGACGCTTGTGCCGCGACCAGCGATGACACGCCGGCGGCGGAAGACATCGGTTCGGCACCGAGGGTGATCCTATGAAGACGGCATTTCTTTTTGCCTTGGTGGTGTTGCTCGCGGGCGGAGGGCTGGCGTATTACACGACCCACGGCGCCGCCGAGCCGGAGGCCCGTTTCCGCACCGCCACGGTCGAGCGCGATGAGTTGCTCGCGACGATCGGCGCCACCGGGACGGTGGAGCCGGAAGAGGTCGTCGACGTGGGCGCCCAGGTCGTCGGGCGGATCAAGAGTCTCGGCGTCGATCCCGCCGACCCGAACAAAACGATCGACTACGGCTCCGTCGTTCAAGAGGACACCGTGTTGGCGCGAATTGACGACGCGATCTACAGGGCCCAAGTCGACCAGGCCGAGGCGTCGCTCCTGCGCGCCCAGGCCGATCTGCTCCAGGCCGAGGCAAAGCGTTACCAGACGCAACAGGACTGGAATCGGGCCCAAAGTCTTCTGCCGACCAAATCCATCGCCAAGACCGATTACGACCTGGACGAGGCCAACTACAAGGCGGCCGATGCCGCCGTTGCCGTGGGCAAGGCGATGATCAAGCAGGACGAGGCGATGCTCCGGCTGGCGAAGACCAACCTCGACTACACGGTCATCAAGTCGCCCGTCACGGGCGTGATCGTCGATCGCCGCGTCAACATCGGCCAGACGGTGGTCGCCAGTTTCAACGCCCCCAGCCTCTTCCTGATTGCCAAGGACCTTCGCCGGATGCAGGTTTGGGCTTCGGTCAACGAGGCCGACATCGGCCGCATCCACAAGGATATGCCGGTGCGATTCACCGTGGACGCCTATCCGGGCGAGGTCTTCCTCGGCAAGGTGGCGCAAATCCGCCTGAACGCCACGATGACGCAAAACGTCGTGACGTACACGGTGGTGATCTCGACCGACAATTCCGATCTCAAGCTGCTCCCCTACCTGACCGCGAATGTGCAGTTCGTGCTCGAAGCGCGTCCCAACGTGCTGCTGGTGCCCAACGCCGCGTTGCGGTGGCGGCCGCTGCCCGAGCAGATGGTTCCCGCCGCGCGCGAGGCGGTGGCATCCGCTTCGTCCGGCGAAGGGGGCCAGCCTCCGGCGAAGCCCGCGCGCGACGCCGCGGCGCGGCTGCAGCGCGGCCGTGTTTGGGTGCCCGACGGCAAGCTTGTCCGGCCGATCGAGGTCGCCGTCGGCATCAGCGACGGGTCGGTGACCGAGGTGTCTCCCCTGACAAGCGGCGAGGTGAAAGAGGGGACGGACGTGGTCGTCGCGGAGATCCGCGCCGAGGGGGACACTCAGACCACCAACCCGTTCATGCCCAACATGTTCGGCGGCGGCAAGAAACAGCAATGAACGGGGGATTGTCCCGACTTGCGCGGCCAGGGGACTGTCCCGATTTTCGTGGCGCGGAGGACGTTGCCTCGCCGACGAGCGTTTTCGCCGCGAAGATGGGGCTGTCCCCCTCGTGGAGTCGGTCGCGGCAACCGAAAGTCAACGGACGCGCTCATGGAACTGATCCGGCTGGAAGACATCCATAAGACGTACGTTCTGGGCGAGGTCGACGTCCCGGTGCTCAAAGGCGTCTCGCTGTCGATCGATCGCGGCGAGATGGTCGCCCTGATGGGCCCCTCCGGCTCCGGCAAGACGACGTTGATGAACATCCTCGGCTGTCTCGACCGCCCCACCTCGGGCAGATACTGGCTCGACGGCCAGGAGATGAGCCGGCTGACGCCGAACCAGCGGGCGCTGGTGCGGACGGGGAAACTGGGGTTCGTCTTCCAGAGCTTCAACCTCCTGCCGCGGACGACGGCGGCGGCCAACGTCATGATGCCGCTGGACTACGCCCCGCGGCGGCCTCCCGTCGGCCAATCCCGCCGCCTGGCCGAGACGCTCCTGACGCACGTCGGCTTGGAAGATCGGCTCGACCACGAACCGTCGCAGATGTCCGGCGGGCAGCAACAGCGGGTGGCGATCGCTCGGGCGCTCGTGAATCGCCCCGCGCTCGTGCTGGCCGACGAGCCGACCGGCAACCTCGACTCGCACACGAGCGTCGAGATCCTACGGATGTTCAGGCAACTCAACGACGAGGGGATCACGGTCATTCTCGTGACGCACGATCCCAACGTGGCCGCTTATGCGCATCGCGTCATTCGCATCGACGACGGTCGCATCGAAAGCGACGGAGCCCCGTCCGGCGCGCGGGACGACGGGCACGGCACCCCGGAATCGCCCGGCGCGCGCTCGAAGACGGCCGTTCTGGCCGTCTCCGCGCCGGTTGTGGCGGCAACGGCGCCGAAATCGCTCTATGGCGAGGCCCTGCCCAAGCCGCGGCGCTGGAAGGTGCCGACGGCGATCCCTCCCACGCTCCGCACGGCGCTGGGCGCGCTGCGGCGCAACAAGATGCGCTCGGCGCTGACGACGCTCGGCGTGATTATCGGCGTGGGCGCGGTGATCGCCATGATGGAAATCGGCGAGGGCTCGAAGGCGGCGCTGCAGAAGACGATTGCCAGCATGGGGGCGAACGTGTTGATGGTCCGATCGGGCGCGGCTTCCAGCGGCGGCGTCAGCTTCGGCGCCGGCAGCGTGCTCACCCTGACACCGGACGACGCCGAGGAAATCCTCCGCCAGTGTCCGTCCGTCTCCGATGTGGCCCCCATCGTCCGGACCCGATCGCAGATCATCTACGGCAGCCGCAACTGGGTCCCCACGTTCATCTACGGCACCACCCCCTCGTTCCTGGCCGTGCAGGACTGGGAGAACCTCGACGAAGGCGAGATGTTCAACCCGCGCGACGTGCTCAACGGCAACAAGGTGTGCGTGATCGGGCAGACCCTGGTCCGCGAACTATTCCAGGGCGAGTACCCGATCGGCAAGGAACTCCGCATCCAGAACGTCTTGTTCCGGGTGATCGGCGTGCTGCGCCGCAAAGGCGCGAACATGATGGGCATGGACCAGGACGACATCGTCCTGGCCCCGTGGACGACCGTCAAGTACCGCGTCAGCGCGACCACGCTGACCGACGTCAACCAGAGCGCGAAGGCTTCGGGCGGCGCGACGGGCGAAATCAACAGCCTCAACGACATCTATCCCGGCTCGCAATCGCTGTACCCGGTCCCGTCGGCGATGCAGGCGGCCGACACGCCCCAGCCGGTCCGCTTCACCAACGTCGACGAGATCCGCGTCAAGGCCGCGTCCGCGGGACAGATCCCCCGGGCGATCGACGAGATCACGGCGCTGCTGCGTCAGCGCCATCGCATCCACGCCGGAGAGCCCGACGATTTCAACGTCCGCGACATGGCCGAAATGACCAGGGCGCTGTCGTCCACGTCCCGGTTGATGGGCGCCCTTCTCTTGGTCGTCGCGCTGATCTCGCTGGTGGTGGGCGGCGTGGGCATCATGAACATCATGCTCGTCTCGGTCACCGAGCGGACCCGCGAAATCGGCCTGCGGATGGCCGTCGGCGCCCGCGGATACCACATCCTGCGGCAGTTCCTGGTCGAGGCCGTGGTGTTGTGTCTTTTCGGCGGCGCGATGGGCATTCTGCTGGGCCGAGGTGTGTCTGTGCTGGTGAGTTCCATCCTGCTATGGACCACGCAAGCGTCGGTGCCAGCGATCGTCGCGGCGGTCGCCGTCTCGGCCACGGTGGGCGTCGCCTTCGGTTTCTACCCCGCCTGGAAAGCCTCGCGGCTGGACCCCATCGAAGCCCTCCGCTACGAGTGAGAGGCTGTGAATCTTTCAAGACCGTCATCGTAAGTCGTTATTCCTCGTCGCAAGTTTGACCGTGAAATAAGGACTTACGTCAACAGGAGCGCCTTTTCGTCGATAGGTTCACGTTCTCTGAGGAGATAAAGGGGACAGGCGGACATATTGGGGTAGGACCGAGATCTTACCAAATCACCTATCCTCGCCAGTATATGCGACTGTCCCCTTTTTCCCGCCTACCGATCCTTTTCTCCGCCTTTTCTCCGCTTTTCTCCGGCTGACACCTTTTCTCCGGCCTTTTCTCCGGCTCACTCAGTCTCGATCATGCCCCCGTTGAGCCATTTCCTTCTTCAACCAAGCCAAGGTCTCCCTTTGAGGTTGTGCCCATTCTGGATGCAGTCGGTAGGCTTTGGCTCCCAGCTTCAGATTGTCTTCCACGTGATCGACTGCCGTCCAACCACGGTTGTCGGCAGCGAAGAAATCGGCGCCACGTTCGATCAACAGCCGAACGATATTCAAACGCCCGGCAAATGCTGCGCAGTGGAGTGTCGTCACACCCGCGAGCGTGCTCCTCTTGTTGACGTCGGCACCGTAGCCGAGGACAAGTGTGATGGTCTCCGAGCTTGCCCAATTCACAAGTTCCATCAATGGCGTGCGATCCGCGGCAGTGGGATCGATTGCATTTACGTCAGGACCATATTCCAGCATTAGGCGAATTCGCTCCTCATCGCTCTTGTGGCAGGATACGAGGAACGGATCCCTCGCCGGTTCTGTCGGCCTAATGCTCGCGCCGCGCTCGAGAAGTAGTCGCACTGTGGCCGCATTGCTCATATGAGAGCGCCCGGCATGCGCCAAAGGCGTCAAGCCCAATTCACCAACGACATCCGCATTTGCGCCCCAGTCCAGAAGATGTCTCACGTAAGTGACGTTGCCTCGCCCAGCAGCCTTGATGAGAGCCTTGTCCAGTCGCTGCTGGCGGCTGCTGCTCCCGCGCTCGTCGCTTCGCATCTTTACGTCACCACACGGCCACACCGCCGACGATGCGGCGCAGCTCGGGCGGACGGATCACTTCGGCCTGGTCGCCGTAGCCGAGGATCCACCATGAGATCTCGTTCAGGCCCGACACGGTGACGTGAAAATCGAGCGAGCCGTCCGGCCGGAACTCGACCCACTGGCTCTTGTGCCACGTCACCTCGGCGACGTTCTGCGCGACGCGAGGGCCGAACCGGACGCAGATCTCCTGGTCGGGACCCGGCTCGGGGATCAGGTGCCAGGCGTTGCGAAGGTAGCGTTCGACGGAGAAGCCGCGGGGCACCTCGAACGGGTCGCCCAGCGGCTGGAGGTCGACGATCCGCCCGACGTTGAACGTTCGCACGGTGCGGTGGAGCGTCGAACGGCCGATCACGTACCAGCTTCGGCGGCTGAACAAGAGCCGGTAGGGATTCAGCCGGGTGCGGAATTCGCCCTCGGCCGTGGGCGCCGCGTAGCGAATGCGCACGCTCTTGCGCTCGGCGGCCGCCTCGAGGAGTTGTTCGTAGATCGGCTGCTGGCCCTCGAGCGGATTGGTCGGCGGCATCTCGATCTGCACCGAGTCGACCGCCGATCGCAACTGCTCGCGGAGCCGCGTCGGCAGGCTGCTTTCGAGTTTCATCGCGGCGTTTCGGGCCGGCGCGAGAAACGGCATTTGCGAGCGGCCCATCTCGTGGCACAAGACCACCAGCGCGATGGCCTCTTCGGGCGTGAAGTTGGTCGGCGGCAGGAACTGCGTGCCCGGCAGTCGATACCGCCCGTTGGGCTCGTCGTAAATCAGCGGGAGTCCCGATTCCCGGAGGATGTCCAGATCGCGAAAGATGGTCCGCCGGCTGACGCCGCAGGCCGCGGCGAGCGACTCGGCGTTATATCCCTTTCCAGCCTGAAGCAGGGCGAGCAGACGGAGCAGGCGTTGGATTCGCGACAGGTTCATTCGGCGAACTCGGCTTCTGGACGCTCTTCCACCCGCTCCGTGCCGGCACGGCGGCCGCGCCAACTCCCGCGGCCGGCGCCGGCGCCTCGTAGCTGACCGGCTTCACGCCCGTTTGCCCTTGGGGCTCGACCCGCGGCAGCGGAAGCAGTTCGGGCTCTTGCCCCATCAGGTTCGAGAGCCCGGCAGCCGTGTCCGCGCTGCCCGAGGCAAGTTGCCCCCGGCGAGGCGCGATCGCGTGCGGCCATGCCGAAGCGGGCGATCGCCCGTCAACCGGCGGCAGCAGTTCAATCCCGCTGGACTGATTGACTTCGGGTTCGGGCGTGGGCACGAGTTCGGGCGTGGCTGCTTCGGCCGGGACGCCCTGCTGGACGCCGACCGGGAGCTGTTCATACGGCTGCTGGTCGTACCCGCCGCGGCTGACCACCTTCGGTTGGGTGAACCCGTAATCGAGGTACAAGCCGGCGTCGCGTTCGCGGGCGCGGCGTCGGGCATCGAAGTAGGCTTTGCCGGGCCACGGCCCCTCGGCCAGGTAGACTCCATTGTATTCCAACAGCGACCCCTTGCGGAAGTGGACGTCGATGATCGACAGAGCATAAGACACCACCGAGCGGTAGTAGGCGATCTCGGTTTCCGCCAGCCGGGTCTGGGCGTTGAGGAGCACGTCGAGGGTCACGGTGCCGGTGTCGTAGGCCGCCTGCACCGCCTCGACCTCTTTCTTCGCCGCAATCCGCGCGTTGAAGTTCGTCCGCATCAGCACCGTCTGCAAGTCCAGGTCCCGAATCGCGGTGGCCAACTGGTGGGAAACCTCAAGCTCCTCTTCCCGCAAGACGGTCCGTTCCCGGGCAAGGTTCAACTGGGCATAACGCACGCCGGCCATCTCCTTGCGAAAACCGATCGGCACGTTGAATTCCAGCCCGAACTGCCATTCCTGGAAGTCGCCGCTGGTTAGCGATTGATAGGCCGTGCTGAACGGCGCCTTGCGTTCGGTCGACCACAGGTCGTCGCCCAGGCCGCGCCAGCGATACTGGCCCACCGCGTCCAACCGCGGCAACAGGTAGTTCTTCGCCGAGATCAGTTCCAACTCCCGCTGCTTGACCCGCCATCGCTGCCGGCGGAGATCGACGTTTCGGGCCATGGCTTCGCCTTGCGTTTCGGCCCAGTCAAACGCGACCTTGGCGGTGACCGGCTCCTCGGCCGGCCGCATCAGCCGTCCGTCGGTCGCCGCCAGCCCCATCATGTACCGCAACTGCGACTCCGCGGCGTACACGTTGCTCAGCCGCAGTTCGACCTGGGCGCGGAACTGGAAGTATTGCGCCCGGGACTGGGCTTCCTTCTCCGCCTCGCCGCCGCGGGCTCCGAGAACATAGAGCGCGTAGATTTTCCGCCACGTCTGCAACGCGCTGTCGCGGCCCACCTTCACCGAGTCCAACTCGCGATAGGCCAGGTACAGGTTCCAGTAGGCCTGCTCGACGTCGCTGACCAGGTTCCGCACGCCCGACTCGAAGTCGGCCAAGGCGATGTCGGTATTGATCCGCGCAAGAACGACGCCGTTGTTGTACCCGGGAATCGCCCCGGGACCGGCGATCCGGTTGAACTGCACGCCCGCCCCCTGGAACAACGGCTGGCGGAACTCGGCGGTGATGTCGGCATTCCAGTCGCTCGGGAACAGCCGGGTCGGGCTGTTGCTCTGCGTGTACTGGACGTGGTGCGTCAACGACGTCTGACCGCCGGTCGCGTTGAATTTCGACAACTGGGCCTGGAAGGTCCCCAGGTCCTCTTTGTTGACGGTCGCCAGGAAGAGATCGCCGATGCCGCCGACGTTGACCGGCTGGTCGACCTTCTCCCAAAACACGCTCGTGCTAAACTGCGCGTCGAACGCCGACAGCGCGGCTTCGGTGCCGAAACGCGGGTTGGACTCTACCCGGGCGGGATCGTAGACGGTTTGCGCAACATCCGGCGCCCGGGTGATCGAGTCCGGGGCGGCCAGCGCCACGCCGAGCGACCGGAGCACCGAGCTGTTGGCCAGGGCGTCCTTGATCGTCTCTTCGAGCGAGAGATCCCAGGTCTCCGCCGCCTCCGGATTGCTCAGCGTCAACGGCGGCAACGAACCGGTCACCTCGTCCAACGGTTTGACGCAGACGTCGGGGACCTCAAGGTCCGTGGCCATCCCCTTGTAGTGGGATAGATCGCCGTCTTCAAACAGGTAGAAGGGCTGCTGGGACGTGCACCCGGTGGCAACGGCCAGCCACATGCACAGTACGGTTCTAACCAGGGGGGATCGCCGACTCATGGATTCACGTTTCCTGTCATGACTTGCGGCCACCACGTCCCCCCTCGCGGAGAGATACGTGACCAGCCCGGCAGATCGAAATTTGGCTTCCCCCCTTGCCGTTGCCAGCCCTCGGACCGCGCGGGCAGCGCGATCCACGGGCTTAGACAATCGTCACGATCGTTATCGGCAGCCTAATCCTCAGACTTTGAGGATTCTCTACAATCGGAAAGAGTGATACATATTACCTAGTCTACGTATCCACCCTACCGGAGGGAGACCAGCCGCGCGAGCGCCCGGTCTTTCAACTCGCCGGTCAGCCGTGGCGCCGCCATCTGGTAATAGACCCGAGCCGCCCCCGTCTTGCCCGACCGCTCCGCTTCGACCCCACGGTCGAACCACTGTCGGCCCTCGCGCTCTTGGGCGGCCTGTTCCGCGGCCCGCAGCCGCCTGGCCTCGTCCACGCTGGGCACCGCCCGGCCGGGTTGGGTCCCTTCTCGGACGCCCCCGTCGCGGGAGCACCCGCTGCGTCTCGATCGTCGACGCGATTGTTCGCCGGAGCGGGGACGGTGCGTTCGGGGGGCTGGGCAGGCAACTCCGATAGCCGAGCAACCGACAACCGCCTACCCAGCCATTTGCCTGGCTTTCTCGGCGAGGACTTCCGCCGTGGGGCGATACCGGGCTTTGAGCGGCTCCCGTGGAATCTCCCACTTCATCGCCGCCAAGTGCTCCGAGATTGCTTCCGGACCGCCCACGCCCCAGCCGTAGGAGCCGAAGGCGAAGCCGGCCTTGCCGACCGGGCGAAGGCCCTTCAAGTAAGCCAGCACCGCTGCGGCCATCGGCATCATGCCGCCGTTGAGCGTCGGCGAGCCGAAGGCCACGGTCGCCGCGTCGAGCATCTCGGTTGCGAGTCGCGTCAGGTTCGACCGCCGGATGTTCAACAGCACCGCCTCGACGCCCGGCCGCGACGCCCCCTCGTGGATCGCTTCGGCCATCTCGCCCGTGCTACCCCACATCGTGTCGTAAATCACCACGACCTTGGCCGCCCGTCGGCAGACGGACCAGTCGGCGTACGCCCGGAGGATCGCCGGCACGTGGCTCCGCCAGATCACGCCGTGGGCGGGAGCAATCATGTCGATCGGCAGGTTCGCCGTCTGTTGCAGTACTCGGGCAACCTGCTTTCCGTAAGGCATCACAATGTTGGCGTAATAGGTCTTGGCCTCGTCGAGTATTGTGGCGACGGGCACTTCGTCGTCGAAACGCCCGGACGAGGCGTAATGCTGCCCGAAAGCGTCCATCGAAAACAGCAGTCTCTCCTCGGCGACGTAGGTGAACATCGACTCGGGCCAGTGGACCATCGGGGTTTCGATGAACCGCAACGTCCGGCGGCCCAGCGAGAGCGTCTCGCCGTCGGCGATGGTTCGGGTTTTCCAGCCGGACGTGTCGAAATGGCCGGCGAGCGCGGCGAGGCACTTGGCGTCGGCCACGAGCGTGGCGTTGGGTAGGGCTTGCATCACCTCGGGCAGCGCGCCGGCGTGGTCGGGCTCGGCATGGTTCGAGACGACGTAGTCGACGCGCGACAAATCCACCAGCGCGGCGACCCGCGCCAACAGCCGGCCGGCGAACGGGCCCTTGACCGTGTCGACCAGCGCGGTCTTCGCGTCGCGCACGAGATAGGCGTTGTACGTCGCTCCGCGGTCGGTGTTGTAGCCGTGGAAGTCGCGGACGTTCCAGTCGACGTGGCCGACCCAATCGATGTTCTCTCGCAATGTCGTGTTCATGGATTTCCCTTCTTGCCGGACAGGCGGTTCACGGTATCGGGTTTGGCCGGTCTTTTCAAGCGATGGGCCGGTCCGGTGAACGGGAGATTACTACGGGTGGTGATACACCCGACCCGGGTATTATACACCGATTAGGTCGGATTAACTTGCATCGCGCGTCGCCGGTACCCATAATGAAAACCTGGCGGCCCGACCTCTTTGCCTCGTTCATGCCAGCTTCCGCCCCGCTCGTTTTGGAGAACCTTGCGATGCGTTGTCATCCTGCCGCGACTCGGCGACGTTGGTTGCGATGCCTGGCGGTCTTGGCCGTTCTGGCCGCGATTGCGACGACGCTGTCGGCCGCCGACGAACCCAAGGGTCCGAAGGACGTCCCGAGCATCGAATCGCCGAAAGATGCCGCCGAACTGGGAGCGGTCGAGGCAAAGGTCCGCGCGGTCGTGGCGAAGGTCCTCCCCTGCACCGTCGGGATCGAGATCGGCCCGTCGCGCGGCAGCGGCGTGATCGTGAGCGAGGACGGGCTGGTGGTGACCGCCGGCCACGTCGCCGTCAAGCCCGGCGAGAAGGCCAAGTTCGTCACCCACGACGGCAAGACCCACGAGGGCGTCAGCCTCGGCATCTTCAAGGGCGCCGACGCCGGATTGATGCAAATCACCGACAAGGGCAAGTACCCCTTCGCGGAGTTGGGTAAGTCCGGCGATCTTAAGCCCGGCGCATGGTGCGTCGCCCTGGGACATCCGTTGGGATACCTGCCGGGCCGGCCGCCCGTCGTCCGCGTCGGGCGCATCCTCTACTCCGAGGAACGCGTCGTGCAAACCGACTGCCCGCTGATCGGCGGCGACTCGGGCGGGCCGCTGTTGGACCTCGACGGCAAGATCATCGGCATCAACAGCCGCATCGGCGGCACGATCAACATGAACTACCACGTCGCGATCGACGTCTTCCACCAGCACTGGGATCGGCTCAAAAAAGGCGAGATGTGGGACGACGACGTGCCCGGCCGCGACAGCGCCGTCGTGAAGGCCGCCTTCCGAAAAGTGATCGAACAGGCCGCCAAGTGCGTCGCCCAAGTGAAGTGCGACGGCAAGGACAAGGTCCTCGGCACCGTGGTCGGGCCGGACGGCTGGATCCTGACCAAAGCGAGCGAGCTGACCGGGAAGATCGTCTGCCGGTTCCGCGACGGCCGCGAACTCGAGGCCAAACTCGTCGGCGTCGACCCGCGATTCGACCTGGCCATGCTCAAGGTCGACGCGGCCGACCTGCCCGCCATCCCCTGGAACCTCAAGGACCCCGAGGTCGGACAATGGGTCGCCGCCACCGGGCTGACGGACGATCCGCTGGCCATCGGCGTGATCAGCGTTCCCCGCCGGGCGATCCCGCCGGATAGCGGCGTGCTGGGCATCAAGATCGACAACGGCGAACAAGGCGTTACCATCAGCGAGGTGCTCAAGAAGAGTCCCGCGGAGAAAGCCGGACTCAAGAAGGACGACGTGATCACGTACCTCGATGGGCAGCCGGCCAAGAACCGCGACGAACTGGCCGCGGTTCTGAGAAAATACCGCCCCGGCACGAAGATCAAACTGACCGTGCTCCGCGACAACAAGAAGCTGGAACTGGAGGCCACCCTGGGCAAACTCATCACGCCGGCCACGCAACAACGGGACATGCTCAATGCGTCCGGCGTCGGCATGAGCGGCCGGCGCGACGACTTCCCGGTCGTCCTGCAGCACGACGCGGTGTTGCGTCCGGCGGACTGCGGCAGCCCGCTGGTCGCCCTGGACGGCAAGGTCGTCGGCATGAACGTCGCCCGCGGCGGACGCACCGAGACCTACTGCGTCCCGGCCAACGCCCTGATCCTCCTAATGTACGACCTCATGTCCGGCCGTCTGCACCCGCCGGAGAAGAAGCCGGAAGCCAAACCGGAGCCCGAAGAAGAACCGGAAGCTAAACCGGAGCCGGAAGAAGGACCCGAGACGCCGCCGGCGCCCGAAAAGAAGCCGGAAGCCAAGCCGGAGCCGGAGCCGGAGAAGAAGCCGGAAGCCAAGCCGGAACCCGAGAAGAAGCCCGAGACGCCGCCAGCGCCCGAGCAGAAACCGGAAGCCAAGCCGGAGCCGGAGAAGAAGCCGGAGACGCCACCAGCGCCCGAACAGAAACCAGAAGCCAAGCCGGAGCCGGAGAAGAAACCGGAGGCGCCGCCGGCACCCGAGCAGAAACCAGCGCCCGAGCAGAAACCGGAAGCCAAGCCGGAGCCGGAGAAGAAGCCGGAAAGCAAGCCGGCGCCCGAGCAAAAGTCCATCCTGGTGTGGAGCACGACCGTGGCGGCCTAGCGCGTCCGAGCGGGCTCACTTGAGCCAATCCGGGCCGACTACGCGCGGACGAACGTCAGCACCTCGTCGACGACCGCCCGCGACGGGCCGTCGGGGAAGTCGACGAGGAGTCGTTCGAGGTCATCGCTTACTCCTCCTCCGCGTCCTCCGCGCCTCCGCGTGAGTCCGTCTCCGTGATTTGGTTCACGCGGAGCCCCGGAGACGCCGAGGGGGAGAGATTATTGACGACGCGGTGGAGCCCTTCCTTTAGCGTTTCGCCGCCGAAGTTGATGAGCAGTCCGACGGGCAGATGCATGAGACGGAGGCAGGTGAGGAGTTGCTTAGTGGCAAGTGGCACGTCGTTAGGACTGGCGCCAGCCACCTGCAAGCTACAACCGACCACCGGCAACGGACCACTACTTCGCCGCCGCTTCGGATTCCGGCACGGCCGACACGAAAGTGTACGACCCCAGACGCGACCGCAGTGCGGACGACCGCAGGTAGTCCGTCCAGTCGTGCGAGCCGACCGAACAGGCGACGTTGAGCGTTTCGACCTTCCCGCGCTGGTCGCCGAGCCGCGAAGGGCATGCCGGGCCCGTGTAGCCAAGCGCCTCCGCGCCGCCGCGGCCGTATAACCGCGGGTACCATTTCAACGCCGAATCATTCACGTTGCACGTGATCAACACTCGTTCGAGCTGTCCCAAGGCCAGGCCGTCACGACGCCCGGGCAGCAGGCAGCCGTTCTCCACGGCGGCGGCGATCAACACCGCCCGAATCGGCCCGCGAGGCCGGTTTGCGTCATGCGTCGTGACCCGACCGGCGACCGTGCCCCCGGCGAGCAACTCCATTGCGCCGAGGATTGTCCGGGCGCCGAAGCTGTGTCCGACGAGATTGACGGGCACGTCGGGGGACATGCGATCGAGGCACCGCGCGAGATAGTGGGCCTGGACGTCGCTCCGCACGGCCTTGACTTGGGCGTCGTGGCGAAGGCCGCCCCGGATGCGCTCGGACGGCCAGGACCAGACGACCAGTCGAAACGGCCGATCGCAAGCCGCGGCTTGGATCGCGTGGTACAGACTCCAACCCTCTTGGATCGCCATGCAGCGATCGATCCAATTGCCGTGAATGAAGAACACGGTTGGCACGCCCGGCGCGGCGGAGGCGAGGAACTCCGCCTCGTCGGCCGGGACGCACTGCCGGCAGTCGTCCACGCGCCGATAGTCGAACGAGGCGGGATCGACCTCCGCGCCGCAGTAGGGCATCGCCCGGGTGCTGATCACCCACAACTCCCGCGGACAAGTGCTTTGGGCCACCGCGGCCGAGGCGGCCGGCACGGCGAAGGCGACGACGAGCGCAAGAGCGATCCGCGTCGGGACGCATGTGGTGATGGTTCGGGTCATTGTCTTGGTACCTGTGAAAGGGGTTGGGTAAACAAATCTAGCTTTCGTTCTTGCGCCGTGCGGCAAAAAAACGACATGGCGTTTCCAGAAAAAAACGCCGGTTGCATTTGCACATCATCCGGCGTGGTGTAGAGTTGTCTGGTCCATGCCTTTGCGATGGAACAGTTACGTCTGGATGGGAGATTCGAGTAATGAAGAGGCTAATACTTCTGACGGCTTTACTGATCGTTACGGCGAGCACAACCGGCTGCCGGTGCTTCGATTGGATGTATCGTGGCTCGGCCTATCCGGCCGCCGCGCCGGTCGTGATGGGCGACCCCTGCAATCCGTGCAGCACGCCCGTCGCCCCCGGCGCTTGCGCGCCGGTCGGTTCCAGCTATGTTCCCGCCCCCGTCCAGTAAGCACGCGGGCCCTTTCCCCTCGGCCCGCGAGCCGTCTTGCCGCGCGGACGCGCGATCCTGAACGCGAACGCCTCCGGCAAGCAACCGGCACGGGGACAACGTGCGGCCGGCGCGATGCGCGTCGTGGTGGACGGGCCGTCCACCACGTCGCCTCGCGGTTCGGATCGCGCGAGACCGGGTTTCGCCACCACCGGCTTCATCTCCGGTGGCGGCGACAACCCGGAAGACTGCTCGATCCGGGCGAAGCCGACTTCCGAACCACCGTCGACCACACCGAGTGGCGAGGGTAACAGTCCGCGAAAAAATAACTTCGCTATTTCCCGAAGCCGACGCGCCGAAGCCACTCTTCGTGCAGCGCGCGAAGACGATCGACGACGTCGGGGTGGTCGGCGGCGTGGTTGCGCGTTTCGCCCGGGTCGTCGGCGAGGTCGGACAGGAAGAGCTTCTTGTCGGCCTCGGAGAGCGGCAATCCGCGATTCTTGTCGCTCGTGTCGCGGACGTTGCCGATGAGTTTCCACGCGCCGTCGCGCGCGGCCCACTGCGCGCCGGCGTCCTCGCCCACCTGCCAATGAACCGCCTCGTGGGGCGTCGGCGCGTCGGCCGAGGCGATCACCTCCGCGAGGCTCTTGCCGTCGATGTCCGGGTTAACGAGCTTCACGCCGGTTAGCGCGGCGAGCGTCGGCATCCAGTCGCAGCCGTGGGCCAGTTGGGGACGAGTCTGTCCTTCGGGCAAATGACCGGGCCAGGAAATGATCGCCGGCAGACGGATGCCGCCCTCGAAGAGACTGAACTTCGCCCCGCGGTATGGGCCCGAACTGCCGCCGCCAAAGAACGCCCGCTCCTCCGTGCTGTGGCCGTTGTCCGATTGGAAGACCACGATCGTGTTCTCCCGCAGGCCGAGTTCGTCGAGCCGCGCGAACAGGCGGCCGAGGTTCTCGTCGAGCGTCGAGACGAACGCCGCGTAGTACCGCCGCGGAAAGGGCAGCGATTGGTAGCGATCGAGCCATTTCGCGTAGCCCTGGTACGGATAATGCGGCATGTTCAGGGCGAAGTACATGAAGAACGGCCGGGTCCGGTTGGCCTCCATGAACCGGCCCGCCTCGGCGACCATCAGTTCGGGGAAGAACTGTCCGTCGTGGTGGACTTCCTTGCCGTTGCGCCAAAGGTCGTGGCGATTGGGTCCGTTCCAGTAGAAGAAGTGCGAGTAGTTGTCGATGCACCCGCCGAGGAAGCCGAAGGAATCGTCGAACCCTTGCTCGTTCGGGGTCATGCCCTTGGCGAAGCCCAGGTGCCACTTGCCGACGTGCGCGGTGGCGTAGCCGGCGGCCTTGAACATCTCGGCCAGGGTGATCTGCTCGGCGGGCAGCCCCCGCGTGCCGTCGTCCATGTCGGCGTCGATCGGCGGCGACGCGGCGTTGGTCGACAGCCCGGCGCGCAACGGGTAGCGACCCGTCAGCAGGCCCGCGCGGCTGGGCGAGCAAACCGGCGCGGGGGCGTAGAACTGCGTGAACCGCACGCCGCGTCGGGCGAGTCCGTCGACGGCCGGCGTTTCCAGATCGCTTGCCCCATAGCAGCCCAAGTCAACGGATCCCAGATCGTCGACGTAGATGACAATCACGTTGGGCGGCCGATCGCCTGCGGCAAAGGATGCCGCGACGGCGGCCAGCGACGCCCACGCCGCGACGAAACCAAGCGTAACGCTCCTGATGCACCGGCAAGCCATCACGATCTACTTCCCCACGAAATCCGCTTCCTTCAGACTCAGGCAGACCTTGCCGTCAAATCGCGTGATCACCCACAACTCGCCGGGCCGGCGCTCGAAGAGGTACGGATAGCTCAAGCCTCCGCCGGGCACGCGGGCGATCACCACGGGCTTGGTCCAGGTCTTTCCGTCGTCGCTGGAGAAGGCCAACGAAAGCTCCTCGCGATGCCAGGACGCCGCGGGTTCGCTGGTGCGGTTGCCGCCGGCGCTGCGCTGGGCGCTCTCCTTCCCCTCGCCGCGGAGCCGGTTCCAAACCAGCGCCAGCCGGCCGCTGGCCAGGCGCACGAGATAGCCCGGGGCACTGGACGCATCAAGCTGGCTCGGTCGGATTTCGCGCCAGTAGCGGCCGTCGTCGGAGTACGCCTCCCAGAAGCGATCGAGGCTGGTCCGCAAGAGCATCAGCACGCGAGCGCCCGCGAGTTCGGCCACCGTGGCTTCCATCGCGCCGACGTGGTCACCGCGTCCGCCGAGGTCGATGACGTTGCCCCGCAGCCAGGTCTTGCCGTCGTCGTCCGAGACGCAGGTGAACGTGGCGTGCCGGTTGCGGTCGAGCATGCATTGGATCGGCGCGACGATCCGGCCGGCGGAAGTCTGGATGATGCCGATCAGGGCCCCGCAGTAGCCATCGAGCAGCCTCTGCCGGTCGATCCAGGTCTTCCCTTCGTCGAGGCTTCGGACTGCCCAGACGTCGAGTTTTGTGTCCGCCGTGGTCTCGTTCTTCGCCGTGTCCCACGCGAAGTGCATCCCGGCAATGTCCATGTAGACCATGACCAGAACGCCGGATTTGGTTTTGACCAACACGCAGGAGTCGCTCGGAGTTCCCGGGCCGGGACCGACCTCGATGGGCCGCGGCGCCGACCAGGTCTTGCCGTCGTCGCGGGTGGTCGTCGTGCCGCTGCCCTGGACCGTCAACAGGCTGCCGTCGGCCAGTTCGACCAGTCCCGGCACCGATGCGTCGCCGGCAAACGGCAGCCGCGTGCATCGCGGGTCGAGAACCAACGGCCGCCCTCGCCAAGTCTCGTTCGCGGTGCCTTGCGGTTCTTGCGCAAGGGCCGGGTTGCCGGACAGGAAGATCGCCAGGGCGATCGAGACGAAAATCACGGTTTCGCGGTTCATGGCAACTCCTTCATTCTTTCTGGGTACCGGGGGAGGGAACTTGGGCCTGGACGTCGGACCGCCACTGGCGCAGTTCGGCCCGCAGGGCATCGGCCAGTTCCGGCCGCGCCGAAGCCTGGTCGCGCGTCTCGCCAAGGTCCTCGGCAAGGTTGTACAACTCGACGCGAGAATCCTCGAAATACTCAAGCAGCTTCCAGTCGCCCCGGCGGATCGAACCGACCGGCGTGGTCGTCGCGTAGTAGTGCGGAAAGTGCCAGAAGAGCGATTTCCGCGGGAGCGATCCGCTCGGGTCGCGAAGAAGCGGCGTCAGGCTCACGCCGTCGACGGCTGCGTTGTGCTTGGCGTCGCCCGGCAGGCCGGTGATCTGAAGAATCGTCGGATAGAAATCGACCGTGCTGACCGGCTCGCGGCAGACGGCTCCCTTGGGCGTCACGCCCGGCCAGCGGATCAGCAGCGGCACGCGCACGCCGCCCTCGTAGAGCGAACCCTTTCCGCTGCGCAAAGGCGCGTTGTTGGTGACCGTTTGGCCGCGGTACTGGTTGACGTATCCGCCGTTGTCCGAGGTGAAGATCACGACGGTGCGATCGGCGACGCCCAGCGAGTCGAGCTTCGTCAGTACCCGGCCGACGTTGCGGTCGAGCGTCTCGACCATGGCGGCGTAGATGGGGTTCGTGTGGTTCATGTCCGGGCCAAGACGCTCGCGGCAGGACTCGATCTGATCGTCGGGGGCCTCGATTGGCGTGTGGACGGCGTGCCAGCACAGGTTCAGGAAGAACGGGCGGTCGGCCACGCGGTCGAGCACGCGCAGGGCTTCGTCGGTCAGCCGGTCGGTAAGGTACTCGCCCTTGGCGCCGAACTCCAGATGCGGCACGTAGCGAAAACCGTCGGAAGCCGGGCCGGAATACGGGAAGAAATACGTCGCCGGGGCGCCCCAGTGCGTGCCGCCGATGTTGACGTCGAATCCTTGCGTCTCGGGAAAGAACGCCGCGTCGCCCAAGTGCCACTTGCCCACGTGCGCCGTCGCGTAACCGGCCGCGTGGAGCACCTCGGCGAAGGTGGTTTCCTCGTGGGGTAAATCGCCGACGGTAATCGGCGCCAGCAGCTTGCGGTCCTTGACCGGGCGATCGGACGATTCCCGCCACGTCGTCATTCGGAACCGCGCCGGGTACTTGCCCGTGTGGATCGACGCCCGCGTCGGCGTGCAAACCGGCGCGGCGGCGTAGGCGTCGGTGAAGCGGACGCACTGCCGGGCGAGCTTGTCCAGTTCGGGCGTGCGGTGCAAGTCGCCGCCCTGACAGGCCAGGTCGGACCAGCCCAAATCGTCCGCCAGCAGGATGACGACGTTCCACGGGCGATCCGTTTTCGGCGCCTCGGCCGCCGCGGCCCCAGAGGCGATTGTCATTACAACCGCCACCGCGATGGGGCAAAGCAGACGAGACCGCGTTTTTGCGGCCGATGGAAAGACGCGTGCTCGCATCGCGTGGGCCTCCTGTCCGAAAGATCGATCGCCGCCCGATCCTCCGAGGGCGCGGGAAACACGGGTAGTGTCCCCATTGTCCGCGCCCCGTGCCCGCGCCGCAACCCCCGGGGCCTAATACCGCCTTTGGCGGGTAAGGGCCGTAAACCATCTTCATGGACGTCGCCCCACATTGCCTTATGACGTCCCCGTGGGAAGCTGAAATCGCGTGCCAGACGGCGGGTGACGGGCTAGAATAAGAGAGAGCGGCCCCCGGATTGGCGGCCGGCCGCGCCGCGGGGGGACAGTCCCCGATCAACGTTCGTCCCGTGCTGTCGAGGTAACTTGCCGTGCGTACTTCCGTGGTTGCTCTTGCGTTGGCATCTTCGCTCTTCTTCGCCGCCGCGGCGCCGGCGCAGTTTCAGCAGGGTGATCCGGGCGGGACGCGGTTGGGCGAGGCGCAGACGCAGCGATGGAAGACGGGCATGATCGTCACGGCGGTCGGCGGCGCGTGCAAGGGGATCGTCGGCTACGTGCCCGTGCCGGTCGATTGGCCCGAACAGCAGGTCACCGTTGTCGAGGAGGACATCTCGCCGTCGGCGAAGATCAGCTACCAGACGATCGGCGGCACGATGAAGCTGATGGTGGTCAAGATCCCGATGTTGCCCTCCGGACAGACGGCCAACGCCCTGGTGACGTTGGAAGTGAAGCGGCACGCCCAGGAGCCGCCGAGCGAAAGCGAGACGGACCAGTACGTTCTGCCGGACGTGAAGAAGTTGCCGCGCGACGTTCGCGAGTATCTCGGCCCGAGTCCGTACATCGAAAGCCGCCATCCGAAGATCCGCGATCTGGCCAAGGAGATCGGCGCGGACAAGGAGAAGGCTTGGGAGCAGGTCGAGGCGGTCTACGATTGGGTCCGCGAGAAGGTCGAGTACAAAAACGGCCCGCTCAAGGGCGCCCTGGCCGCGCTGAAGGACGGCACCGGGGATTGCGAGGAACTGACGTCGCTGTTTATCGCGATTCTCCGGGCGAAGGAGATTCCGGCGCGGACGGTGTGGGTGCCCGGCCACTGCTATCCCGAGTTTTACCTCGAAGACAAGGAGGGCAAAGGGCATTGGTTTCCGTGCCAGGCCGCCGGCAGCCCGGCGTTCGGCGGGATTCCGGAGAACCGGCCGATCTTGCAGAAGGGCGACAATTTCCGCCTGCCCGACGACCCTGGCAAGCGAGTCCGCTACCTGCCCGAGCGCGTTACCGGCACCGCCTCGCAGGGCCAGCCCCGCGTGAAGTGGGTCCGCGAGGCGGTGGGGAAGTGACCTGGCGGCGGCGCTCCGCAAACGCCCACTCACCGCGGGCTTCGGCGTAGTGTGCCACTTACCACTTACCCAAGTTTGTCCCGGTTCTCGTGGATCTTCACGATCGCGTTGGCGATGTCATCCATGTCGCTTTTCTCGCCCAAGAGCATGTTCTGGCCAAACCACACGGCTTCCTGGCAGAGTTGATCGTTCTTGGGCAGGTTCAACTCGTCCCAGTATCGCTTGAGCCGCTCGGCGGGGAACGCGCGGGTGAAGTTCTTCGACGCCAGCGAAGACTTCAGACCCTCCCAGCGGTACTGCGGCCCATATCCATCGGCAGCCGGCACGCCCTCGGCGGCCAGGGCCTTCAGGAACTTCTCGCGGGGCACGTTGTTGAACTCCTCCTTCTTGTACCGCAGCGGATACAGATGATACGCCGCCTGGGTCACCTTGGGGTACAGCTTGTGCGGAACGATGCCCGGGATTCCCTGGAGCTTCGACGTTAGATACCGGGCGTTCTCGTTGCGGCGCTTCGTGTCGGCGACGAGCCGCTTCATCTGCCCGAGCAGGATCGCCGCCTGGATCTCGGTCAGCCGGCGGTTGGTGCCCGTGATCGGGTATTCCGTTTCGCCTGTCAGCGTCCCGTGCGGCCGGCCGCAGTTGTGGATCGAGTAGGCCCGGTCCATCAGCTTCTCGTTGTTGCTGACCACCGCGCCGCCTTCGCCGCAGGTAAGGTGCTTCGAGTTCTGGAAGCTGAAGCACCCGAGGTCGCCCAGGGTGCCGACCTTCTTGCCTCCCCACTCGGCCAGCCAGGCCTGGCAAGCATCCTCGATCACCACCAGGTTGTGCTTCTTGGCAATCGCGTTGATCCGATCCATGTCCGCCGGCAGACCGAGAATGTGCACCGGAAGGATCGCCCGGGTGTTCTCGGTGATCCGCGACTCGATCGTGTCGGGGTCGAGTTGGAAGGTTTCGGGGTCGGTGTCGGCGAACACGGGCAGGGCGCACGAGTCGAGGATCACGTTGTAGGTGGCAATGAACGTATACGGCGAGGTGATCACCTCGTCGCCCACGCCGATGTCGAGCGTGTTCAGGGCGGTCAACAGGGCGTTGGTCCCGTTCACCGTGCACAGGCAGCGCTTCACGCCCAAGAGTTCGGCGTACTTCTTCTCGAAGGTCGAGACGGTGTTGCCGGCCAGCCGGCACCAGACGCCGCTGCGCAACACGTCCAGGACGCTCTGCTCATCGTTCGGGTCCCAGACGGGCCAGCCGAGCCAGCCGCCTTTGTGGACGGGCTCGCCGCCGAGCAGGGCGAGTTTACCCGCCTTCTTTGCGACGGCCCCCTGCGCTACCGCGCCGCCGGCCAGCACCGCCGCGCCCGATGCCGCCAGAAACCGCCGCCGGGTCACTTCGCTATTCTTCATCTTGCTCGCTCCTGTTTGCTGAGGTTGATTGGCTTTGCGGCACCGCCGCCCTCGGCGGTGATGGCCTGGCAACTGACCCAGCCGGGGGCGGCCGGGCTACATTCCGTAGCGTAGGCTTGCGGCACGCCATTGTCGAGCCTTTGCGCCGGCGATGCCGGCGGCATTTCCCAATCCTCGCATTATCCCCTATAATCGGCGGCTCCCGGGCGACATGTGGCACCGCCGCCCTCGGCGGTGATAGCCTGGCAACGGGCCCCACCGGGGCAACTTCCCCCAGCCGAGGGCGGCTGGGCCACATTATGAATATGGTTGCGATGAACATGGACAGGCTTTACCGACGAGCGTTCGCTGCCCTTGTGATGCTATTGCTCACCGTGCCCGCAGTTGCCGGGGACGTCGATTCGGCCATAAAGACCCTCCGATCGGCGGGTCCGCATGGGATAGATAGTGCTAGGCTAGCCCAGGCGTGGAGCGAGTTGGCCCGGGCCGATGTCGAAAGGCTGCCGGCGATCCTGGCCGGGATGGACGGAGCAGGTCCCTTGGCAGCCAACTGGATCGGCAGCGCGGCCGACACCGTGGCCCAACGGGCGATCACTAAGGGGGGTGTTCTCCCCGTCAAGGAACTATCAGCGTTTTTAGGGGATGCAAACCACTCTCCAAGGGGAAGACGACTCGTCTACGAATGGCTGGTGGCAGTTGATCCGGCGACGCCCGAGCGGCTTCTGCCGGGCATGTTGGACGACCCGAGCCCCGAACTCCGCCAGGACGCCGTTGCCCGACTGATCGACCAGGCCGCCGGGCTGCCCGCCGCCGATGCGGTCGCCCGCTATGAAACGGCCCTGGCCGCCGCGAGGGACGTGGACCAGATTCGCTCGGTGGCCGAGCGGCTGGAGAAGCTCGGCCGCAAGGTGGACCTTGGCCGGCAACTCGGCTGCCTCGTTCGCTGGAAGGTGGTCGGCCCTTGGGACAATGCGGGGAAAAAGGGCTTCCACGCCGTCTACCCGCCCGAGACCCAGACCGAGTTCTCCTTCGCCGAAAGCTACCAAGGCAAGCCCAAGGACGGCAAGCCGCGGACGGTCGCGTGGATCGACCATGTTTCGGACAATACGTTCGGACTGGCGGATCTGAACAAAGTCCTGGGCCGCGAGAAGGAGGTGGTCGCTTACGTGGCCGCCGAGTTCTTGTCGGATCGACTGCGGGACGTCCAACTCTGGATCACCTGCGACGACGCGTCCAAGATCTGGGTC
>JAPLNP010000471.1 GCA_026401055.1 Planctomycetia bacterium
GTCGGACGTAGCCCTGCCAATCGGCCTCCAGCGGCGGCACCTCGACGTCGCCGGTTTCCGACCGGATCAGTTCCCACCGGGCGAGAACCTTGTCGGCGGCGTCTTCCATGACCGCTGTTTTGCCGTCGAGCCGCAACCGGCCGGTGGGCTTGCCGTCCAATTGCGTCTGCCAGAGCCGGGGGAAGCGCGACGGCCCGGCGAATTCGGCCTCCAGCCACGTGTTGGCGTCCTCGGACAGGCCGGCGGGGACGAGTCGGACGCGGCCGGCGTCGGTCTTGGTGACGTGGAAGAGGCGAGCCAATTCGTCGTTCGCGCGATGGGGAAGCCAGGGGAGCCGGCGGTCGGCGAGCCGGCGGACTTCCTCGCCCCAGTTGCCCAGTTCGACCAGCCGCAAGCCCGGCCAGGCAATCGCGACGGCGTCGCCCTCGGCCCGGAGGACGCAGCCGGGCAGCAGGATTTCGATCCGGTCCCCCTGCCGTCGCAGGACGATGCTCTGCGATCCGCTCTTGCCCGGCACGCTACGGCGCCACTCCCAGAGCCCCGATTCGACCTGGCGGTCGCCCAGCGAGGCGAGTTCCGCCGACTTGGGTTCCGGCATTGCCGAAAGCCGCGGCGGCGGGTTATCTGCCTCCGGCCAAGGCGCGACGAGTGGCCGTTCGGCCGCCAGGCCCTTTCGCTCCCACGGCCGGTCGCCGCGCAGCATTTCGTACCTGCTGCGGCGGAGCATCGTGAGCATGTTCGACACCTCGTCCTGGGTGTCGCGAGTCTGCGAGACAATCAACACCGCTCGGGGTTCGTCGAACGTGACGCTGCCGACGCCGCCAACTTCGTCCCAACTCACCGGGCGGATCGACGAAGTGAGAAGTCCGATCAGGCCATCGAAGTCCAACGGTGCGTCGGGATCGACGGGTTGCAACGTGGCGGGCCGCCAGCCCCGGGCGCCGCTCACCTGTGGCAGCTTGCGGAGGCGGTCGAACAGGACGTCGATCTCGTCGTGGACTTCCTCGGTTGCGGTGAGGACGAAATCGAGCGTCGGCGCGAAGAACGCGATGCTTCCCGGGCCGCCCAGGTCGTCCCACGAAGCGGGCTTGATCGTGGTGGTGACAAGCTCGATGAGGCTGTCGAAATCGTGGGTGTACTCTTGCCGCTGCGACGCCTGTAGCGTGAGCGACGTGTCGGGCCGTGGGCGATCGATGCCGCTCGATTCCGGCATGGAAGCGCCGCCCGGTTCGGACGCCTCGGCCTCGTTTGGCACCGTGGCATCGCCGCCGCTGGAGAGGCCGGCGGCGGAACCTTGCTGCGGCACTCCGAGGCCACCGCCCATGCCAAACCCGCCCCCCGCGAATCCGCCCATACCGGCGCCCACGCCTCCGCCGGCGCCCATCGCCATTCCGCCCATGCCCATGCTGCCCATCGCCATGCCACCCATGCCGCCCGTGAAGCCGCCGGAGCGACCCGGCCGCGAGCGATCCTCCGCCGGCGCGGCGTACTCATACAGCACGCCGCGGCCCGAGTGAAGTCGCGTTTCGAGGCGTTCCAACGCTCTGTCCGGCGTCGTGATGACGAGCGCCCCGCCGCGAATTATGTAGGTCAGGTTCATATCGCGGAGCGTCCAGCGGAGCGACTCCTTGACCGGCATGCCGCGCCACCGCGCCGTCAGCGGCGTCTCGAAGGCGAATCCGTCCTCCTCCAGCGATTTTTCGTCGACGAGGACCGCGCCGTCCAGGATTTCGCCGAGCTTCTTGACCACCTCGGCCAGCGGCGTCTTGTCGAACTCGACGTCGATCGGCCGCTGGAGCTTCGCGCGAATCCGCGATTCGGCCGCCAGCCGGTGATCCAGGTACGGATCGAACAACAAGCTCGGGTCGGCGACGCGATCGGGGATCAAGAGATCGGCCACCGGATAGACCTCCGTCGTTGTCCGTGTTTCGGCTTCGTCCTCAGTCGTGATCAGCAGCCGGTGAGGTTCTTCCACAAGCACCAGCCCAGCCTGGCCGAGCAGAAACCGCGCATAATCCCGTAGCGACATCCGGCCGAAACCGTAGACTCCCAATTCCCTTGCCGTGCTGATGCGCGTGTTCTCCAGCGCGCGGCGATCAACCACGACGTTCACGCTCGGATCACGGGCGAGCATCGCTGCCAACTCGTCGACCGTGAAGATTGTCTCCTCGACCAGGCGGTCCTTGCGCGGCCTCCACGGCCGCGAGCGTACCGGCACTTCCTCGAGCAACTGTTTGGCATAGGGATGCCTTCGCCCGAAATCGTCACTCGCGCTCGGAACGGCCAACAGCGACGGCAGCAGCCGCGCGTCGAGGGCCGGCTCGGGCGTCGCCGTCGCCGGGTCCAAGAGCGCGCGGCAGGGACCCAGCGCCCCGAGAACCGCCTCCCGCTGGATGCCGGCCATCGCGCGACGCTTCATCTCGGTGTATTCGGAGGATTGGGTCGCCTCTGGCACGTTGCGGATCGCGTCCAGCAACCGGTCGGCCAGCGAGGGATTTCCACCCTCCAGGGCCTCGCGGGCGGAGCGGATCGTGCGCGCCAGTCGCTTCTCGTCGGACTCCTTGCCCGACTGTTTGACTCGCTCCGCCGCCCGGCGGGTCCATTCCTCCGGCAGTTGCTCCGGCTCTTGGGCATCGGCGGGCTTCCAGTAGCGGTGACGCCGCCGCCGGTCGATCTCCCACCTCGCGTAGTCCTCCTCGCTTTCGAGCACCAAGAACGCCGTGTACGGCGACAGCAAGCTCCACTCTTGCGACAGCGCGATCATCTGCTTCTTTAGCACGTCGTCCGGGTCCTCCGGCTTGGGAAACGGCCGCTGCCGACGCAACGTATCGAGCTTCCGCTGCGCCCAAAGCCGCCCGACAAAGACATCGTCCTGTTTCGGATCGACGGCGAGTTCCCATTTGCGCTCAAGCGGCTTGCCGTCGTCAGCGGTCGTCACCGTCAGCCGGAGCTTCTCCCGCGGGCCGACACGGCCGAAGACGTGCAATGCCCGATCGGGGAGCCAGGCGGTCGGGTAGTACAGGTCGTCCGGCTCGGCGCCTTCGACTTCAACCTTGACGATTTGTTCCGGGCTGGGCAGTCCCGACGAGAGCAAGGCGTCGAGGTCCCGCTCGGCGATCGCCGAGCCGACCAGGTCGAACACCAACCCGCCGGACTCCCGGGCGAGCCAGTCCATCAGCATCTGCCCCTTCTCACTGCCGCGCGCCAGGACGGCCACCAGCGGAGCGTGTGCATCTTGCAGGCGATTCGCCAACCGCCCGATGAGTACGTTCACCTTGTCGCCGGCGTCGGTTTGCCCGCCGTCGCCAAGGCAGATCACCAGTCGCCGGCGGGGCGACTTCTCGTCGAACAAGGCGGTCGCTTCGGCCAGGGCCACGTCGAAATCGGTCCCGCCGAGACAGAACTCCTGATCGAACCGCCCGAGAGCCTTCTCGACTTCGGGCCCACCGGATTTCTGCCACCGGTCGTCCAACGGCCGCGCGCCAACGTCGACGCACGCCACGCGGAAGCGATCCGCCGGGCGGAGCTTGTGCAGAACTTCACCGAGCTTCTGCCGCACGAGCGGGCAGTCTCGCATACTCGTGGACGTGTCTACCAGCACCAGCACGTCGGCCGGCGGCGTGGCCTTGCCATGAACGTCCTTCGCGGCGGCCGGGTCAGCGTCGTGGGGAAGCGTCGCCTGGAAGTACAGCCCGCCGGGCTTGCGCCGGGCGGCGGAAGACCCGTCGAACGGCGGCTCGAACGACGGCTCAACGGCGCAGACGCGAACCGCGGGCTCGAGCGTCGATTGCTCCGCGAAGCTCAGAAGAAAATCGGACTCGGGCTTGTAGTTCTGCCCTGTTAGCTCGAAGCGGACGGTGCCGTCGGCGTCACGTTTGAAGGTTGCCGCCGGGTGCGACGGGCTCGTGGCCCCGTCCGTCCGGACCGCCGCGCGGATCACGCCCGTGAGACGAAAATCCCAGATCGGCTCCAAATCGGAAAACAGCGGCAGCCGGAAGCGGCACTCGCCGGCGCTGGACTCCAGCGGAATCGTGTAGTCCAGCAGGATCCGCTTCGTGTCCTTGGGCGGGATCGGAAACACCCGCATCTTAAACAAGTTCTCGCCGATCTGTTCGAGGATGGCCGGATCGCGCCGGCGCGAGACGATCGTCTGATAGACGCTGGCCGCCCGCTGGCGCTCGACCATCTCGCCCTCGACCAATTGCCCGGGCGTCACGTACATCGCAAAACGGCTCACCGACGCGCCGCGCGGCAGACTGAACACAAACGTGCCTTCCTCCTGCCGGTCGTAGGGATTGTAGAACGACTGGTCGATTTGCACGAGCGCCGCGGGCGGCTGCAGGACGACGTGGGCGTGATAGCGGGCGACGTTCAATCGCACGGGCGAGTCGGACTGGGCGTCCTGAACCACCAGTTGCCCGAGTCCTTGGGCGGGCTTGGCCGGCTTGGCTGGCGTGGTCGGCGTGGTCGGCCGGGGACGCGACACGCGGCGGGCGGGCGGGTCGCCAAACTGCGCCGCCGCGACGCCCGACCAACAGCACAAGATCGCGAAGAGAAAAACGACGCGACGATGGCAAGCCATGGCTCTTCTCCTTCCCGAGGTGGTTGTGGGAAGCGACTCGGTCACCGATCGTCCGCGGATGGATTGGCAGTCGGCGACCCAGTCGCCTCCCACAAAAGCAGTTCGAACGAATCACCCTGTTCCGACGAGGGTGCTCAAGATGAAAACCAGTCTCCCCTGTTGACACGGCGTCGTCCATAACCCGATAAGGGGAAGCCAACGCACGGGGATTTCTGGAGAGACGAGGGGCATCGGACGCCTTGCTCGTCAGATGGCCTGCCGCCTCGCGGCGATTCCCTGGCCCCTGACCTCTGGCCCCTGAGCATCACCCCGCCAACAGCGTCTGCTCGACCCGGCGGATCGCGTCGTCGACGCTCGAAGCGTGGTCGGCCAACTCCAGCACCGTCCCGTCGGCGAGCCAGGCGTCGACGCGCTTTTGGGCCGAAACGACCGTGCTGTGGCTTCGACGCCCGAAGAAGTGGCCGATCTCGGACAGCGCCGCCCGGGTGTGTTTGCGGGCGAGCCACATGGCCAACATCCTGGGGTGGCTCACCCGTTTGCCCTTGCGGCCCGACTGAAGGCTGTCCGGCTCCAGGCCGAAGATGTCGCAGATGGCCTTCTGGATGTCGGGCAGGCGAACGATCCGCGTGCTGTGGCGGATCATCTCGGCCAACGCCTGTTCGGCCATCGCCAGCGTGATCGGCTCGCCCAACGCTTCGCTCGTGGCTTGCAGCCGGCAGAGGGCGCCGGAGAGTTCGCGGGCATGGCCGGTGAGTCTGGCAGCGATGAACTGTTGCACGTTCTTGGGCACGTCGAGGGCCAATCGCCCGGCCGTCTGCTCGACGATGCCCAGCCGCGTGGCGTGCTCGGGACGATCGATCGCGCAGATCATGCCGCTTTTGAGCCGGGAGACCAGTTCGCTGCCCAGGTCGGACAACTCGTCCAGCGGCCGGTCGGCGGCGAAGACGGCTTGACGCCCCTCGCGGAGGATGGTGTCGACCGTGTAGAGCAATTCGACCAGCGTCGAGCGTTTGCCGCGGAAGAATTGCAGGTCGTCGACGATCAGAAGCGGCACGCCGCGGTACTTCTGGCGGAAGCTCGGCAGCCCGTTGCCGCGAACCGCCTCGACGTAGTACGTCGTGAACTGCTCGGCCGTGAGGTACACGGCGCCGGGGCCGAGGGGCTGTCGCCGGGCGGCACTCCAGATGCCCTCGAGCAGATGCGTCTTGCCGACGCTCGTGGGACCATGGATCAACAGCGGCGAGAATTGGCCCGGCCGCTGGAGAATCGTCTCGGCGGCCGCTCGGGCGAGCCGGTTGGACGGTCCGGTGACGAACGCGCCGAGCGTGGCGAAGCGGCGGCGCTCGGCGAGGGGCTTGTCGGCGCGGCGGACGCCGTCGTTACCGTTTGCGCGAGGCTTGGGCTCCGAGGCGCCGTTGTGGTTGAGTTTCGTCGCCGCCGGTTCGGCCGTGGCGGCGGCGGGCTCCGGCAGCGAGGCGTCGATCAGGAAGTCGAGCGCCGGGCAGCAGCCGAGCACCACCGCGCAGGCGTCCTCAATCGTTTGGCGAAACGTGGCGCTGAGCCAATCGCGGAAGAATCGGTTCGGCGCGCCGATGGTGAGCGTGCCATCGACGAGCTCGAGACGCGTACTGGGGCCGAACCACAGCGCGAAGCGCTCGTTTCCGACCCTGTCGGCAAGCGCGGCGCGCAGAGCCGACACGATGTCCATATCGTCCGTGGTCACTTCCTGACCGTCCCCGGCGCGCGGCGTTCCCGCAAAACCACACCATCGTGGCGTCTGGTCTTTCCCCCGTGAAACTGGGGGAATATGGGGAATGAGGCGCTATATTGCGACAGCGGTCGCCGTCTCAGTTCAACGTGGTCGTGTCACCCGAGACGCTGATTGTAGCGGTGCTAGCTTTGCTGTCAAACCATGGCCGCCGCGCCGACGCCGGAATTTTTTCCCGCCCCGGCGAGCATGGCCGAACATGCGGAAAACAGTGAATCAACCGGACGATGACCCCCACCAGATTTTTCCCTAACACCGATGGCGGTCGCGTGGAAAAACTGTTTGAACGCGATCACCCCCGCGAACCGAACACCTTGCCGTACACGGTACGTCGGTCCCAAGCGTGAAATCCCACCGATTCATATATGGTGATCGCCGGCGCGTTGGCGGCGTCGACCGCCAGCACCAAGCGAGGCCGCCGGACACGCGCCGTGAGCCATTGGGCAAATCGGGCAATCTCCTTCCCCCATCCATGTCCCCGCCATCCGGCCGCAATGCCCATGTAGACCAACTCGCAACTGCCATGCTCGGGGTGGTCGGTCACGATCAGGCAGCCCACGTCCCGGTCCTGATGCCGCACGATCAACCAACGCTCCGGGTCGAATGCCCCCGTCTGTCGGTACCCCTCCAGGATGTCGTCCATACACCGGACGTCATTAAGCTGGGGACAGTCGAGCGTCGCCTCGTAGGTCGCCTCGATCAACCGAGCCAGTCGATCCCGGTTCGCCTCGGTGTAGGGCTCGAACTCCAGAGGGCCCCCCGGGCGGCTTGCGGGGAACTCGACTTCCCCACACACAAGGTACAACAATTTCGCCAGCGGACGGTAGTCTTCCGCAAACAGCACTGCGTCGTCCGCCTCGCTGACCGTCTCGAGCAGCACCTGGGCCATCGACACTCCGGCCGCCGCCAGCCCCCGGTCGGCCGCCTCCAGGAGCCTGTCCGCCGTCTCGTCCGGCTCGCCCGGCGCCAGTCGGGGCGGCCAGACGATCGCAATTCTGCCGGGCTGAATCTGGGAGAAGATCGCTCCGACGAGTCGCTCGCCGCGCCGTGCCGCCAGCAGGCCCTCCCACGACACGCCGCCCGAGAGAAACGTCCGCACTTGCTCGCGCCGATCGGCCTCGGCCAGATCGCGGAGAATCAACTCAAACGCCTCCGCCGCGCGCGGCGCGGGGACGGGACCAATTCCTAGAGCGTCGCGGTCGCTGGGCATGGGATTCCGGTCGGGTGGGTGTCTTCAGTTCGTGCCGGATGACATGATGGCAGGAGCCGTTGACAGCCGCAAAGCGGCAGTCGGTAGTCGGTTGTCGGTTGTCGGTTGTCGGCCTGTGAGTGCAAACGCCCCCGCATTGCATGCGGGGGTTCCCGGAGATCACAAATCACTCATTCGACTG
>JAPLNP010000582.1 GCA_026401055.1 Planctomycetia bacterium
TCGCTATTCGCTTGTTTAGGGTCTAGCGTGTCGGCGACGTCGCTGAAGAACGCCGACCAGGTCTCCGGCCCGTCGACCGTCAGTGCGTAGTTCCCGACGACCGTCGCTGGGTACGAGCCGGACTGGGAATCGCCCCACGAGGAGGAGTCGGTGGTTTCGCCCCAGTCGCTGGTCCAGTGCATCGTCGAGCCGACGAGCCCGCGGGAGTAATCGTTGTAAATGGTCCTGCTGGACCAGCCCGAGTCCTGGAAATTCGCCCAGTGGGTCACGGACGTCGTGTCGTAGTCGTGCGAGTAGTCGTCGGTCGTCGTCAGCGAGGAGCCGTCGGCGTGAACCTCGACATAGAACTCGCTCTGGGCGGTCCGGTCGTCGGTGCTGGCGTCATCCACGTGGTAGTAGGACTCGCCGGAGCCGGAGGTATAGTCCGAAGACTGTCCGGATTCAGATTCGGATTCGAGCCCGGGCCGGTGGTACGCGAACTCGGCCACATCGTGGGCATAGCCGCTGCCGTCGATATTGCGGTGTTCCGTGTGTGTCCTATCGAGGTGCCAGGTATCCTCGTAGTGTTCGTTGGATACCCAGTCCTGGCCTGCATCGTGGTTGTCGCCGATTTGCTCTCGGTCCTCAAGGTTGTGCGTCGTCTCCTCGCGCCAGACCGACCTGGTCGACTCGCCGTTGTGCGTGGTGACCGTCTCGCCCTTGGTGACCGACTCCTCGTCCAAGGTGTGCCACGTCCTGCCCACCGTGTCGAAGCTCTCTTCCGTAGCTGTCGCAAGGGTGCTGAGGGGGTCGCCGTAGCCGGGAATGGAAATCGAATGACCCGACGCGCTGCCGTCCGTGCCGGTGTACGTGCCGTTCTCCTCGAACGTCTTTGTGTAAGCGCTGGACGTGGTCTCGGTCGTGGTGACGTCCTCGACCGGAGTGCCTTCCGTGCCGGATGCGTCGAGCGTAACCAAGTACGTCTTGTGGGCCGTGTGACCGATCGTGTCGGTCGTGGACCGCGATTCGCTCCGCACGACGTGGTCATGGTAGTGGTCTCCGTAGGTGTCGGTGACCCTCACGTACGTGAGCGACTTGGTCTCCGAGCCCGTGCCCGACGTGTCGATCGTTCCGTTGCTGCCGCCTTCGTACTGCGTGGTCGAGGGATCGACGTAGGTGATGTTCTTGGTGGCGGTGATGCTGTAGCTGCCCGAGGAACTGTCCGTCTTGTTGTAGTTGGCGACGATGGTCCGCGTCACGTTGCCGTTCTGATAGGGTCCCCTCGTGGTGCGTACGTCTTCGCTGGAGTTCTTCGTCAGAGTGCCGGCGTTGCCGCCGGAGTAGTCGGAGTAGCCCCACTTGTCGGATTCCTCGCCGTTGGTGAGCACGGTGGTGACGTCGCTGGCGGCCGTATAGTCGCCGCTGCCGATGTCGCTGGTGTCCAGATGGCTCGATGAGTCCGAATAGTCATCGTAGACCGCGGTGGAATCCTCGCTGGCGGCTTCGCTCCACGAGTTCGTTCCGTCCTCGTCGGTGACTGCCTGGGTGGTCACGGTCGTCTGATCGTCGAGCGCATGAACGGCATGGACCGTTTGCGACAGATCGAAGTGGTCGGTCTGGTCCTCGGCGCGATCGTACTGAGTGTCTTTGGTGATCTGGCTTCCCTCGTCGCCGACGCCATCCTCGCGGCCGGTCGAGTGGGATTCCAGGTCCGTCGTGCGCGTGGCGACGTTCCCGTCGGTGACGGTGTCGTCCTCGGTCCACGTGCCGTCCGGGCAGTGGGCCTCGCTCGAATCCTCGTCGTAGGTCCAGACGCCCACGGTGGTCACCACGGAACTGGCCGAGGAGCCGATCGCGATCTATCTGGGGGTATTGCCGTTCATTCGCCGGGGTGCCAGCGGATCTTGCACTTGGGCAGCGCCTTCTGGAGCTTCTCGACGCCCAGGTCGGAGACTCTCGTATCGAGAAGGTTCAGTTCTCGGAGCTTGCCCAGACCCTTGAGGTGCTCCAGACCCGCATCGGTTACCTTGGTGTTACTGAGGTTCAGGGTCTCAAGCTGCGTCAATCCCGTGAGATTCTCCAGACCGACGTCGGTGATTTTCGTGTCCTGCAGGTTCAAGTCCCGCAGTTCGATCAATCCCTTGAGGTGCTTCAATCCAGCGTCGGTGATCTTCATACCGCCAAGAAACAGAACTCGTAGACTCGTTAGATCTTTGACGTTCTCCATACTGCCGTCGGTGAGGTTCCCGTACGCAACGAACAAGTCCTGCAATTCGGGCAGATCCTTGACGTGCTTCAGTGCATCATCCGTAGCACCAGGGGGCAGACTCACTGCGGTCGCGCGATACTCCGTGAGGCGAATGTCAACGTAAACGCGACCTCCCAACTTCCTGATCTCCCGAGTCGCGATTCTTTCCTGCTCAGTCTTCGGCCCGAATTGCGGCAGCTCCGGGCCGACGTACCGCCAACGGGGCTCAACCCAAACGCCGAACAAGTTCTTCAGATCCTGCTTCTTGTCTTCGATCTTCTCGAAAACAACGCGCCCATCGGATGATCTCGTGTCGTAGTGTTGAACGTTGTACCAGCCCGCCTCCCAATGCCTCTTCACGCGCTTATCATCCCGCAACTCGCACTTGAAGTAGTTGCCTCCGTAGAGGTGGAGCCGGTCGTCCGGCGAATCTCTAACGATCAGGACCCACGGATACGGAGACCCGCTGGCCCCGAAAGCCACCCCGAAGTCGGGGGAATCCGGCGAATCGAGGACGATCTGCCCTATTTTCGCGGCAACCGCTCTCTTCTTTGCTATGGGCAGCGAAGCAAACCAGCCCGCCGCTTCCGGGCTCTCGGCAGGCCTCTCCTTCAATTGGCGGAGGAACTCCGACTCGTCCGCCTGGCTAGCGCGGCTGGGGACGACCAAGGCGAAGACACACAACACGCACGAGAACCATTTCATCGTTTTCCCGCCTTCTTCGCTTGGTTCATTTGAGGACAAAGCACGCGGTAGCGTGCGAACGGCGTTTGCCCTCGCTCGCCCGCAACAGGCGTATATGAAGCCGCGGATGGTTCACGTTCCGGCCGCAACAGCACACGGTGGCGTCGTCGGCCGGATTGTCGCCCCACCAGGGCACGGCCTCGTTGACGCCGGGCTGATCGCGCCGTCGGGACGCACGTCGCGTCATTCGTTCGGGTGTCTCAACGTCCTAATCACCGGGACGCCAACGGACCTTGCACTTGGGCAGGGCCTTCTGGAGCTTCGCGACGCCCTGATCGGACACCTCCGTATAGCGGAGGTCGAGTTCCCGGAGTTGCGTCAGACCCTTGAGATGCTCCAGACCGGCGTCCGTAACGTTGGTGTGGTTGAGGTAGAGGATCTCAAGCTGCGTCAGTCCCTTGAGGTTCAACAAACCCGCGTCGGCGATCTTGTTGTCGTTCAAACGCAGGTCCCGCAGCTGGGTCAATCCTTTAAGGTGCTTCAGGCTGGCGTCGCTTATCTTCACGCCAACAAGACACAGATCTCGCAGATTCGTCAGACCCTTGAGGTTCTCCAGTCCAGCGTCGGTGATATCGGCGTACCCGACGGTCAACCCGCGCAAATCACTGAGGTACCTCAGACGCTTCATCGCATCATTCGCAACACCCGCAGGCAGGCTCACTTCGGTCGCGCGGTATTCCGGGACGCGAATGTCAACATGCACATCGCCTCCGAGCTTCTCGATCTCCGCGATGGCGTTTCTCTCTTCCTCGGTCTTCGGTCCGAATTTCGGCAACTTGGGACCCACGTACCGCCAGCCAAACTGACTAATCCAAACACCGAAGAGGTTGTTGGGGTCCTTCTTCTCGTCTTGCCGTTTTGCGAATACGATACGACCGTTCGATGAGGAGGCACGGTAGGACTCATCGTTGTACCAGCACACTTGCCACTGTTTCTTCACCCGCTCGTCGTCGCGGAACTCGTACTTGAAGTAGTTGCCTCCGAGGAGCTTCATCCGGTCCGTGCTGCCGCCGACGATCAGGACCCACGGATAGGGCGACTGGTTAGCTCCGAACGCCACCGCGAAAGTGGAGGAGTCCGGCGAATCGAGGACGATCTGGCCGATCTTATCGGCAAACGCCCTCTTCTTCTCCATCGGGAGCGAGGCGAACCATCCCGCCGCTTCCGGGCTCTGGGCAGGCTTCTCTTTCAATTGGCGAAGGAACTCCGACTCGTCCACCTGCCCAGCGCGGCTGGAGGCGATGAACGCGAGGAGACACAAAATGCATGCAAACCATTTCATCGTCTTCCAACCTTTCTTCGCTCAGTTCATCTGAGAGTAGAGCACGCGGCGGCGTGCGAATGGTGTTTGTTATTGCTCGCTCACAACAGGGAAATGCTGACCCGGAGACCGGTCACCTTCTGGCCACAGCAACGCAAGCTGCCGTCCTGGCTCGGTCTCCTTCGAACGGGTCAGAGTGCCGTCGACGGTAGCCGGCCTGTTACTCCGGCTTTCCTCGTGTTGTTCGATGCTGGAATACGATCTGGGCGATTTCCGGGCAATCGACGCACCATGTCTTTCCGGGCTGATATCCATCGACCGAGGAAGCGTAAGGCCATAGGGGGTCGGACCCAAGGTCAGTACCAAAGCAGTATTTGTTGTGATCCTCGACGACGGCGTTATACTCAGCGAGCAATGCCTCGGCCCATTGGCTTTTCGTGCGCGCCGAGGCAAAAGGAAAGCCCCAGTAAATGTCAGCATTGGGCCCAACCTTGGTTGTTAATACCACCCATTCCCCTTGCCAGGCCCAGTTCTTGTACGTAGGGCCCCAGGCCGTCCATCCAGTATTGTTCTTGAAGTACAGCGCATCACCGACTTGCAGAGAGTTTATCGCGGCGGTATTCTTCGAGATCCTGTGCTCGCTCCACAACGCCATCGGGGCCTTGAAGAGCGCGTCAAACTCACCAGGTCGAAGCTCCCCGATCAGACCACATGCTGATGCCAGAAAGGTCATCGCCTCGCAATCAGACGGCACATTGATGCCACCGGGCAGGCCGTCAAATACGTCTTTGACCTGCAACTCGTTGAGTGTGCTCAGCATCGTGGCAACCGGTTTGCCGGTCGCGAAGGTCGCGTCCTTGGGCCAGACCTGCGCGGCTGCAACAATTCCGTCACGGATGCTCTTTTCCAGTATAGCCACCAGCGGGGTCACGTCAATGATCTGGCCTTTGGTGATCTTCCCGCAGATAGGCAGTTTTGCGGCGTCATCCGGGTCGTCTGTGATGGCCTTGGCCAACTCCCGCAGCGACGCGCCGTCCGCTCCCGCGGTGACGGTTGGGGTAATGGGCACTTCGGCCGCCGCTGTCCAGTCCCCGTTTGCCGTCCACGCTTCGCGGACGTAGATATTGACCGTCCGACGGTCCTCGCCCTCGTCCAGGTCGCCTTGGCCATCTTCATCGTACCACGTTGTGAAGACGAAATCACGGCAGTCCTTGGTGAATGGCAACGTGGTCGATGACAGGAGGAACGGGTCGGCAAGGCTGTCGTCGATCAGAATCAGCCCGTCGTTTCGCTGGAGTTTCATGCAGATGTGCTGAGCGGTCTCTTCGGTCTGCGGAGAGTAACGGATATCAAAGTCAACCGACACGGCATCGGGGCTGTCGCCCGGCTCGTACTCCGGGATATACAGCTCCCGAATGGCACTGTCCGTTGCCCTGGCGGTGTTGTTCGAGCCGCCACGGTCGGTAACCGTCAGTGTTTCGAGACGCGTCACTTGAATTGGGTCAAGCCACCAATAGAACGCGTCGCTCCATCCAGCTGATATAACCTGAAAGGTCAAACTGTGTGATCCTTCGCCCAATCTCGCTTCTCCCAACGAAGGATACCAAATCGACGAAGACGGGGCGATGAAGGTCGTGGGACCAGTGTCGTACCCACTTGTAAAGAGCAGGCTGCCGTTGTCATATACCTCGACGATCGTGGGCCAGTCACCGTCTGATATACCGAGCGTTACGGGGGCCAAGAGGGTGAACTCGTGCGGCGAATTAACAGAAACTCCATAGCCGCCATCCGCCCAGTCTATGCGCACCCTGCCGGCTGCGTGCTCCCAGAAGACCGTCGCGGTACCGGATATGCCGCCGTACGACGCAATCACGGAGAAGGTGGCATCGGGTGGATCGTCACCGGGCCCAAGATAACTGCCCCAGTAACTGATCGAGCCGACAGCCCCCTCGCTCAATGACCAGTCAAAGCCTTGCGTCTTCGGATTGCCGAACTGGTCGATGCCCGTCGCTTGGAAGTGGTTTGGCCATTTATCATACCACACGATCATGCTGTCGGGAGTAACAGAAATATGGGAAAGTGTCTGGTCGACGGTGACGTTCAGCGTCGTGCTGGTAGTCGAGGCGTCCAGCGCGTCGGCGACGGTAACCTGGAACGCATAGTCGCCGGCGGCACCGAAGGTGACCGTAGTACTCTGTGCGGCGTTGGTTCCGTTTTCGCTGAACCACACGTTTTCGCCCGAGAGCAACGTCCAAGTGTAAGTCAACCTGTCTTCCCCGCCGTCGTCCTCGGCGGTCACGCTCAACGTCGTGCTGGTGCCGGTCACCGGGCTAGCGCCGGCAGTCGGAGTGTTCACTGTCGGCGGTAGGTTCTCCGTTGCGATCCCAAACAAGGCAGCAAAGGCGGAACTGCCGTCACCGTTGACAGCGGCCACGCGGAAGGAGTATTCGGCTCCGCCCGGGGCGAGACCCGTGACGGAGCACGTGGTCTGGGGAGCGGTCACGGTGTCCACGGCGACCCACTCGGTCGAGCTTTCCTCCTGCATTTCGACTGTGTACTCGACCGCGCCGGTCGACGCGGACCACTGGAGGTCGATTTGTGTGCCGGAGACGACTGTGCCGGTCAACGACGCCGGCGGCAGCGGCCATGCTCCCGTCAGCACGTCGACCGTCGCGGCTAGGGACTCGGCCCATGGGGTCCACGCCTTCACCCGGAAATGGTACTGGGTCTCCGGCTCGAACGGTCCGGCGATCGTTCCGGACATCGTGTCCGGATCAACGATTTGGACGGGCTGCCACTCGTCGTCGATGAACTGCTCGATGGAGTAGGCCCACTCGGCATCCGAGTTGTCCGTCCACGCGAGGCCGATCGCGCCGCCGCTGACGAGCGTAGACTGTGGCGCGCCAGGAGCCGCCAGCCAAGTGGTGTCGACGCTCAGACTGTAGCCGGATCCGCCTGCGGCGTTCGTGGCGCGGACACGATGGCAGTAGAGCGTACCTTCGGCCAGGCCGGTGTCGCTGTAGCTGCTGTCGCCGGCCCCCAACGTTACGACCGGCGTCCACGTAATGCCGTCCGTGGTGCGATCGATCTCATAGTGTTCCTCGTTGTTCGCATTGTCTACCCAGGCCAGATCGGTCTGGGAATCGGAAACTGCCGTGGCCGTCAGTTCGGCCGGTGCCGACGGCCACGCGCCCATCGTTTCCACGGCCACGTTCGACGGCGCGGAATACTCGAAGGTCGAGTAGCTGTATTCGTCGCCAAGGTAGTATTCTGTTTCACGATAGGCCGTCACCCGGAAGCTGTAGGCCGTCCCCGGCTCAAATCGTCCCGCAAGTGTCTGGCTTGTGGCGTCGGCGTCCGCGGTTGCGATCTCCTGCCACTGGGCGCCGAAAAGCTGCTCGATCGAGTAACCGGTTTCGATCGACGAGAGGTCTTGCCAATCCAGGTCGATCTGCCCACCGCTGACCACCGTCATTTGGAGCCCGCCAGGGGATTTCGGCAGCGTCGTGGCGCTCGTCGTATTGCTGAAGGCAGAATCCTCATCTGCAACGTTGTTCGTCGCCCGTACTCGGTAATAGCGGAGCGTCCCTTCGCCCTCGGTCAGGCCGGTGTCGGGGTAGCTGAAGGAGCCGGCCGCCAGCGTCACCAGCGGTGTCCAGTCGACGCCATTGGCGCTGCGTTCGATCTTGTAGCCCGTTTCGTCGGTAGCAATGTCCAGCCAACTGAGGTCGATCCGCGTGTCCGACTTCGGCGTCGCCGTAAGACCAGTCGGCGCCGCGGGCCATGCGTGTGCCATCTCGATGGCATCGCACTGCAATGAGTATAGGGGATCACCACTGAAATCATACTTATACGCCCGCACGCGGAAGCTGTAGTCGACCGATGGGTCGAACGCGCCCGTGACGGACGCGCTCATCGTGCTCATCGTTCCCGTGCCAGGCTCCGTCGTTTGGATTTGCCGCCAATCGCCGTCGATCCACTGCTCGACAGAGTAGCCCACCTCCACCGAGGAGCGATCGGTCCAGTTCAGGTTTGCCTGCCCACCGTTGACGAATGTCACCGTTAGACTACTGGGTTGCGTCGGTAGCGTGATGGCATAGCTCATGCCGCTATGGTCGGACTCACGAGAGCCGGTCGTGGCACGCACCCGATAGTAGTAAGCCGTGCCTTCGGTCCGGCCGGTGTCGCTGTAGCTGGTCTCACCTGCCCCCACGGTATGTACCAACGTCCAGGCACTGCCGCCCGTCATCCGCTCGATCTTGTAGCCCGTCTCGATGTCGGAGTTGTCCGTCCAGTGTAGGTTGATCTGAGCATCGGAGGCTGCCGTGGTCGTCAGATCGCTGGGCGCCGCAGGATTCACGGCCACCGTGAAGGCACCCCAAAGGTCGTCCGAAGGGTTTGGGGGCGTGGGCTCCCAGTGGGCGGCCATGATCGCCGCATCGGCGTCGCCGACTCTCCCGTCGCCGTTGAAGTCGCCGTCGCCCCAGGTGGCGCCGCTTGGCTGGTGCCAATGACTCCCCAGGATGGAAGCATCCACATCGTCGACTTTGCCGTCAAAGCTGGCGTCGCCGAGCACACCCGTCACGCGGATCGTGTGGCTGGCATCGCCGTCGGCGTAGGTGTGGGTAGCAGTCCAATGCGTGGAGTCGGTTTGGCTGATGTCGGGGCCCCAGCCGCTGGCGGTGCCCTTGGAGAACGTTCCGTCGCCCCACGAGATTACCCACAGGCTCGCACCGGCGGCGCTGAAGCTCAACACGTATGGCGAGCCCTCGTCAACGGTAGTCTGGCTGCCCGCAAAACTCATGAGCGTGCCGCCCGCCTCTTCTAGATGCGGAACGTCGGCGGACGCCGCGGCCGCGGACACTTCGATCCAGTGGCCGTCGGCCACGAGGCGGGTGAGGCCCATGCGGCTGGTGTCGTCGACGGTGGCGTTGCCGACCAAGAGCAGGTTGTCGCTCGCGTCCAGGGCAAGGTGGTAGCCGTAGTCGTTGGCCTCGTCGAAGTCGATTTGCGTCAGGCCGGCGTCGCCGTAGCTGACGTCGTGGCTTCCGTCGGCCGCGAAACGGACGACACAGAAATCGAGACTGTTCGTGGCGGCCTCGCCCGCGCCCCAACCGCCGACGACGACCGTGCCGTCGTCCCGCAGGATCGCCCCCTGCGGAACGTCCGAGCCGCCGAGGTCGACCGTCGCGATGCCGTCGGCGTCGAATGTCGTGTCCCAGTCGCCGTCGGGGCCGAAACGCAGCGCGGCGAAATCGCCGCTGCTCTGGCCGACCAGAACGATGTTGTCGGCGGAGTCCAGGGCAAGCCCGTGACCGCGCTGATAGCTCCCCGGGAACTCCGGCACGAGTTTGCCGGTGTTGAGAAACTGATCGACGACCCGGTTGTCGTAGGGCGGGTCCGCCGCGTCGGGAAGGTCCGGCCCGAAGGTCGGGTCCAACTCCCAGCCGTTCACTACGTCGTCGCGAAACCGGGCCATGGCCATGTGGTAGATCGCCGGGTCCTGTTCGTCATAAATCTCGCCGGCCACGATGATCTTGCCGTCCGATTGGATCACGACGTCCCGGACCCAGTCGTTCTCCGTGGCGCCATAGAAACCGGCGGTGAGCACGCCGAAGTCGTCGTCGAACCGGCCGTCTTCGTTGTAGCGGACCACGGCGAAGTCGAAGGAGTCGGAGGCCATGCCGATGTTGCCCGCCACGACGATCGCGCCGTCCGACTGCAGCGCCACGGCGGTGGCTTCGTCTCGCGGGTTCAAACCGCCCAGGTCGGTCAAAACCACGCCGAAGACATCGCCGTCGCTATCGTCGACGCCATCCTCGTCGAACGCCGCGTCGAGTTTCCACTCCTCGTCGGTCGGATCCTGCCAGAATCGGGCCAGCGCGAAGTCGTAGTCATTCGTGGCTCCGTTCCAGGCCTTGCCGACCACGAGGATCCGTGGGATGGCGTCGATCGTTTGGATCACGACGTCGTAAGCCTCGTCCGCGCCGCCGGCGATGTCCAGCGTCGTCGTGCCGTCAGAGAAGAAGCCGGCATAGGGCGTTCCGTCGGAATTGAACATCGCGACCGCGAAATCCCGGTCGGTCCCTTCTCCGGCGTAGCCGACCGTGACGATCTTCTCATCGTCGTCGACGATCAACGTGGCCACGCTGAAGCCATGAGCCACTTCGTCGACGCCGAAATCGGCGATCGCCCGTCCGTTGTCACCGAAGTCCCAGTCGAGGTTCCCGATCGAGCTGGCGGCGTCCCAGGTGCCGTCTTCGTCCGTGGCTGTTGCCGTGACCAGGTACGATCCCGGCTCGGCGTACGTGTGCGACGCGAACCAGGTCGTGTCGTTGACCTGAACCAGGCCGTTCCCCCAATCCCAAGCGCCGTCCTCCCAGTCCCACGATCCGGCGGGACACGAAATCGTTAGCGGCGGGTCCACTTCGTCGTCCCATGTGATGGTCCACGAGTCGATGGAGTCCGCTCCCGGATCATCGACCGAGAGCACTAGCCCGTAGGTCAGCCCGCCCGCGGTGCCTCCATCGTATTCGGAGAGATAGTCCTCGCGAAGCCTCAGCGTCGGCGCGACGTTGTCGACCGTGACCTCGGCCGTCGCGGTCTCGCTCGCCCCGTGCTCGTCGGTGACGGTGATCTCGATGTCATACTCGCCGTCGTTCGCGTAGGTGTGAGTGATCGTCCACTCGCCGCTGCCGTAATCGGTGATCGCGTCGAGCCAGCCGTCGGCGATCGTGTCTGTCGTCTCGGTCTCATCGCCCCAGTCGATCGTCCAGCCGGCGACGGCGTCGCTGTCCGGGTCGGAATAGTCCAGGACGAGCGTGAAGACGCTGCCTTCGTCGACGGTGTCCGGCGTGGTCGCGTCGACCTCGAGCTCGGGCAGCGACAGTTCGGTCGCGCCGATGTCCACCGTGACGTTGTGGATCCGCGCGTTGCCGAGCATGTCGGTCACGAGCGGGTTGTCCTCGGGATCGACCGCCAAGGCGTTGCTGCCGGCGTCGACCGCGGGGCTGTCAGACTGGAGGAGATAGTAGAGGATGACTTCGTCTTCGTTCGCGATCGGCATGAGCTTGGGATCGCCGCCCACGACGTTGTACCCGCTATCCTGCGTCAACGTTCCATAGATGTTCGGATTCGCGTTTGCGGCGTTCCGTGCGACGATCGAATTGGCCAGCGTGAACGCGGAATTGCCGCCTCGATAGATGCCGCCGCCATTGCCCGCTGTATTATCGGCAACCGTCGCGTTGGTCAGCGTCATCACGCTGTTGCTGTGGCCGTAGATTCCGCCGCCGTAAGCGGTGGCCGAGTTGTCGGCGATCGTCGAGTTGATGATCGTCGCGGCGCTGGTCAGGTAGCCGAAGAGTCCGCCGCCGTAGTTGGCCGAGTTGCCCGAAATCGTCGAACTCGTCACCGTCATGGTGTTCGCGTGGCCCTGGATTCCGCCGCCCTCGGTCTCGGCGATGTTATCGGACACGGTCGAGTCCGTGATGGTGATCGTCGTGTCGGCGAAGCCGTGGATCCCGCCGCCATGGAGGTGCGCCGTGTTTCCCGAGACGATCGAGCCGCTGAGCGTCAGCGAGCCGTAGGTGGCAATGAAGATGCCGCCGCCGGCGCTGGCGGTGGACTCGTTCGACGAGACGATGGATCCGTTCGTGATGACGACCTCGCTACCGCCGATGGTGTAGATGCCGCCGCCGTAGCTGACCGATTCATTGTTTTCGATCGTCGAGGCGCTGATGTCGACCGTCGCCCAATAACTCACGATGCCGCCGCCACCGGCCGCCGCGGTGTTGCCCGAGACCGTCGAACCGGCCAGGGTCAATGTGGCCCCGCCGCCACGGCTGTAGATCCCGCCGCCGCCGTAGGTCCACACGTTGCTCAGCGAATGATTGTCGTCGATCAACGAATCGACGACGTGGATCGCACTATAGACGTCGCCGTAGATCCCGCCGCCACTGCCGGAGGCCGTGTTCTCGGAGATGACACAGTCCGTGACTGTCAGAGTGGCGTAATGATCGACGTAGATCGCGCCGCCGTCGTCGGTGAAGGTGTCCGTCGCGTCGACATAGCCGCCGGTAATCGTCATGCCGGAGATCGAAGCCTCGACGTAGGGCGCCACGTAGAACGCCCGGACGCTGTCCTCGGCCTCGCCGTCGGCGTCGATCGTGAGCAGGCTGGCGCCGAGCCATTCGATCGTCACCTCGCTGTCGATCTCAAGCTGGCCGTCGACCAGCGTGATCGTGCCGCCGGCCGAGAGCGACCCGTCAAAACGGATCTTGTCCGGCCCGCCGAGCGCCGCCGCCATCGCCAGGGCCTCGCGAAGGCTGATGTAGCCGTCGTTCGCATTCGTGACGTCGTCGAGCGTCGTGACCTCGATCACGTCGTTGACGATCAACTGGCCGCCGCCGTTGTCGATGTCCTCGCCATAGTGGGCCGCGAAGATCGCGGCGTCCGGGTCGTTGACAGCCCCATCGCCATTGAAGTCGCCGTCTTGCCACGTGGCGCCGGACGGTTGCTGCCAATGGCACGCCAGAATCGTGGCATCCGCGTCGTCGACCACGCCGTCCAGGTTGGCGTCGCCGAGAATCCTGGGGTGGTACGCAACGAGGCTGCCCAGGTCGTTGTCTTCGGCGTCGGCCTTCACGGCCTCGACGACGACCGCGAAGTTGCCGTCGTCGGCATAGGGGTGCGTAACGGTCCAGGTGCCGTCGAGGTTCTGTGTGATGTCGTCGCCCCAGTCGTCGCTGTCGCCCGTCGACGGGTCGCTGCCGTCGCCCCAGTCGATCTCCAACGCCGCGATGTATTCGCCCTCGGTGCCTAGGTCGCTGGCCGCGATCGAGAGCGTATAGACGTCGCCCTCGTCGATCTCGTCCGGACCGGCCAGGTTCAACTCGCCGGTCGCCGTCGGCGGGGACATCATCAACATGCCCCCTCTGCCGCCTAGGTCGAGGGCGGCTTCGTCCTCGAACAGCCGGGTGACCGTGAAATCGTCCGACGCCACGAGCGTTCCGCCCGACGCGTCGGTTGCCGTCATGCGATCGGCCAACGTCTTGGCCACACCCAACTCCGGCAGCATCGGCCCGACGGTCAGTTGAACCACAACCGTCGGCTCCAGTAGCGGCGTACCGGACAACGTCGCGTCGGCCCAGTCCGCCACGAGCCGCGAGATGTTCAATCCAACGTCTGGAGCGAGCACCGCATCCACGTCCGCCAGTTGCTCAAACGTCGTCCCGCCCGTGCCGAAGAACGTGGTGTCCGGCGTGCCGTCCGCATTCAGTCGTGCGACGGCCGGCCGCCGCGTCGATCCGTCGACCACATAGCCAACCAGCACGATTTTCCCATCGGGCTGGATCATGACCGCGTGACAGTGGGCCTCCACGCCCGGCCCGAAATCCACCCGCGCCGTGCCCCGCTCGCCAAACCTGGTGTCGACGCTACCCGGCGCGCCGAATACGGCGTAATCGCCGTTTACGTCGGTTGCCGTCGCCGTCACCCGATGGTTGTCCGCCTCGGCGTACGCGTGCGACACGACCCAACGGTCCTCGGCAATCTGAAGTATCCCGTCGCCCCAGTCGTGCGAGTCAACGATCTCGGGCGCCGGCACGATCGGCGGCACGTCGTCCCACGTCCAGCCC
>JAPLNP010000315.1 GCA_026401055.1 Planctomycetia bacterium
TGGCCACGCGAATGGCCGCGATGATGCTCGACGAGGGCGTGTACGTGATCGGCTTCAGCTACCCGGTCGTCCCCAAGGGCAAGGCCCGAATCCGGGTGCAGGTCTCCGCCGCCCACAGCCGGGAAGACCTCGACCTGGCGATGGACGCCTTCGCTCGGGTCCGCGCGGCGTGTGGGTGAGCCGTTCTTCTCGGTTCAATACGCGCGTTCGGCGCAATCCCAACCACCGCCCGGAGGGCGATCGTCGCGGCGAGAACTCCGGTCTTCTCGTCGGCAACCTATACTTTCATACTCTCGTTCGGTCGTTCGTCTTTTCCGATATTCCGGTGGGCTCCCTGGTTTTCGCGCGGGCATGGCATCATGGGCCGAATCGGAGCGTCTTTATCCGGCATCGAACGCGCGCTGCTCAACCGGTTGGCCGAGTCCACCGCGGCGGCCACGCTCAACGTCCTTCATCTGACGACCGGCAAACGGATCAACGCCCCCAGCGACGATCCGACCACATTCGTCCAGCTTGCCGGCTACCAGTCGCGGCTGGCCGACGTCACCGCGACCATGTCCAACGTCACGCAGGCCGGCGGCATGGTCGCCCAAGCCGAAAGCACGCTGGCCGCGATGCAGGTGCAACTGGGAGTCATCCGGACCGAACTGCTCAAGGACGAGGACCGCACGCTCAGCGCGGCCGAGCGCGCCGCCGCCCAAGCCAACATCGACCAGGCCCTGGATGCGTTCGCCGCCCTGGTCGAGACCGACATCGACGGCAAACGGCTTCTGGACGGTTCGGCCGATTTCGTCGTGACCGGCCGCGACGCGAGCCAGGTCTCCGGCATCACGGTCTATTCGACCGGCGGTTCGGGAGCGGTTGCCCAGGCGAGGACCATCTCGGGGTCCGTGACCCAGGCCGCCACGCGGGCCGAATTGACCTACACCGGCAGCGGCGCCCATCCCGGCGCTGACGCGACGATTACGATCGCGGGCAACCGCGGAAGCACGGCCATCACCGTGTCCACGACCGACACGATCGACGAGGTGGCCGAGAAGGTCAACGACGCCAGCCACAAGACCGGCGTCGTGGCCACGGTCTCGTCCCCCGGGCCCAACAAGGTGATTACCTTCACGACGGTCGACTACGGCACGGAGGCCACCATCGCAATTACGGTCGACGACGGCGCCTTCGACGTCAGCGGGGGCAACGGCGACGGAACCGCCAACGGCGCCGACGCGGTCGCCACGATCAATGGCCGGATCTACGACGGTTCCGACTCCAGCGAGGTCGTTCACGGCAACAGCGTCGACGTCAGCGAATACGGATTGCACGCCGCGATCGAGTTCACGCCCGGGTTCACCGGCACGTTCGACGCGCTCTCGGTCGAGGGCGGCGGACTGACGTTCGCGCTGTCGACCGATCTGGCGCGCCGCTCGACCCTGGCGATCCCCAGCCTCCAGCCCGCGCTGGTCGGCGGGCTCAGCGGCAATCTCGCCGAGATCGGCTCTGGCGGGGACTATTCGGGACTGGACGGGAACACGTCGCGGGCGCTTAGGATCGTCGACGAGGCCGTGGCCCGGCTCACCGTCGTCGAGGGCTCCGTCGACGGGTTCCACAACGCCCAGATCAGTTCGGCCTCCAGCGTGCTCGCGGCCCTGGAGGAAGATCTCGAGGAGACGATTCTCCAGACCGACGGCTACGACGAAGAGGAGGAGATGGTTCTGTTGGCGAAGAACCAGGACCTCATGGCCAACGCGATATCCGGCCTGGCCATCCTCGACCAGCAGCGCCTTTCGATCGTCAATCTGATCAAGCACATCGCCGGGTTGGACTGACGCGTCACACCGCGAGGGGGACAGTCCCATTTTCGCGGCGAAAATGCGAATCGGCAGCGCAACGTCCTCCGCGCCGCGAAGATCGGGACAGTCCCCTGTGTAGGGTTGCACTGACGCGGGTTATCGCCAGGGCATCAGGAAGGCGGTGGCTTGGCGCACCAGCGCGCGGAAGGCCGACTCATCCGGCGCAATCGCCCAGGCGTCCAGCATGGGAGTTGAGACGATGTTGGATTCGGCGTCCGGCGACTTCTCGCCGGGCACTTCCTCGGTGGCCATCAGGTAGGAACGGAAGCTGACGAGGACTTCCCGGGCGCGGGCCAGCGTTTCTTCGTGACGACGTTCCCGGTTGCTCCTCGGGCTGATGGCGAAATAGATCCGAGTTCTCGGAACGCGGGCGGCGGTGGCGCTGGCCTCGGCCCAATCGTCTCCCGGCTGCCTCCAACGTCGGAATTCCTCCTCGAACCGCAAGTCGACGACGAACGTAGTGCTGCGGTCGCCGGCCCTCCGACGCTGGTCGGTTGGATGGTGCTCCAGGCGCAGTCGCATGTTGTTTTCGGCAACCTCGACGATCGTCGCCCGATGGTCGGCCACGAAGCCGCGAAGCTTCTCGAGGGCCACGCCCATCGGCACCGACGTGACGAATTGCCGCCGGAACAAGCGGTCGCCGTCCGACTCCGGCAAGGTGGACCAGACGTCGTCCTCCAACGGGTGTCCGAGCCGGGAGACGCCCGTTCCCAGCTGCACCACCCTGTTGCGTCCTCGGCCCTTGGCCATCAGGAGCGCGCGGTCGGCGCGGCGGAGCATGGTTTCGGGGTTATCGCCGGGCTGGATTTCGGTGACGCCGAAACTGGCGGTGATCGTCCGGCCGCCCATTCGCGGTTGGGAAATCTCGGCCAGTCTCTCGCGTGCCTCTTCCGCCCGGGCCGTCGCCGCCGCGTTGTCGCAGTCGGCGCAAAGGATCACGAACTCTTCGCCGCCGTATCGGGCAACGAGGTCTCCGGAACGACACGATTTCTTCAACACGCCGGCCAGCGACTTGATCACGTCGTCGCCCGCCTGGTGCCCGTACGTGTCGTTGACCTGTTTGAAGTGATCCAGGTCGCACATGATCAGGCTGCACGGCAGCCGGCGCTGGACATGCGCGGCGGTGAACATCTCGTGCACCCGTTCGAACTCGGCGCGATTGGCCACGCGCGTCAGCGGGTCGCGTATCGCCTTCTCGTGGAGGCTCTGGCACCGTTCTTCCAGCGAGATCTCGGACGAGGCGTCGTGCAACAGCAGGACCGCTCCCAACACCGAGCCGTCGTCGGTCAGCACGGGGATAACGTGGCTGTCGACGGAGATCGGCCGCCCGTTCCGCCCCCAAATACTCAACCGGCGCAGCGACTGAACCCCCGACTGGATTGTGGCCGCCACGGGACAGTCCGTGTCGCTCACGGGGTCTCCCTTCTCGTCCCGCAGATTCAACAACTGCGGCAGCCACTGGCGCCCGCGCACGCTTGTGCTCGGAATGCCCGTCATCCGCTCCGCGCCGTGGTTCCACGACTTCACCATCAGACTGGCGTCGACGAACACCACCGCGTCGTGCATGTTGTCTGTCAGCCGGGCGTGGAAGAGGCCCTCGACGTCGCCGGCCGCGGGTCCGCCCGCGGCCGGGCCGAACCGCGCGTAGGATTCGACCGCCATGGGGTCCAGCGTCCGCAGCCAGCGGTTGGTCGTGTCCTGCCACAGGGTCGACTGGTCCTCCGCTTGGAACTCGGCGAACTTCTCGACCAGTTCGGGATCGAACTGCGTGCCGGCGCAGCGGAACAACTCGTGGATCGCCGATTCGGTGGATATCGCCTTGCGGAAGACGCGATCCGTCGTCATCGCGTCGAACGATTCGACGATGGCGATCATCCTCGCCCCCAGCGGGATCGCTTCTCCCAAAACGCTGTAGCCGGGCCGGGCGCCGTCGTAGCGGGCCGAGACGTTTCTGACGACGTCGAGGACCGCCGGGTCGGTGCAGGAACAGCCCAGGATGACCGCGCTCATGCGCCGGGAACGCTCGACCGTGAGCGCCTCGTCGGTGCTGAGGATGCCCGGCTTGCAAAGGATCCGGTCCGGGATGCCGTTGACGCCCAGGTCGTGCAGCAGCGCGGCCACCTCGATCGTGTCGCGCTGGGCTTCGTCGAGCCCCAGTTTCAGACACCATGCCGACGTGGTCAGCGCCACGCGGAGCATGTGCGCCGCGGTGGGCGGATGCTTGCACCGCAGCACCGCGAACAAACTCGCCGCAATCCCCAACCGCATCTGGACCAGTTGGTCGTCCACGACCCGGTCGACCACCGACGTCGAGGCGACCGCGTCCGTGGCCTCCTCGAGCTCCGCCAACAGAGTGTCCAACTCCGACGTCCAGGGGGCCGTCGGCGGCATGGCGCCGTCGTCGGTGCTCGCCTGGGTGTAGTGCGTCGCTGGACTCTGGGGGTCGATCATGGAAGTCCCCGGCGGAAACACGCGGTCGGACGAGTCCAGCCGGTGGACGACGCCTCGCCGGCGCGAGTTCCGCCGCGCGTGAAGCAAACGTTTCGCCCCGTTTCGAGACAACGACGTCGGCAAACGCGCCGGCTACTAAACCCTAGTTCGCGTCGGGACTTGGGTCAAACCAACCCCCGACCTCGGCGGAGCATTCGAGACAATACCTTAGCGCGGCGGGCAGGTTTTGCGGACCGCACCGGACGATACGCTCCCGCCACGGCGCCGAGTCTCGGCCGAGGACCGCGCGGATCGCGAGAGAGCCCACCACCAAGGCGTATGCTGTCCCGCCATGCGGGACCATTGCCCACCCGTCGCGGGCGCGGTATCCTGGTCCCTTTCCATCGGATTTGCGGTGGGCCGCGCTGCGATCGACCCACCCTGCAGGAGGACATATGAGACTGGTAACCTACCAGGCCCCGGGCGGCGCCCGGGTGGCCGCGGTGCGAGACGACGGGCTGGTCGATCTCTGCGAGGCCGACTCGCGTCTACCCAGTTGCATCAAGGCCCTGCTGGCCCAAGGGCCCGAGGCGATTGGCCGGGCCGCGGCCGCGATGCGATCGGCCGCGGCGATCCCGCGCGGCTCGGTCAAGCTGCTGCCCCCCGTCCCCGGCCCGCAGAAGGTGATCTGCGTCGGCGCCAACTACGCCGACCACGCCCGGGAAAGCGGCGTGCGGCCGCCCGACGAACCGATCCTCTTCTCTAAGTTCCCCACGGCGGTCCGCGCCGACGGCGATGACATCGTCCTGCCGGCGGTGAGCAGTGAGGTCGATTACGAGGCCGAGTTGGTCGTGGTGATCGGCGCCGGCGGGCGCCACATCCCGCGCGAAAAAGCGTTCGAACACGTCGCCGCCTACGCCTGCGGCAACGACGTCTCGGCCCGCGACTGGCAACTCCGCAAGCCGGGCAACCAATGGCTCTTGGGCAAGTCGTTCGACAGCTTCGCCCCGTTCGGACCGGAACTGGTCACCGCCGACGAGATTCCCGACCCCGGCAATCTGGAAATTCAGTTGCGTCTCAACGGCCAGACGATGCAGCACTCCAGCACGAAGCACTTCATCTTCCCCATCGACGTGCTGATCGCCTACGTGTCGCAGGTGTGTACGCTCGTGCCGGGCGACCTGATTTTCACGGGCACGCCCGAAGGCGTCGGCTTCGCCCGCAAGCCGCCCGTGTTCCTCAAGCCCGGCGACGACGTCGAGGTCGAGATCGAACGGATCGGCATCCTCCGCAACCGGGTCGTCGCGGAATCGTAGGACCCGGCCCCTCAACTCCAATGCTGCCCGCCGCCGATCAGCGCCTCGCGCAGGAGCGCCCCGAGCGAGCCATCGTCCGCCTTGAGCTTCGACAGGTTCCGCTCGAACTCGGCCTTGGCCTCGGGCGTCATCGCCTCGATCCGGCGCCGGTGCTCGGCGGCGTCCTGGCCGGCGGGGCTGATTTCGTAACTCAGTTGCAGCCGCGCGAGTTCGCCGCCGTCGAGCCAGACGAGCCGGCAATCCGGGCAGATGTCTATATTGAGCGCGGCCGGCTCCTGGACAAACCGCTTGGTCATCTTGCGGTGGCAGCGCGGACAGCGGATCGTCTCTTGCGTGTCGGGCCGCGCCTCGTCGACGACCTCCTGCTTTAACTGTTCGACGGTCTCTCGCCGCACGCGCTGCGCGGCCTCGACGCGGCTTTCGGCCAGCAGATGCCCGTGGCACTTCATGCACCGGAAGACCGGAAAGCCCTCGTAAAGGATGCGGTGCAACGGGGAGGAACAGACGGGGCAATTCATGGGTCAAACCCTCTCGACGAGGTCGCGGTCCATGCCCGGCATCTTACCCGAGTGGCGCCATGGCCGGCAACGGGGGCGCAAAAGCGGCGAATAAATCGCCGCACTCCAAAACTCCGGTGGGGGCCCTTCCCCTCCGGCGTCGGACCGGCTATGCTGACGCCGGAGGTGAACTACCATGCTGCTCGGTCCCATCTTCTCCGTCGACATGGTCACCATGGCCCGACGCACGCGGTATTTCGTGCTGCGCGGGCTCTACTCGCTGGCGATGCTTTTCGCCCTTTGGATGGTCTACATCAACTCGCCGGCGGCCCAGCCGGGCGTCACCGACCTGGCCGTGGCGGCCAATCTCACCGCCGACTTCTTCAGCGCCTTCTCGTTCGTCCAACTGGTCGCGGTGCTGATGCTCGGGCCGGCCATGGTCGCGGGCACCATCGCCACGGAACGCGAGCGGCGGACGATCGAGTACCTCTTCACCGCCCAGCTTAGCAACATCGAACTCATCCTGAGTAAGCTCGCCGCCCGGATGTTGCAGATGGGCGCGCTCGTGTTGACCGGACTGCCGGTCCTGGCGTTGGCCATGATGCTCGGCGGCATCGCTCCCGAGGCGTTGTTCGTGGTCTACGCGATCACCGGCAGCACGATCGTCGTGGTCGCCGCGATCTCGATGGCAGTCTCCGTCTGGTGCAAGCGTGCCCGGGAGGCCGTCGCCACCGCCTATCTCGTGCTGCTCGCCCTGCTGGTGGTGCCGATGGTGCTCGACGTGATCGCGAGGATTGCGCCGACGTCTCAGACGTTCTACGGCGCGTGGATCGCGCCGATCAACAACGTGTTTCTCTCGGGCAATCCGCTGTGGGTCCTGAGCGTCGCCAGGCTCCAAGCCAGCGGCACGGCGACGGGCGACGCCTGGTGGATGGTGCTCATCTTGCTGCGCAACCAACTACTGCTGGCCGCCGTGGCGGTCGTCTGGGCGAGCGTGGCGGTACGCCGGGTTCACTTGCGGCAGTCGGGCAAGGCGGAGAAACGCCGCCGCCAGTTCCAACTCTTCCGACCCACGATCGCCCAGCGGCCCATGCTCTGGAAAGAGCTCTTCGCCGCGCGAACGACGTCGCGTCTGGGCATGATCGGGCGGATCGCGGTCATGCTGCTGGTCCTCTGCCTGGTCGTTCCGGCGGTGTATGAGTTTCTGATGACGATCGAGAGCACGAATGACCGGGAGGAAATCCGGTTCCTGGTGCAGTTGGTTTACTCGACCATGGCGATCGCCTGCGGCATGTTGCTGCTCTTGGCGGCCCGCGCCGCCGCGTCGATCACCTCCGAGAAGGAACGTGAGACCTGGAGCTCGCTGTTGACCACGCCCCTGGAAGGCGGCGAAATCATCAACGCCAAGCTCCTGGGCAATCTTTACTCGGTTCGCTGGGGGTTCTGGGTCCTGGCCTTGCTCTGGGCGCTGGGGATCCCCTTCAGGCCGAGCTTTCTCGTGGCGGCGGGCTTCACGCTGGTGGTGTTCTTCGTGCTGGCGACGTTTGTGACCATGCTGGGAATCGCCTTCTCGCTCGGCGCGCGGAGTTCGATCTGGGCGATGGGTTGCACGTTGGGCACGTGCCTGTTCGTCGGCGGCGGATACTTGTTCTGCTGCGTCCCGCTGATGATGGGCGGCAGCGGCAGCGGCGAGGAAATCATGTTCACCCCGTGCATCCCGTTCCTGCTCGCTTTTCCGGCGGCGTGCACGATCGAGGACGAGATACTGCGCGAGATGCCGAGCGCGATCATCGCGGCGTTCGTCTTCGGATTGTTCGGCTACGCGACCGCTGCGGGGTTTCTCTATCTGGTGACGAGAGAAACCTTCGATCGCCGATGCGGCCGCACCGGCGTCACCTGGATTCCGCCGGCGCCTCCTCGGGGATGGCCCCCGCCCGTCCCGGCCGAGATCGTTGGCGAAGGGGAGGAAAGCAAGTGAGTGGTAAGTGGTGAGCGATTGGGGACATCAGCCGCGAGGCGCAAGCCCGGCGGATCATTCATTGTCGCCTTTCGCTCCGCGAAAGTAGCGGTCTCTCACGGAGCGAAAGGCCGAAGAACGCTACTTTCGCGGAGCGAAAGGCGACACTCGTTTCCGCGCCAATCCTAAAGTCCAGTCTCCTGCCACTTACCACTCACTTTCACGAAACGAGCACATACTGACTCCCCCCGGCTCGATTGTCACTCGCACTGCGCCGAGGCGGGCGGTGTTGAAGACCTTGACGCCGGAGTCGCGGTACGCGGCTTCCGTCGCCGTGGGGTCCGGGTCGAGGCCGCCGCTGATCACGGCCGCCTCGGGCGTACACCACGCGGCCAGCCCGGGCGGATTGCTCCGCCGGCTGCCGTGATGCGGCACCATCACGACGTCGCAGTCCAGCGGCAATTCGGCCATCACGTCGTCCAGACCCGGCGGCTCCAGATCGCCCGGCAGGAGAATCCGCCGCCCCCGGTACTCGACGCTCAAGACGAGGCTGTTGGCGTTGTCGTTGCCGACGATGCCCCGGCCCGACGGATGGAGGACCTCGATCCGGCAGTCCTCGCCGCCGTCGAGAACGTCGCCCGCTCGGAGTTCCCGCATCGGCACGCCCGCCGTGGCGATCGCCTCGCGAAGGTGCTTCAAGGGGTAGTTCTCGTCGAAGAACATCATGGGCGAGACGTAGACGACGCCGACGGAAAAGCGGCCGAGCAGTTCGGGCAGGGCATTGTAGTGGTCGGCGTCGGCGTGCGAGAGCACGACGGCGTCCACGTGCGTCACGCCGCGCTGCCAAAGACACTCGGCAATCGACTTCGCGCCCCGATACGGCGAACCAAAGCAACCGGCGTCGCAGAGCATCGTCTTGCCCGAGGGCAACGCCAGCACGACGGCCGAGCCGTGGCCGACCGAGAGGAACGTACACTCCAGCGGCGGCTTTTCGGACATTTTCGCGGCGGCGAACCCGACGCCGCTCCACGCCGCAAGCAAAGCCACGGCCCAGCGCCGCGGCGGCCGAAGTCGTGGAACGGCCGCAAAGAGCCCCAGAGCCCCGTAGAATCCGACCAGCCACCACTCAGGCGGACCAGGAACCCAGACGTGTCCGAGCGGAACCACCCGGGCCAGGTCGATTCCCGTGTCGATCGCCCAGAGACTTATGTTACACACCCACGCGGCAACGACCCCGACCGGCGGACACAGCCACCCCAGCGCCAAGAGCGCATACCCGCTGACCAGCGCCGCGCCCACCGGGAGCCAGAGCAACGTATTGAGCGGAATGGCGACCAGCGAAAAAAGGTGAAATCGAGCCATCACCAACGGCAGCGCGAGAGCCCAGATCGCGGCGCTCAGGAACGTCATGTGGCGGGCACTACGCACGGAGCGCCGAATGGAGCGAGACAACCACGGTCGAGTTTCCTCGACCAATTTGTCGACGGGGTCGGTTTGCCTGCCGAACCACGCCGGGGCGAGCCACATCAAACCCGCCACCGCCAGGAAGGACAGTTGCGTTCCAACGCGGAACAGTTCGGCCGGATTGAGCGCCAGGACCACCAGCCCCGCCGCGGCCAGCGCGTTGAACGGCAGCGCCCGGCGCCGCAGGAGTTGCGACGCCGTCCACACGAGCACCAGAATCATCGCCCGGACGACCGGCGGCTGGGCGTCGGTCAGAATCGTGTAGCCCACGGCGACCACGGCCAGAATCACGGCCGCCCGAACCGGCGGCACCCGCGCCATGCGCAACAGCCAGGCCAGCGTCAACACGACGATGCCGATGTTCAGGCCGGAGATGGCCAACAGGTGGGCGGTGCCGGTTTCCTGGAAGCCGGCGGTCTGCTTCGCCCCAAGCTCCTCGCGATCGCCCAGGAGCAACGCGGTGGCCAGACCGGCGTGCCGGACGTCGAGGTGGCGCCAGAGCAATCCCTCGCCGCCGGTTCGCAGTGCATCGAGCAGTTGCCAGGGCGTCAGCCCGCTTGCCCGATCCACAACCGAAACGCAGTCGGTATACTCCGAGCGAAGCACGCTCCGCTGCCGATCCGCCCGGGCGTGCTGGGCGAAGTCGAATTCGCCGGGGTTGCGTGCCGCCGAGGGCGAGGCGAGTTGTCCAAAGATCCGCACCCGGTCGCCGGCGTGGATTCCCAAGAGATGCCCGTCCACCAGCAAGGTTGCCCTGCCCGACGCCGGCTGCCAACCGGCTCCGTCGCGAATCCCGACCACGTCGATCTCCAGTCGGGTCCGATCGCCCCGGGGAATGATCTGCATCGGGTCCGGCTCGGGGGCGGGCATTCGTCGGCCGCCCTTGACGGCGATT
>JAPLNP010000660.1 GCA_026401055.1 Planctomycetia bacterium
GGGCCTGCAAGGCATGGAATTCAAGAAGGTGTGGCCGCCGCTGCGGCCCGAGAAGCCGCGGTTGCCCGATTGGTTTTTCAAGACGTAGGACGAAGGAGTGCCGAGGCGGGGAGGGACGGCCATATGTCGATAGCGATTCGATGCCCGAGTTGCGGCAGGTCGATCGCCGCGCCGGACGAATACGCTGGAAGGAAAGTGAAATGCCGTTGCGGGGCCGCGTTTGTGGTTCCCCAACTTGCGATACTGGTGTCTGCGCCCGATTCCTTCGTTGATTGTTCATGCGTCTGCGGGAAGAGACTGCGGATCAAAGGCGAGTGGATCGGCCGGAAGTTCCGTTGCCCAGCTTGCGGCGCGGTGAACCAGGCTGAGGCACCCGTGCCGTCGGATGCCGGGCTCTCCGACGAACTGCTCTGCGAGTTGCACTCACCGCTGGCGGACCCGATGGAAGCCGCCTTCGCGCAGGATGCGTTTGGCTCGCGCCCGGCCGCGCCGCGATTGGAGCCACGCGGGAGCCGATCGGCCGCGAACCGTGGTTCGCGGGCGATGCACATCTTCCTGGTGATCGGCTCGCTGTTCAGCTATGCCGCTCTCGGCGCGCTATTGGCGAGAGGCGACGGGTCGCGACCGCGCCAAGCAAAGAGATTGCCTCTGGTGGCCCGGGTCTTCTTGGGGGTGGTGGGCGTCCTTCTGCTGCTTGGGTCGCCGATGATCGTCTTTACCGCGTACGGCAACTACACCAACGCCAAGGCTAGCGCGACCTGGCCGAGCGTCGAAGGCCTGATTACGCGATCGGAGGTGGAAGAACTCGGCTTCGGACGCAAACGGACCTTCCAAGCCAGGATTCAATATCGATACCAGGTCAACGGTCGACGCTACTCCGGTTCACGCGTTCAGTTCGCAAATACCCGGGGCGGAGGCGAGTCCGCCGCGCAATCGCTCGTCCAGCAATATCCGGCGCACTCGACTCAAAAGGTGTTCTTCGATCCGGCGGACCCATCGTCGAGCGTGCTTGAGCCGGGCAGCACAAGCCTTGGGTTGATCCTTCTGTCGGTCGGTCCTCTGTTGGCGGTGGGGTTCGCGCTATTCTTCATTCAGGCCGCGCGAAAGGCATAAGCCGACGCATTCCGCGCCGCGCCTTTCGAGAAGCCAACAGCCTCTTTGTTTTGATTGATATCCGCGTATCGGCGGGGCGGCCTTCGGCCACGACGGCTACTACACGGGCGGCTACGTCGCCGGCGTGGTCACCGGCATCGCGGGCCAGATCGCGCTGGGGGCCATGTCCGGCGGGCGCAGCCTGTTCGCCGCCGGCTCGACGCTCGCCAGGTTGGCTCAAGTCTATACGGTGGTCGACACCATCGCGGGCATGGTCCAGGCGGGGCAGCACATCGCCAACGGCAACGTCGGCCTGGGCGACGTGTTGGCCTTCGCCCCGGCGCTCGGCTACGGCGCCGCCAAGCTCGGCGTCCTCTGCTTCGTCGAGGACACCCAGGTCGTGGTCGACGTCAACGAGGACGGCAGCTACGTCACGAAAAACATCCAGGACATCCAGGTCGGCGATTACGTCCTCTGCCGCGACCAGTACGACCCCGACGGCCCGCTGGTCAAACAGCAGGTCGTGGAGACCTTTGCCCACGAGACTGACGCGGTCCGCACGCTGGCGATCCAAGACGCCTCGGGCAACGTCGAGACGCTCACCACGACCGACGAGCACCCGTTCTGGGTGGACCAAATCGGCTGGGTGGCGGCCAAGGACCTCGCGACGGGCACGGTCGTGACGACCGCCGACGGCCGGACGACGATCGTGGTCGAGAACTACAGCCAGTTGCTCGACACGCCGGCGATGGTGTACAATCTGGAAGTCGCCGACGGCCACACCTACTTCGTCGAAGATGGCCAAGGCGCCCAAACGGCAATCTGGGTGCA
>JAPLNP010000460.1 GCA_026401055.1 Planctomycetia bacterium
GCCGGAGAGAGCGACCCCGGCGTGACGGATGGCGTCCCGCCGTAGTACGGCGTTCCGGGCGGCTGGGCCGTGGCACAGCCCGTGCCTGGCGGGGGAACCACCGTGCGTCCAAAGAAGGGATCCGGCGCGTACGGCGCCCGACTCGCGCAGCCTGCGAGCACCGTCGCCAATCCGAGCACGGCAAGCAGTCGCTTCACCAGGCGGACTCCTTTCCACCAATCAGACGGCCTCTCTGGTCCCCCGCCGTCCCGTCAAACCCCAATGCGGGGCGTCGGTAGAGTAGCGTTTTCGCCGCCGGTGTCCAGAGCGATTTCGCCGAAACCGAGATTTTGACGCAAACAAAGGTTGGGATATCATCTGCGTGGGCTCGGCCATGATTGACATCCTGTTCGTCGCTTTGCCTCGCCGGCCTCAAATCGGGGAAGAGTTCTCGACCACACGACACGCGATTGATGTGGGTGGCGGGGGGGTGATTATGGCAATCGCTCTGGCAACGACGGGCGCGGACTCGTCCGCGCGTGCGCCGTGTGTTTGGCGAGGTTGTGGAGCCGGTGCCGGATTCCCGGCGGCACCTATGGATCGCGCCGACGGAGGAAAGAAAAGGTCGGTCGATGAGCACAGCGACAGTCCCACCCCAGTTTTGTGCCGACTGCGGCGACAACCTCGACCGATGGCCGACCGTCTACTCGGTCGGTTCCGGTGCCGACCAACGTCGTCTCTGTGCGGCATGTTTCGAGACACTCTATAACGCCATGGTGGTGAACGAGACGCCGCTGGTTGTCGCACTCCGCGGCGAGATCGCCCGGCTCCGGGAAGAAAATCGTCGGCTGCTGGGATTGCCGCCGTTGCCGGACGCGGGGTAGAATGCTTCCAGCATGATGCTTCGCAAAAACGGTGCTTGGAAGGCGAACGCTCTGTCCGTCGAGCAAGCGGGACGGACTGGTGGACCTGCCGGGGAAACCTGGCGCGCACCCCCTGGCGGAGCGAGAATCCTGCTCGCTCCGCCTTTTTTGTCAATCGGCGGGCCGTTTCCTTTTGTCATTGGGTTGGGTCCATCATTCTGTGCTGTTGACACCGCCGCTGACGCCACCGGATTTCGGCTGGGTCGATCGGCGGGGTAAGATCGCTGAGATCAACGAAATAGATCGCCCGACAAATCTCACAACAGCCAACACCGATGTCGGCCGGGGTGCTCTTGCGGAATCGGCCAGTGTGACCGCGCTGAATCAGTCGCTTGTTCGGGGCTCGGATTGACATCCTGTTTGTCGCTTTGCCTCGCCGGCCTCAAATCGGGGAAGAGTTCTCGACCACACGACACGCGATTGATGTGGGTGGCGGGGGGGTGATTATGGCGATCGCTCTGGCAAGGCTTGGCTCCTGTGTTGCTCTGGCTAGTTCATTGAGGCAGATCATCGGCGTCGCCGCGCCAGCAGCATCGACACGCCGATGAGCAGTGTCACGAGCACGCTCGGTTCGGGGACGTCGCTGGGCGGGCCGCTTTGCTCGGTCGGATGGCTCCAATGGGCCGCCAGGATCGCCGCGTCGCGGTCGTTGACCATGCCGTCGCCGTCGAAGTCGCCCTGCGACGGGCCGACGCCGCCGGACTGCCAGTGGGCGGCCACGATCGAAGCGTCCAGATCGTCGACAATCCTGTCGTCGTTGGCGTCGCCCGGAACGGGCATCGCCGCGATTCCAGTGACACTGGCATCGTCGAAGCCAAAGTAGTTGGCGTGCCGGAAACCGAACCTCAGATCGGTCAACGTGCCGGTGGCAACGGGGTGATATTCGTACCTCGTCCACTCCAGAGCGCCCCCGTTGACAAGGTCCACGAGCGGGTCGCTGCCCCAGAATGCCGCAAACTCATTGGGAATTCCACCATGACTGAAAAGCCAGAAACTCACGTCGTACGTCTCGCCGGGCGTGGTCGCGATGGACTGCGAGAGAAAGCCCAGCCCCTTGGAAGGGTAAGGGCCGGCGTAGACTCCCCAGGAGCCCGAATGACGGTAGCCATTCGATGTTCCCATGAACTCGGCGTTTCCGGACAGGGTCCAGCCCGTCAAGTTGCCGGTCTCGAAACCACCGTTGGTGACCAATTCGTCGGACACCGCCGACCCACATGCCGCCAGAACCAATTCAACCGCCAGTGCAACGCGCCTCGTCATGATTCGGACTCCTCGTGTTGAGATCCCGGACGACAGATTCCCCCATGTATATAGGCCGCCGAACCCCGATTCCTGACATCGTATCGCCGGGCGAAACCGCGCCAGCCGCCCTTCCCGGCACAGCCGCCTTTTGGGGCATCTCGGACGCGGGCGCGAGACACCGCCACAACCGGGTAAACTACGCCGGCTTGACGGCGATCAGTTCGATCCCCTGGCCGGTTCCCAAATTGCGGGAGTACTTCTTCTCCTCGGGACTGTTCCAGTGCTCGTGAACGCCGAGGCTGGCCAGCCGCTTTTCGGGCGTCGGATGGTCCGGATCGTAGAACGTGCCCGAGGGCGGGTCGTTCGCCGAAGCGGCTTCGTGCAGATAATCGTCGACGCTCTTTCGCCGCGGGAAGTCGTCCCATTCCGTCCGAAGGAAATCGATGCCCACCGAATCGATGGCCACCGGGTCCTGAGAGGCCAAGAGGCTGCACGTCCAGTTACCGCCAAACGGCGCGGAGGCCCAACGCCGAGGCGCCGGATCGACGGGATGCTTTCCGGAGAACAGCCCGTCGAGCAGATAAAGAACCGTCTTGCCGCCCAGGTGGGCGTGGCCCATCAAGTCCACTTGTTCCCGATAGATCCGCGTCTCGTCGGGGAACGAGTTGCGGTGCATGTTGTAGTATCCCGTCTGGACGGGCCAGCGGACGAGCGATCCGAAGTGGTTCTTGCCGCAGAGCGTCACGCCGGTGGCGGTATGGGCTTTCAACGTGGCGAAATTGACGAGATAATCCGCCTCGGCGAGGCAAGTCGGCAGATAATCCGTCGTCACGTCCTTAGGACGGCAACTCCAGTAAAGGGGCACCTGTGAGGCTTTGACCTGTGTGCGTCCGAACTTGCCCGCGTAGTCCTCATACCGCGCCCGTGGGAATGCCCCGTGCAAGACGTCGTAATACTCGTGGACGAGGTAGGCCAGCGAATCGCACAGCGTGACGCTCTCCTCCGGCACGCCGGCATCCGCGACAAGCTGGCGCACCAGCGCGACGATCATCTGCGGCACGGTGTTCATGTAGTCGTGTCGCTGGACGAACCTGTAGGTTTCCGGATCCACCGCGCCCTCGCGAAAGATCATGCCGACCCAGTTGGGCTTGATGACGATTCGCTCGCCCGCTCGGTATCCCGCGTCGCCCTTGCCGCGCCGCTGGTTCAAATGCCGGAAGAGCTTGTCCCAGGCTTGGGCGACCGTTTGCTCTCCGGTCAGGTTGCACACGGCCTGGACCATCATCGCGTCCGCGCGGTCCTGCTTGACGTGGCCGTCTTGGTAGAAGTGCCCATTTCCCGGTCCCTGCCAGTCCGTCACTTGCGGATCGTGCGCCCAGACGACTCGTCCCGGATGAATGCCCTTGGCGTCGCCGATCGGACGCAGCGGTTCCGGCTCCTTGGCGGCGGACTCGGGCTCGGCGGCCAAGAGGGGGCTTAACCCCACGACGCCGCCGATGGCGGCCGCGTGTTCGAGGAAACGGCGACGGTTCACTTCGCTAGTCATGGCATGGCTCCACGGATTGCTGAGAAAAGTACGTCAGGCCTCGTCGATCACCTCCAGACCGAGGGCCTTGCCAAATTCCGCCAACGGCTCCTTCAGGTCGCCGTAGACCGTCACCCGATGCCAGCCGAACTGGTCCCACTGGTCGAACAGCTTGCCGATGTCGCCGCGGACTTCGCCGATCAGCTTGGTCCGGCATCCCTTCTCGCTGGACAATGGGCCGAGCGACTTGGCCTGGTGAACGACCATCTGTTTGCGGGCGACGTTGGTGCGAAAGCTGGTGGTCATGTAGCCGGCGGGCATGAGCGATTCGGCGCACGCCCCTCGCGGATCGCGGTCGTGCAGCGTGCGAATGTGGAAGCCGTTTGTCTTGCCGGCCGGTCCAAACACCTTGGTCGTGCCGACGCAATGGGCGTAGACGACCTGATTCTTCGACGTATCCAGCGCCGGATCGGACACGAAGCCGGGCCGGCCGGTGAGGATTCGGGCCATCAACATGCTCAGGGTGTCGTCGGGCTGGGCCTCGCAGACTCCCTGCCCGCCGTCGTTGAGCAACTGCCTGAAGCCCAGGCACGGATAGGCCGGCAGCTTGCCCGCCGCAAACCCGCCCAGACAATTCATCGTCACCGAATCGGTGCCGTACTTCTTGAGCAACTCCAGCACGGCCAGGTAGACGCGGCCGGACTTTTCGATAACGCCCGGCGCGGGCCGGCTGGGTTCGACATAACTGCCCGCGGGCAATTCCACTGCCTCCTGGGACCAGCGGTTCCCCCACTCGGCCGCTTTGTCGGAATCCACCTTGTCGTAGAACGACTGAAGCTCGTCGAAGTCGAGGTAGCGCCCCTTGGCGCCGAGGAAGTCCTGCTCCTGACCCGCCGGGCCGCTTCCGACGATCAGAAATCGCGACTGGCGCAGTCGCTTGACGCACTCGCCGACGTCGCCGAGCGTCACCGGGTCGACCTCGCATTTCATTTCGCCGCGGGCGGGAAACGTCGCGCGATAGGCTTCGTCGCACTGCCGGGCGAAGCTGGCTGGCGTGGTGCCCGGCGCGCGGACGGTGGCGAATTGCCGGGCGACGGCGACCAGGTCGTCGAGCCGGGTGCTCGACACGGCGGCGGCCGGGATCTTGCGGCTCGACAAGTCGCCGCAGCCGGTCAAGAACGCGCCGCACCCGCCCAGAAACTCGTCGGCGACCAAGGTCGGCTTTCCAAGACTTGCGACAGAGGTGATCGCGCCGCGCAGCGACCAGGAGAGCGTGGCCACGTACACAAGGTAGCCGTCGACCTCGTCCTTCATCGCCGTGGCCTTGCCCACCTCGCCGGGATCATTGACCATGATCGGGGTGAACTCAACCGTCGGACATCCCTGAGCGAGCGCGGCGAGGATCTCGCGCTGGCGCCCCTCGACGTCGAAACCGGGATAGGGCCACGACTTCCGCGTCTGGGCGAGGAAGACCGCGGCGACGCGGACCTTTCCGCCGCCGGGCTCGGCCGCCCACGTGCCGGCCCGCGGGCCGAGCAACCCCGCCGCGGCAACGGTAACCCCGCAACGGCGCAAAAAACGCCGCCGGTCGATGCCGTGGCAGCAGCCACACTCGACGCATGTCTTACTCCGGCCGTGCTCCTGATGCGTCTGCATGAACAGTCCTCCACCTCAAGGGCGTTCTTCGGTCCTATCGTGGCGTTCGGTACGTCCGCGGCGGCCCCGCGTGGCGGGCGGTGCAGTAGAGCCGAACACGACAACACGCCCACACTCACAGTCTGTGCTTTGCCCGGCGGGATGTCAATCGGGCGCTGTGAGAGCCGTTCTTGCCGGCCTGCCCCGAGCGAGCCCGTGGGACAAGAGGTCACTCCGAGTCGCCGACGTATCCATCATTCTGGTGGGGATGGTGCGGCCGTCCATGACAGGTCCTCCAGGATACAACCTCCCGACCGGCCGCCACTTGCGACCGCCACGAATCGGCGGCATGGGGCCCGATTCGATGCGGCAGCAATAGGGCACAAGGCGGCCTTGCACAAGTTGATCGTCGCCTCGAGCCCTGCTACAATCCACCTTGGGTGGTTCCGCCGCAACATCTATAAAACAGGAGGACTTACCATGCACACGGGTATTCAGCGCAGAGAATTCCTGCAACTGACCGTAGCGGGAACGGCGTGGGGACTTGCGCGTTCGGGCGTGTTTGCGGGCGCCGCCGACGTGGAGCGACCGAAGCTGATTAGTCCGGGTTGCCGCAAGAGCAAAGTGAAAGTCGCTCGGCTCTACCTGGGGAAGCCGAACGCCCACTGGCCCGATCCGAACATGGATTTCGACGCCGAGATCCGCTCCTACCAAGCGACGTTTGAAACCCTCAAGGATGAGTTGGCCGACGTCGAGTTCGTGGCCGATCAGGTGATCTCCTCGCCGGAGCAGGTGCAGGCGATCAAGGACACGCTCCGCGGCGCCGACGGCATCCTGGTCATTCACGTGTCGATGGGCGTGTGGCCGGTATTCAAGGAGATTCTCGGCATGGGCCGGCCGACCATGGTCTTCGCCGCCCCTTACTCGGGACACGAGTGGGCCAGTCTCGGCGCGCTGCAGAAGGAGCCGCAAGGCGCGCTCTTGGAGTGTATGCTCACCAGCGATCGCAAGCAACTGGCCGCCGCGGTCCGGCCCTTCCGCGCGCTGCACCACCTTCGCGAGGCGAAGATCCTCGACGTCACCACGCGCCTGCCCAAGGAGTACGCCGCCGCCGCGCGCGGCAAGTTCGGCACCGAGATCAAGGAAGTCTCGCTCCAGCGCGTGGTCGACGCGTTTAACGCCGTCGACGACGGCCAGGCCAAGGCCGAGACCGACCGCTGGCTCACGGGGGCGACCCAGGTGGTCGAGCCATCGAAGGAAGAGGTTTTCAAGTCGTGCAAGCTGGCCCTGGCTTTCGAGAAACTCCTGGATGAAGAGACCGCCACGGTGATGACGGTCGATTGCTACGGCTCGATGTGGGACAAGTCCATCAAGCTGCCCGCCTATCCGTGCCTCGGCTTCTCCCGCCTGAACAGCATGGGGCTGGGCGGCATCTGCGAGTCGGATTTGCAGTCGGCGATGACGCACATCATCTTGCAGGGCCTGTCGGGCAAGCCCGGCTTCATCAGCGACCCGACCATGGACGAATCGACGGGCAGCATCATCCTGGCCCATTGCATGGGCACGCGGCAGATGGAAGGGCCGGACAAGCCGGCGGCTCCCTACAAGCTCCGCACCATTCACGAGCGCCAGCAAGGCTGCGTCCCGCAGGTGAAACTGCCCATCGGCCAGAAGGCCACGCAGGCGATTCTGGTCGGAACCGATCTGGTCGTGTACTTCACGGGCGACGTGGTCGATGCCCCCGACGTGAATCGCGGCTGCCGCACGAAGATCACCGTGAAGATCGACGGCGACCCCGAAAAGCTGTGGAAGAACTGGTCCCACGGCCTGCACCGCGTGACCTGCTACGGCGACCTGACCAAGGATCTGGAGCGGTTCTGCCGATTCGCGAACATCAAGCTGGTCAACGAGGCGGTGTGACGCGGTGGACGGGAAGGAACAGGTTTGACAATTGGGTGGCACGCCCTGAGGAACGAAGGGCGTGGTCTGCCGGCCCACCACGCCCTTCGTTCCTCAGGGCGTGCCACCCCCGTCTGACATCGGCACGAAGTGCGCCCGGAGGCGGTGTTCGACATCGCCCGGCAGGGAACTGGTGAGGCGCAGCTCGAATGGCTGCGGCGTGTCCGACGGCGCAATCCATAGCCGCCACGTCTGCCACGGGGCTTCGTAGAACCCGTTGTTGACGACCGGCTCGAAGGCGACGGGTTTGCCGGCGACAGAGCCGGTGATGGACAATCCGCTCTTGCACTGGCGTGTCCAGTGTGGACTCGCTTGGACGAAGAACGCATCGGTGACGGCTAGAAAACCGCCCGTCTTGGTCGGCGGCGTCTCGCCACGCGCAACGAGATGCGTTCCGGATGCCGGCACCTCGATCGGCGGCTTTGCGGATGTCGCCGACAACCGCAGCCGCCCGATGCTGTGCTGCCGTTCGGCGTGCTCGAGGCGGAACTCCATCGCGGTGCCCGGCGGACAGGAAAACGGTTGCGCCAGTTCGAACACGGCGAGGTGTGCGGCGCCCTCGGCCGGGTCGATGCCCCAGCCGGTTTGCGGCTTGCCGTCAATCGCCGCCTCCACCGGCCAACCGCCGTAACTGGCCTGCGCGAAGTCGGCGCGGGCGCGGGCGATTTGCACGGGCCGGCCGCCGATGGAAATGGTGAACTCCGTGAGCGTGAAGTTGCCGTTGACGGCGCGCCCGGGGCCTTTGTGCTGCAAGCTGTCGTCGGTCAGCGTCTCCAGCCGGATCGCGGTGATCGTGCCCGGGGGACTGCCGACCTTGATGACGTAGCTGTCCCGCGACGGATTCTCGCCGCCGGCCAGCAATGAACCATCCGCGAGTTTCGTCAGCTTCGCGCCGCCGACGGATCGGAAGTCCGTCGGCTCCAGGAGCGTCCACGCGACCGAGTCGACCTGTTTGGAGTCGTCCGGGGCTTCCCCCGTGATCGCCAACTCTCGGCTCGGCTCCTCGAAGCTCGTTGGCATCGCCCGCGGCTCGAACTTGCGGTTCAATGTCGGCGGCTCGCCGGCCGGCACGACCTCGAACAAGACGATGTCCATCGGCCGCAGAACGAGGGTTGCCTTCGCGCCGTGTTCGCCGCCGAGTTTGGCCGCGTTGGGCCACCAGCGATACACGTCCCAGCGTTTGCCCTCGGGCAAACCCCACGCGGAGTTCAGCTCCAGCGTGAGCGTGCTGTCCTTCCAGACGCCGTTGTTGATCGCCAAGAAGGCCCTTTTCCCGTCGGTGCAGCAATAGCCATACGGCTCGTCCTTCCACGGGTTGCCGAGGATGAACCGCGAGTTGCGGAAACACTCGGGCCGCGTTTTCAGCAGGGCGACGAAGTCCGCCATCTGCCGACGCTCGTCGGGCGAAAGGTAGGGTGTGTCCGACCAGATCTGCGCGAGCAGGTGGCCGCGGCAGATGTCCATGATGACGCCGCCTTGCCACGCTTCCTTGCCGACGTGGCTGTTCCACGGCCAGTCGGAAAGCCAGATGCCGAGCGTGTCCCAGCCGAGCGCCGGCCAGTCCTTGAGCATCCAACGGCCCCGGTCCAGCCGCCGCGCGACGCTTTCTCTCGCTCGCAGGGTGGGATACGGCGAGAAACTCGCGCCTTCCATGTGCATGCCCACGTCAAAAACCGTGTCGCCGTACTGGAGCCACCACGGCGACTGGTAATACCAATAGAGCATGATGAACACGTCGGGACACTCGCGGTCCAGACCGCGGTAGAACTCGATGAGGGCGTTTTCGATCGGCTCGACGGAGTAGTCGCCGGGCAGATGATCGTGGGCGGGGTTCGAGCAGGTCAACTGGGCGTTGTCGAACTTCACCAGCCGCACGCCGTTGGCGCGCAACTGGTGCGCATAGCCCTCGATGTAGAAGCGATTGGCCGGTTCGGTCGCCCGGCACAAGCCGAGCTGTTTGGCTCCTCGCGCCGGGGTAAGCGCACGCTCGACGGCGGGATTCTCGGCAATCGTCCAGTCGCCAACATTGCCGCTGTCCACCCACAGCCCCGGCCGCGTGCCCAGCGTCTTGAGTTCCGGCAGAATCTTCGTGAATCCGTTCGGAAAGAGTTTTGTACTCGGCGTCTTCAGATCGCCCTTCGGGTCGTGCCAGAAATCAATCAAGTAGTAATCCCAGTGCAAGCCGGAGTCGCGCTGGCCCTCGGAGAGCTTGGCGATGTTGTCCGCCACAAACGCTTCCGTTTCCCAGAAGTCGCCGTCGGGCTTCGCGCCGAACGGTTCGAAGACGGCCAGCGGCTTGTCGTGTCCGCGCAGCACGCGCCGCATCCGGCTCTCGAGGTGGTCGCGAAACGCCTGGCGCGCCTGGCCCTCGCGACTGACGCCATAGACCGTTTCCATGCACTCGAAGCTCGCGCCCGCCGGCAACTTGATGCCCGGCATTTGCCGCAGCGAAAGCTCGCGGTCCCGCCGCAGAGCAAACCCGGCCGGATGCGCCAGTCCAACGAAGAACTGCCACTCGACGTAAGCCGGAAACCCGCGCGTCTTCCCCGCCAGATCGTCAATCCGGCTTTCCAGCAGCGCCGGATAGTCCGGATCGGCGGATTCCGCCCTCGCGTCGGTTGTGTAGCTGCCCAGTCGCACGTTCAACAGCCGGTTCCACTGCTGAGAGCCGCGATTCGTGATAGTGACGAACTTGTGCAGCACCGGCTGCTTCGCGTCCCAGCGATACGTCACCGTGGCCGAGAGCGCCGGATCGTCCGCCGCGAGTTGGAACATCGCCTCGCCGCTCGCGCCGGTCGAGGCCGCGGGCGATTTGACCACGCGCAGCGTCGGCGTCGTGAGCGGGTTGTCGGGCAGTCCGATGTCGAGTTCCACCTCCGGCCCGTTGCCAAGATTCAACGTCCGCCCCGTCAGCCGATTCTCCCACGACACTGCCCGCAGACCGTCCGAGGCGTCAAGCGTGAACGTGAAGGCGGGCGATTCGAGCGTGACGCGATGGTCCGACGTCGTCACGGAACATGGTTGCGGTCTTCCCGATTCCTGGGGCGACGCGCTGGCCGGCGGCGACAGGAGCACCACGGCCGCGCACACCATGAGAGTGTGCCAGGTTGTTCTGTTCATGGACGGTGATTGCCTGTCTCGCGTAGAACGACAATAGGTCGGCTGTCGGCATACCCAACTCCCCATTGTCGTGACGCCGGACGACGTGTCAAGATCCGTACCCCGTGCTGAATCGAACCGTCCGGCGGGTGCGCATTTCCACGGTCGCGCCCGAGTCCCGTGGAGCCGTCCGGACGCTCCATGAATCGCCTTTCGGCGCGGTGTTGCGACGCGGTCCGGGCTGGGTAATTAGCGTGATGGCGTGAGGAGACGTTTTCGCGTTTCGTGGTGCGTCGCGACGCGACCCACGAACGGGGCGCGAAGCGATAGCGCGACAACGCGTTTCGCCGTCTGGTCGGGATTTCACGTGGCACAGCCGCCTTCGGCTGTGCGGAGTCGTCCGGCACAGCCGAGCGTGGCTGTGCCACACATCAACGCACGATAGACAAAGCACTAGGCCTCTTGGTCGAAGCCGAACAGAACGTCGAGCACCTGCTGCGCCATGTCGGCCGCCTGGGTGCTCGCGTCTTCTTCGTCCGAGTTGGCGCGTTGCTCTTTGAGGTACTCCAGCAGTTGCTTGAGCAGATCGTCTTCAGTGCTCCCGGTCGACTCCGTTTCCGTTTCGCTCGTCCCCCGGGCGCTCGTGTCGTGACCCGCCGGAGACGCGGGCGGACGCATGAAATCTCTGGCGTTCAGGCCGTACTTCTCGAAAATGCCGTCGATGGTCGCCTTCATCTCCTCGGGATCCGGCGGGAACGACCCGGAAGCCATCTGCTCCTCGAAGGCCGCGGCCAGATCCGCCTCGATGGCCTCGCGGGTTTCTTCGCTGACTCCGGCCGAAGCAAGGGACTGATCGAGTTGAGCTTCCATCTCCGCTTGACGGTCCGTTTCGCTTGAGCGGGTGCGGACCGCGGCCAACTCGCTGAGGTAGCTGCTGAGACTGCTGCTTCCCACGCTCCAAATACCGGACATTTCAACCTCCCATTGCGACAAACCCAGGATTAACCACTTTAGTGGTACACGCTAATCCGCAACGTGGGGGACTTGGTTCTGTTACGCTTCTGTTTCTCTTAATCGGATGCCGCCCCCCTCGCAAATCAACCAATGTGTCCGCGGAACCCTTTGCTTTGTACACATATCGTAGATGTGCTCTTCTTCACATGCATCACAAGTCGCATGGACCATGCCGCCGCCACTCCCGTCTGGAAACGGCGGTCGAAACGCCCCGCCATGGCCGGCCATACCGCTCCCTTACGGTCGCGCCGCGGTTGGGGAGCGACACTGGGCGTCGAAGTCGCCTCCCCCCAGGGCTGCGGTGTTGATTGTTACGGCCGCGCCAACGCCGCGATCCGCTTGAAATCGTCCTTGAGCGAGCGGTAAAGCTGCTGGTAAACCGGGAACGCGCGATCGTGATACCGTTGGGCCGGACGTTGCGGGGCCGTCTGCTTCACGACGCGGATGGTCGCCGCGCAGGCCTCGGGCACGTCCTTGAACGCGCCGGCGCCCACCGCCGCCAACAGGGCCACGCCGTACGCCGCGCCTTCCTCGGTGTTGATCGTCACCACCTTGCGCCCGAAAACGTCGGCTTGAATCTGCCGCCAGAACGGGCTGCGACTGCCGCCGCCGGACGCGCGGATCTCGCGGACCGGCACGCCCAGATTGTCGAAGATCTCCAAGCTGTCGCGCATCGAATACGTTACGCCCTCCATGATCGCGCGGAGCATGTGCCCTCGCGCGTGGGCGAGCGTCAGGCCGACGAAGCAGCCCCGGGCGTCGGGATCGGCGTGCGGCGTGCGTTCGCCGGACAGGTAGGGCAGGAAGAACAGCCCGTCGCTGCCGACCGGCGCGGCGGCCGCCTCTTCGGTCAGGACGTCGTACACTTCGCGTTTGGCCCGGCGTGCGGCGGCGACGTCGGCCTTGCACAGTTCGTTGCGGAACCATTGCAGCGACCCGCCGGCCGAGAGGTTCACGCCCATCATGTGCCACTTGCCGCGGACGGCGTGGCAGAAGGTGTGGACGCGGCCTTCGGGATCGACCTTGACCTCGTCGCTGTGGACGAACATCACGCCGGAGGTGCCGATCGAGGTGCTCAAGAGCCCACGCCGGACGATGCCGTTGCCGACGGCCCCGGCCGCGCAGTCGCCCGCCCCGCCGACCACGACGCACTCGGTCGAGAGGCCCAGCGTCTTGGCCGCCGCCGCGGTCAGCGTGCCGGTCACCTCCTCCGACTCGTAACACCGCCCCAGGAGATCGACGTCCAGC
>JAPLNP010000648.1 GCA_026401055.1 Planctomycetia bacterium
TTCGTCGTTCGCGCCCGGGTGCCGGTCCGGGGAGAGGTTCGCTACAAGGTGCCGGACGTCGTGAGCGCGTCGACGGGTTATCGGGCGGAAGTGGGACTGAGTCTGGTGGGGCAGATTCGCGCCGAGCGGGTCGACGGCGAGCCCACGCTCGCGCCGCCGGAGGTGCTCGACCTGGAAGTGACCATCCGCTCGCTGGATCTGTCGAACGACGTGTTGAGCGTCGCGCGGCGTCCGATCGAGGACGCGATCAACCGCGAGCTTCACGAAAAGAAGGATCGCATCCGCGATCGGGCGAACAAAGCGATCCGCAAGGCCGTCGACGACGGCAAGTTCCGCCACCCGGCGCTGCGTTGGCTGGGCGTGCCGGAAATCCGGTCGCCGGCATGAATCAACTCGGCGGTTCCGGCTCGGGCGACGCTGGGGGCTTGGCGGCCGTCGAGAGTTCGATTTCGCGGCCGTCGGCGACGATGAACTGGCGGAAGCAGAGCTTGGCGGAGCCGTGGGCCGCATTGCAGAGGTCGTAGAGGCTTTTCAGCTCAGCCAGTTGGGCGTTGGCGGCGTCGAGCCGTCGCCGTAGCGAAGTCGTCTGGGGGTTGGCCTTTCCTTGCTGGTTGGCGAGGCTGGCGGTGAGTTTACTTATGAGCGTTTGCAGGCTATCGAAGTTCGTTTCGAGACCCGCGACCGCCTTTCGGGAGAATCGGGACAGCCTTTTCTGATCGGACAACTGGTAGTACGTGGAGGCCTCGACTTCGGCGGTGCGTCCCTTGACGAGATAGGCGACGCGAAGCGCGACCTTTGGGGTTTTGTCCCCGGTCAGCACGATTTCCGTGCGTTCGTCGGCCGCGATCGTGTCGCCGGGGGTGAACGACAACTTGCCGAAGGGGCCTTCGACCGACGTGACCTTCAGCCTAAGCGCGCCGGTGTCCGGCGGATAGGGCAGCGAGATCGTTCGTTTTGCGACGCCTTCGAGGAAATCGAGCACGACGGGCTCCACGGCCTCGGGCGTCGAGAGTTGAACGGTTCGCGTCGTCTTGCCGGCGGTGACGTTGAACATGCAGTTTCGCAGGTTCTCCAGCGGCATGGCGTCGGACGTTTCGAGCCACTGGAACATCAGCGCGTCGCGCTCGAGGCGTACTCGGGCGGCGTCGGCTTCGTTGCCCTCGGCGTCGGCGAATCGGATCCGCCAACTGCCCTTGTCCGGCAGCAGGAGGAATCGCTTGCCGCCGCCCACGGCGGCGGCGCCGCCGACGAGTTCCACTTTCAGGGCCCCGGGGTCGCCGAGCCGCACGTTGCCCAACGAGACCGCGGCGCCGGCCGGGCGTCGTCCTCCGCCGGCCGGTTCGAGATCGGGAAGATTGACCGCGCCGACGAGTTCGGCCAACGGCTCCGATGGCTTCGGCTCCGGTTTCAGGATCGACGCGAGGTCGTTCCATGGCGACTTCTCGGGCGTCGGGGTGATCGACGGCGGCGTCACCGTCGGCTTGGCCGCGGCGGCCTTCGGAGGTTGCTTGCCCGGCGATGGCTCCGGCGGCGGTGGCTGCGGCTCGGGGGCCGGAGCGACGTCTTGGGCAACCGGCGCCGGAGCGTCCTCGACCACCTCGGGCGTGGAATTGGAGAACAGCACGCCAATCGCGAGGACCACGATCGCCACCACGACGGCGGCCCCCGCGGCCACCGCCGCCATGACCATCACCAATTTCCGCTCGTCGTCGAAGACGCCCTTGGGCTTCGCCGGAGGAGGAGGCAACTTCGGCGAAGCGGCGACGCCTTCCCGATCCAGCGCGACGGCCAAGGACGATTCGGCCGCGCTCGCCGCGGGCACGGTCTCGACGAGTTCTTCCGCGGCGTCGTCTTCGCGCGGGCGCCAATCGGCCAACACCCGGCTGACCTCGGCGGCCGACTGGTACCGATCGCGCGGGTCCTTGGCCATCATTTTCCGGCAGATCGCCACCAGTTCGTCCGGCGCGTCGGGGCGCAACTCGTGGACGTCGGGCGGCTCTTGCGTCTGATGTTTGAGAATCCGCTGGGTCAGCGTGCCTTCGTTGAACGGCGGCTGGCCAGTCAGCGCGAAGTACAGCGTGCAGCCCAGCGAATAGATGTCGGCCCGATGGTCGAACGCCGGCCCCTCGACGGCCTGTTCGGGCGCCATGTAGTCGACGGTTCCAAGCACGCGATGGTCGCGCGGCGTCGAAGCGCCGTCGTTCTTGCCGCCGACGAGCCGGGCCATGCCCATGTCGAGCACCTTGACCACGTCGTCGTCGGTCACCAAGAGATTGGACGGCTTGATGTCGCAGTGGACCATGTTGCGGCCGTGGGCGTGGGCCAATCCGTCGGCCGCCTGACGGATGCAGTTGGCGATGAACTCGAACTCCAGCGGGCCGTCGAGCTCGACAATCTCGTCCAGCGTGTTGCCCGGCACGTACTCCATGACGATGTAAAAGTGGTCGCCTTCGCGATCGACGTCGTACGCGCGGACGATGTTGGGGTGGTCCAGCGAGGCGGTCGCCCGGGCTTCGGTCAAGAACTGCTGGAGCGAATCGGGGTCCTTGCCGACTTTCTTGGAGACGATCTTCAGCGCGGCGCGGCGGTTCATCTTGATGTGTTTGGCGAGGAAGACGCTTCCCATGCCGCCGCGGCCGAGCAACTCCAAGAGGACGTAGTTGCCGACGAAGAACGAGGTCCGACCGGCCAGCAGTTGGTCGGTCTGCCATCCGGTGAGGAGACCCTGGTCGATCAGGATTTGGGAGAGCGCCTCGGCGTCGTTGGTCAGAAGCGTGGCGTCTCGCGCCTCGTCCAGTTGCTCCGGCGTGAGCAATCGGCTCTTGGCGAGGACCGCAAGAAAAGCTTCCGCCTTGGTGATGGCCATGCGTATATCCAACCCGGGCCGCCGTGGTTCCCGGTGGCCACGGCGGGAGCGTCATTGCGCCGGCGCCGCCGGCGCGTCGCGAGACCGCGATCCCCGATAGGGGGAAAGACCTTCATTTCGAGAGGGGTACCCTCCTCCTTTGAGTCTACCAGTAGTTCGTCGGAATTGCAAACCGGCCGTGCGGCGATTCCCGGCTCCCGCGAGCGTGGTGGATGTCTCGGTGAGCCGGCGGTCTGGAATACCACCGGGACGACGCAGGTGTGCTTTGCGACGCCGTTGGGCGCCGGGCCGGCCCATCTTATCTCCTAATACTACAGCGCACTTTACTTTGACTGTATCTGTTCCGAAAACGCCCTAAGTCCCATTACTTCGACTGTCGCATATCAGCAAACGACTGAACTCCTTGGCAATACAGCAGTTACGGAGTCCGGGTTTACCACGAAGGTCGCGAAGTACACGACGAGACGAAGAAGGGAGTACCCGAGAAACCCCTGTTGCGCGACAGGTTTGGCTCCTGGCTTCGTGCTCGTCCTGTCCTTCGAGGTGTTGTGGTAGCCTTGACACAAACCATTTGGTTCAAACGCCTTCGGTTTGCCGGGAATGGGTAAACGCCTGGGCTATGTTCCGTAACGCCTTCGGCGTAGGCTTGGTTGGACTCGGCAACGTCAGTTGGCGAGACTTGTGTATGACAGCAAGGGCGTTGCCCTGCGTTCCGTGGCGGAGGCAGTCTGATGGAGAAGACTCCGGGCGATCTTGTCCACTATCAGTCCGCGCCGGAAGCCAAGATCGCGTTGTTTCGCTCGCTTTTTCGCGGCAGGGACGATGTCTATCCTCACCGCTTCGAGAGCCGCCGGACCGGCAAGTCCGGCTATCAGCCCGCGTGCGTCAACGAATGGTCGCCCGGGGTGTGCAGGAAACCCAAGGTCAAGTGCGCCGACTGCCGGAGCCGAGCCTTCCTCCCCGTCACGGACGACGTGATTCGCCGGCATCTCTCGGGCCGGGACGACGCGGGCCGGGATTTCGTCGCGGGCGTGTACCCGATGCTGCTCGACGAAACGTGTTTCTTCCTGGCCGCGGATTTCGACAAAGCGCATTGGCGGGAAGACGCCGGCGCCGTTCTTGAGACGTGCCGCCGCATGAACGTGGCGGCCGCGCTGGAGCGATCGCGCTCGGGCAACGGCGGTCACGTGTGGCTGTTCTTCGACGAGGCCGTGCCCGCCGCGACGGCACGCCGACTCGGCGCGCATATCCTCACCGAGACCATGGAGTTCCGGCCGGACGTCGGGCTGGATTCTTACGACCGTTTCTTTCCCAACCAGGACACCTTGCCCCAAGGCGGCTTCGGCAATCTCATCGCCTTGCCGTTGCAGAAACGACCGCGGGAACTCGGCAACAGCGTCTTTCTCGACGAGCGGGGGATTGCATTTCCCGATCAATGGGCGTTCCTGTCGGCGGTGAAAAAGAACGATCGCTCGACGGTCGAGGAGATCGTTCGTGATGCCGAAGGACGCGGTCGCGTTGTTGGCGTTCGCCTTGCCCTGCCGGACGATGAGGATGCCGAACCTTGGACGACGCCTCCCTCGCGCCGGCGGAAGGAGCCTCCGATTGACGGACCGCTGCCCGAGAGCCTGGAACTAGTCCTCGGCGACCAGATCTACGTTTCCAAGGACCGATTGCCGCCGGGGCTTCGCAACCGGCTCGTTCGGCTCGCGGCGTTTCAGAACCCGGAGTTCTACAAGGCGCAGGCGATGCGTCTGCCAACCTACGGCAAGCCGCGCGTCATCGCCTGCGCGGAAGATCACTCGCGTCACGTCGGTCTGCCGCGCGGTTGTCTGGAAGACCTCCGGAAGCTTCTCTCGGATCTGGACATCGCCGTGTCCCTCCGGGACGAGCGCTGCGCCGGCACGCCGCTGGAGGTCGAATTCCACGGTGAACTGCGCGGCGAGCAAGAGACCGCCGCCCGGGCGATGCTGGCCTACGACACGGGCGTCCTATCGGCGACAACCGCCTTCGGGAAGACCGTGATCGCGGCGTGGCTGATCGCCCGGCGCGGCGTCAATGCGCTGGTTCTCGTGCATCGCCGCCAATTGTTGGAACAGTGGATCCAGTGTCTGTCGGCGTTTCTCGGCCTGCCGCCGACGGCGATTGGCCGGATCGGCGGGGGCCGAAACACGGCAACCGGCTCGCTGGACGTGGCGATCATTCAAAGCCTCGTCCACAAGGGTGTTGTCCGAGATTGCGTGGGACAGTACGGTCATCTGGTCGTGGACGAATGTCATCATCTGTCGGCCCGGAGCTTCGAGCAGGTCGTGCGCCGGGCAAGAGCAAAATACGTTCTGGGGCTTTCCGCCACCGTTGCGCGAAAGGACGGCCACCATCCGATCATCTTCATGCAGTGCGGCCCCGCGCGCCATCGCGTCGACGCGAAAGCCCAGGCGGCCGCGCATCCTTTTCAGCACGTCGTTCTGGTCCGTCCCACGGCGTTTCGCCCGCTCCGGGCAGCCGATCCGGATGCGAGAATCCAGTTCCATGATCTCTACAGCGAACTGATCGCGGACGAACATCGCAATCAGCTCATCTGTGACGAGGTCGTCCAGGCCGTTCGGGAGCACCGCTCGCCTCTCGTGTTGACGGAACGCAACGAGCATCTCGACGGCCTCGCCGCTCGATTGGCGCCGGCCATTCGCCACATGGTCGTGCTTCGCGGCGGCGCGCGATCCAAGGAAACCCGGGCGATCGTCGCCCGCCTGGCGGCGATTCCCGAGACCGAGGATCGGGTCGTGCTCGCCACCGGGCGGTACGTCGGAGAAGGCTTTGACGATGCCCGGCTGGACACCCTGTTTCTGACGCTGCCTGTCTCATGGCGCGGGACCATCGCGCAGTACGTCGGCCGATTGCATCGTTTGTACGATCGCAAGCGCGAGGTGCGCGTGTACGACTACGCCGATCTGAACGTGCCCATGCTGGCCAGGATGTTCGATCGGCGGTGCCGGGGGTACGAAGCCGTGGGATACTCGCTTCTGGCGCCGGCCAGCGCGGTGCCCGGCTGGCCGGCGGACGTGCCGCTTCCCGTCGATCCGGGTTGGAAGAGCGAGTACGCGGCCAGCGTGCGTCGACTCATCCGCGACGGCGTCGACGCGCCGTTGGCAAACCTCTTCGCCCACGCCGCGCGGAACGTGTCGCCCGATGACGAGGGAATCCGGCGAGCGCGGAGCGCCACCGAGGCGTTCCTTTACCGGCGGCTGGAGACGCTGCCCGAGACCGCCGGCCGGTTCCGGCTCAATGTCGCGTTGCCGATATCGTTTGACGGGTGGGGGCTCATGGAGGTGGATCTGCTGTGCGCCGACGCGAGTCTGGCGGTCGAGCTTGACGGCGGCCAGCACCTGGCGAGCGTCGATGCCTACCGTCGCGACCGGCGCAAAGACCTCCTTCTGCAAGAGAACGGCTACTTCGTGCTGCGGTTCCTCGCCGAAGACGTCGGCAGGCAACTCGATGCGGTGCTCGATACCATCCTCCGGGCCCTCTCGCACCAGCACGAGCGAGAATCGCCGGCGCCCGCGCCTCCTCAGCCCCCGGCGAAATCTCCAAAAGCGTCAGTGTGATTCTGGCCAACGAGTCACTTGCGGCGTTCTCCAGCGGTCGCTACCGGGGAATGCGCGCCCGTGGCTCAACCGGACGGAGCATCGGTCTTCGGATGCTTCTCCCGGTGTCGGCCATGAACCATGGAGAACGCGGCAGGAATGCCGTTTTTCGGCCCGGTCCGTTGAGGTCGGCTGTTGCCGCGCCCGGTTGACAGCCTGCGGCGGAGGATCGAGGAGGCGTCGCTCCGCCGGCTGGCTGCGTGAGCGGGTGGGAGACGAGCCTCTGTGGGTGGAATTTGGCCACCACTTCCCTTACAATGGCGGTTTCAAGGAGGTTCCCGCCGTGCCCGTCGAAGCCAAACCCCTCTTCCGCCCCGACGTTCTGCGTGCCCATCTGGATGCCTTCCCGCTGCCCGGGCACGTCGACGCCTTCCGCCCGAAGCTGGCACATTGGGCCGACTTGCTCGCCTCGGGCAAGGCCAGCGGGTTCAAGGAGCAGGAGATCCTGCCCGACTTTCTGACCGACTTCTTCTGCGAACTGCTCGGCTACACCCGACCGGCCGACGGCGGCACGCGCTACACGATCTCCCGCGAAAAACACGTCCAGGTGGAAGGCGAGTTCGCCGACGCCGTCCTGGGCGATTTCGGCGGCTCGGCCGACAAATTCATTGTCGCCTTGGAGGGCAAAGGGCCGAAAGACCCGCTGGATCGCCCGTTCGGGGGCCGCCGCATGTCGGCGGTCGATCAGGGCTACCGTTACGCCATCAATCTGCCCTGCGACTGGATCCTCGTCACTTCCATCCGCCAAACCCGGCTCTACGGCAAGGCGACCGACCAGCAAACCTACGAGCGGTTCGACACCCAGGAGCTTGCCGAGAGCGACGCCGTCCTCAAGCGGTTCGTCTTCCTGCTGGGCGCCGCGCGGGTCGTTCCCGAGTCGGGACGCTGCCATTTCCACGACTTGCTCGCCGAATCGGAGCGGGTCGGCAAGGACCTGACCAAAAAGTTCTACGTCGCCTACGCCAACATGCGGCAGGACGCCTTCGGGCGGCTTTGCCGGGACAATCCCGGCGTGCCGCGGCACGACGTGCTGGCTTGTGCTCAGAAGCTGCTCGACCGCGTGTTGTTTTGCGCCTTCTGCGAACACCGGGGCTTGCTGCCCACCGAAACCATCCGCAAAGCCTACGAACACCGCGACCCTTACCATCCGCGACCGATCTGGGACAACTTCCGCGGGCTGTTCGGCGCGATCAATCTCGGCAACGCGGGCTTGGGTATCCACGCCTACAACGGAGGGCTGTTCGCCGACGATCCGCTGCTCGACGGCCTCACGGTCGCCGACGAAGTCTGCGCCTACTTCCGCGACTTGGGCGATTTCGACTACCGCCCCGCGCACCAGGCCGCCTACGCCCCGGCCGGCGGCAACCGCCGCTTGATCGACGTCGATATCCTCGGGCATATCTTCGAGCAGTCGATCACCGACCTGGAGAAGCTGCGCAACGAGATCGACCTCCCCTCGCCCTCTGGGAAAGGGGCTGGGGGTGAGGGCGATCTCCCCTCGCTCTCTGGGAAAGGGGCGACGGCGCGGCGCAAGAAGGAAGGTGCGTTCTATACGCCCGCGTTCATCACCCGCTACATCATCGAACAGGCGCTGGGCGGCGTGTTGGCCGACCGTTTCGAGCAACTCCGCCAGGCTCACGAGCGCTCGGCCAAGGGCTCGGCCCGGGCCGCGCTGGCCGATCCGCGGGTCTACGCTGTTGAGAAGCTCAAGAAGCCCGAGCGGGCAGCCCTGGTCCGTTTCTGGGAGGCGTGGCAAGACGACCTGGCCACGGTCCGGCTGCTCGACCCCGCCTGCGGCAGCGGAGCCTTCCTCATCGAAGCCTTCGACCAGTTGCACGCCGCCTATCAAGCCTCGAACGACCGGCTGGAAGAGGTCCGCGGGCATCGCACCCTGTTCGACCTGGACAAGCGGATCCTGGAGAACAACCTTTACGGCGTCGACCTGAACGAAGAGGCGATCGAGATATGCCGTCTGAGCCTTTGGATCAAGACCGCCGAGCGCGGCAAGGCCCTGACCAGCCTCGACCACACGATCCGCGTCGGCAACAGCATCGTCGCCGACCCGGCCTACTGCCCCAAGGCGTTCGACTGGCAAGCCGCGTTCCCGGAAGTTTTCACCCCTCGCCCGCTTGCGGGAGAGGGGCCGGGGGTGAGGGCCGTCTCCTCTCGCCCGCGAAGCGGGAAAGGGGCCGGGGGTGAGGGTTTTCCGGGCGGGTTCGACGTTGTGGTCGCCAATCCGCCGTATATCCGGCAGGAGTGGTTGGCCCCGTACAAGCCGCATTTTGAGGCAGCGTTCAAGAGCTACAACGGGACGGCAGACATATTCACCTACTTCTTCGAGCGCGGCTTGCAGTTGTTGCGCGACGGCGGCCGACTGGCGTTCATCACGTCGGGGAGTTGGGTCCGGGCCAATTTCGCCGCGCCTCTTCGGAAGGTGATAGCGGAGAGCACGGCCATCGAGTCCATGATCGACTTCGGCGAGTTTCAGCCGTTTGAGGACGCGGAAATGATCCGCCCCACGATCACAATGATAAGGAAGCAGCCCCCAGGACCGCCCATGCGGTTGTTCAAGTGGCTCGAAGCCGGGCCGCCGCCCGAGAACTTGTCGGAGGTCATCGCGTCGGCCGCGACAATGCGAACAGACCACCTCGGGGGTCACGCCTGGGAACTGGATTCTGACGAAGTGTTGGCACTCAGAAAGAAACTGGCGTCTGCGGGCACGCGGCTTAAGGACTTCTCAGCCGGCGACATGTATCGTGGCATAGTCACCGGATTAAACGAAGTCTTCGTCATAGATAGCGCCGAACGCGCATCCTTGATTCAACAAGACCCACGGAGCGAGGAAGTCATCAAGCCATTCGTACAGGGCACCCACCTTCGTCCTTGGTACATCGAGGAATCACGACAGTATTTGATCTTCGCGCGGCGTGGGGTCTGTATTGAGCAGTACCCCGCGGTCCTTGAATACCTCCAGTCGCATCGTGAATCACTCCAACCGAGGCCAGCGAATTGGCCGGCGTCCAAGAAGTGGCCGGGAAGGAAACCGGGAATCTACGGGTGGTACGAAATCCAAGACAGCGTTGACTATTGGGAGTCGTTCGAGCAGCCAAAGATAGTCTGGCCGGACATCAGTAAGTTGCCTCGATTCAGTATGGACAAGAAGGGCCGATATCTGGGCAACACGGCCTACATCATTCCCGGCGGCGACTATTACCTACTGGGCATACTGGCTTCCTGGACAACGTGGTTCTATATCAGCAAGACTTCGCAGCCCCTCCGACTTCGCGCAGGACGCTGGCAGTATCGTCTATTCGCGCAGTTCATGGAAGAAATCCCTATTCCGAATGCTGAGCGAGGAGATCGGAAGGCGATTGCCACGTTGGCGCAGCGTTGTTGTGATCTTGGCGCGGCGCGATACGACGTGCAATCGGCTGTCCGACGGCGCATAATTCAGACGTTTGGCGAGGGGCGTGGCACGCTCAACACGAAGGCAGAATCCTGGTGGGAACTGTCGCTTGGAGAGTTGGGTACCGCGTTGAAGGCGAGTTTCAAGTTACCGGCCAGTCCGTTCAAGAATCCGCGCGTTGCGGACGACTGGGAACCGTACCTCGACGAGAAGCGGGTGGAAGTCGCGTCCTTGACAAAGCAGCTTGCCGACGCCGAAGCGGAATTGAACGATCGTGTTTTCCGCCTCTTCAACCTGACGCGCGACGAAATCCGCCTCTTGCAGCGTGAAGTGGAGCATTGAACAGGCCAGGTTCGGTTGCATTCACGGAGGGACTGGGGACCGCAGTCGAGGATTTGCGCGTTTGTGCGCGAACCCCATTGGCCGCTCGGAGTGTCGGTGCGAAGGCAGATAATTGTCGTACCTGAGGAGGGGACGAAATGCCGTTTGAAATTGACCTTGGGGGGCCGCCGGCCGGCTATGCTGTTGGGTCCGCGCGTGCTGACGAAGACGTTGTGACTATTAGTTTCCGTGAATTCACGTCCACGGAGGACGGGCAACACTTTATCCAACGACTAGAGGGAATTCCCAGTGATATTCTCAAGAAGGGGTCGCCCCCAATCATGCCGTCGCAAGTCGATAACATGCTTGCTGTTATCGATGCTGACGGTAAGGCGAGAGTCTACGTAAATGAACTGTCGCAACGAGTGCGTGTCCGTGTTTCTCGGCCTGTCCAAGCTGGGACGATGGTTACTAAGAACGATATCGTCGACGTGGATCACCTCGATCTGGGAGTAGAGATTTCCAATGATGCAGGCGTCGTATTTGTCTTTTCGGTCGGGTGGCGGAAAGGTCTCTTCTACGACTTTGGCCCCATCTCAGGGCCGGCGCCTGAGCGACGTGCATATGACGTGGGTGCCGTCCTTGGGCGTGCGTATTGCCATGTTGCCTTCCAGGAACACTTCAGCATCACTCATACGGAATGGGATGCGTTGTTTGCGGCGAAATGGTTTCCGTTTGCCGGTTTGCGTCACGAGACAATCGACACGCTCCTCGCCTACATCCGGTCCGGCTGGGAACCAGACGAGAAACTCGATGACATAGTATCCGAGATCAAGGAGAGTGTCCCGGCAATGCTCGAGAGTTGGCGTAAGCATCCTTCGTTTGCTCCACACCTAGAAATACTGGAGCGCGCGACCCAACGCTTTCAAGACGATGACTTCGTGAGCTGTACGGGGTTACTATTCCCGCGGATTGAAGGAATTCTGCGCACACACCACACCACCCTGGGCGTTCGTATCCGTCCGTCTGCGGCGAATCTGAGCCGTTCGGCTGTGGTAGCAAGAATCGACAACGAAAGATGCCTGCTTATGCCACATCGCTTCGAAGCGTACCTGCGCGAGGTCTATTTTTCGGATTTCGATCCCGCTGCAAAAGACATCGATGTTGGGCGGCACAGCGTCGCGCACGGTGTTGCAAGTGTATCGGGATTCAACCGGAAGTCCGCGGTACTGGGCTTGCTGGTCGTTCACCAGTTATTCTATTGTCTTGAAATGACACCGAGCGGAGGAAGCCAAGGCAGTGCGGAAAGGGACGATCCCGAGGCGGCATAATCGGACGTTGGTCGCGCCAACGGCCCAATCGGTCGACGGTCCAACTGTTGGCCCGTTGGCCCGTTGGGCCGAGCGGACCGGGGCGTGGGCGGCCCGGTTCCCCAGGGCGTTGCCCTCGTTGTTGCACACAAGACGTTTGCACACGAGCCTTTTTTCTAGCCCAGGCGTTCACGCCTGGGTGACGGAGCCAAAACATCATTTCCCTTTTTCTTTCAGTCCCCCTTCAGGGGGCACCGAGGGTTGATTCCGTGCCAATCTACGCCGACAAGCGAATTCACGCCCCCTAAAGGGGGATTTAAGGAAAAACAACGATCCGTGATGGCCTCTCGTTCCACAGGCGTAAACGCCTGGGCTAGAGAAAAGGACCGAAACGGAAAATCCGTCCGGAACTCCCACACGTCCACTTGCGTGTAACAACGAGGGCGCTGCCCTGGGCTTGGCGAACCAGGCCCCTTCGGGGCGGCGAACGGCACCGCACTCCAAGAAGTCGCGGCGGAGGGCGGATATTGGTCGGGCCAACGGCCCAATCGGTCGACGGCACGACGGTTGGCGAGTTGGGCCGAGTGGCCCGGGGCGCGGGGCGCGGGCGGCCCGGGTCCCCGGGGCGTTGCGCTCGTTGTTGCACACAAGCCGCAATCATCAAGGCCCTTTACGGCCTTTTCCCACCGAAGGCGGGTGGTGGGTGCGTGCCTCAGCACGGGTATGCGGGCGGCCAGCGGTGTGTGAGCACATGGCAAGGAGAGAGGCCCATTCACGGGCGTTCTCGCTGGAAACGGCGTCAACAGCCAAAGCGACGCCGGAGCCGCCGCACGGCGAGAAGCCCCGTAAACGGGACTCGACCGATCCATTTCCGCGGCAGAACGCCCTGCATCGCTCACGTAACCCGGCATGAATGCCGGGCCTAACCCGGATTATTCAGAATTGCGGGAATCTTTGAGCCTCCGAGCGCATCTAAGTGGTTAGTTGAAAATCACTTCGACTGCAACTCGGAGGCCCAAGATGGATTCGCAGTCTGATTTGCAGGTCAGGTTCGATTTTCTCA
>JAPLNP010000409.1 GCA_026401055.1 Planctomycetia bacterium
GGCTGGTGAGCGTGATGCTGGCCAACCACGAGACGGGCGTCGTCCAGCCGGTCGGCGAGCTGGCGGGGGTCTGCAACCGCGCGGGCGTGCAAATGCACACCGACGCCGTGCAAATGGTCGGGAAACTGCCGGTCGATTTCCGCCGGCTGGGCATCGCGGCGTTGAGCCTTGCGGCGCATAAGTTCCACGGGCCGCTGGGGACCGGAGCCCTGATCCTCCGCGCCGGCTTGCCGATCGAGCCGATGCTCTTCGGCGGCCATCAGCAGGACGGGCTGCGGCCGGGAACCGAGTCGGTCGCCCTGGCCGTGGGGATGTGGACGGCGTTGCGGGCGTGGCAGCGCGAGCAAGACTCGCTGACCGCCCGACTGACTGGCGTGAGAGACCACTTCGAGACGGGGCTCAAGGCCGCCTTGCCGAACATCGTGATTCACGGCGATCGTGTCCGGCGGGTTCCGCAGACGTCCAGCGTGGGTTTTCCCGGGCTGGACGGTCAGGTTTTGTTCACCGCGCTGGATGTAGCGGGAGTCGCCTGTTCGACGGGAGGATCGTCGTGTGCGAGCGGGTCGACCGAAGTGTCCCCCACGTTATTGGCGATGGACGTCCCCCCGTCGATGGCCAGCAGCTCGTTGCGTTTCAGTCTGGGGACGGCGACGACCGAGGCTCAGGTCGACGAAGCCGTGCGTCGAATCGCCGCCGTTTGCCGGCAGCTAATCGCATGAAATACCCGTTGCGAGGGCGCCGATCGGATTGCCTCTGTAACTCGTTTGGTAACAAGGGTTTAGGACGCGAGAAAACCGACCGGGAAATCCGTTTCTCCACTCGTGCCGGCCCGGCGAAATCGGTATAATGCTCGTTTGCGGTTGTGCATCGACTCGACGCGGTGCTGGTTGTGATTTGAGGACGGAGCCCACGTGGTGGACGGCATCGTCGGTATCCCGCTGTCATGGCGTCCTTGTGGAGGGCGAGATTCTGCCTCCATGAAGGGCTCGGGGGACGTGTCGTTGCGGCATTTCTTCGCCGGGCCGGAAAACCGGCTCGTCGAGGTCGCCGTCCGGGCGCTTCTGGACAACGGCGCCGACGATGGCATGAAGTACAACCCGCTGATGCTCTACGGAGCCCCGGGCACGGGAAAATCGCACGTTGCCCTCGGCTTGGCCGTCGCCTTCCGGGCTCGATGCCGCCGAAGCGTCATCGACACGACGGGCATTGATTTCGCCCGGGAATTGACCGACGCCATTGAAACGCAAACGACGGAGGAGTTTCGCCGACGGTATCGCGAGGCATGGTTGCTGGTGATCGAAGACGTCACTCGGTTGGCGGACAGCGAGGTTGCGCAACTCGAGTTGCTGCACACGCTGGATGCGGTGTTGGCGGCGGGCCATCGCGTGATCGCGACGGCGCCGTTGCCGCCGGGTCAGTGGCCGAGGATCCTGCCGAGCTTGCAGAGTCGCTTCGGCGCCGGGCTGACGGTTCCGCTTGCGCCACCCGGTCCGGAAGCCCGGCTGGCCATTCTCCACCAGGTGGCCCAGGAGCGCGAGATTCCGGTGGCTGACGCCGCGATTGGCGTTCTGGCGCGCGGGTTGGACGTAACCGCGCGGGAACTCAGCGGCGCGCTCGGCGAGTTGCACATGCGGGCGAAGATCGACCGGACGGCGATCGATGCCGAGGCCGCTCGGGCGTACCTCGCGTCGCGTCGTGAGAAGAGGCGCCGCGTGGATTTGGCTGACATTGCCCGGGCGACGGCCCGATCGTTTTCGTTGAACATGAGCCAGTTGCGGAGCCGCTCGCGGCGTCGCGAGGTGGTGACCGCGCGGGGGGTGGCGATGTACCTTGCGCGACAACTGACCGACACGAGTCTCGCGCAGATAGGAGTTTTTTTTGGCGGCCGCGATCACACCACCGTGCTGCACGGTTGCCGCAAAACCGAAGTGCTGTTGCGGACGGAACTGGATATCCAGCAGGCCGTCCAACGGGTCCAGCTTGGGCTGCAAACGATGTGAGAGGCACGCCGCGGACATGCAAAACCTGTTCAGCCGGTGTCGATGGGCGTGGATGGGCCGGCCGGTTATCGACCGTGCCGCCCCGCGCCGCGGATTTCGCCCGGGAAACGACAAGCCGTTGACCTGCCATTGACAAGGAATTGACTGTTTCTCCACCGGCACTTGCCCGGCTAGACCGGTCGGAACTCGTGGAAGCCAGACGCCTTACGATTGTGGTGACGGCGGTTATCGACGCATGGTCGGGCCGTACTAATACTGATTAAGCAAAGAACTTATTACAGGAAACTTCAGAACAAGGATCCGTCGTCGGATCCGGCGAGGAAGGACGACCCATGAGAATTCAATGTGACCGCGAGAGATTCCTGCGAGCGTTTCTAATGGCGGCCAGCGTCGCCCCAAGTCGGAGTCCCAAACCGATCCTGCAGAACGTCAAGCTAACCGCCGGGCCCGAGGGCGTCACGCTTATGGGGACCGACCTGGAGGTAGGGATCCGGGTGGACGTTTCGGGGGTCGACGTCGAGGCGGACGGCGCCGCGGTGTTGCCGGTGGTGCGAGTGGGATTGATCCTCCGGGAGACTTCGGACGAGAAGCTTTTGATCGAGAGCGACGGTCAGCGGATCAAGATCGAGGGCCGGCAGAGCAAGTTCCAGTTGCCGGCCCAGGACCCGATCGAGTTTCCCAACGTCAGCGGGTTCAACGAAGAGTGCTACCACGAGATGCCGGCCCGGTTCTTCCGCGAGTTGATTCACCGGACGATTTTCGCCACCGACCCGGAGAGCAGCCGTTACGCCTTGGGCGGCGTGCTCTTGGAGTTGGGCGAGGAGGAGATCGTGGCCGTCAGCACGGACGGCCGCCGCCTGGCGCGGCAGGTTGGGCCGGTCAAAACGGTCCACGGCAAGCCGCCCAGCGAGGGCACCACCATCGTGCCGACGAAGGCGATGCACCTGATCGAACGGGCGTTGGCCGAAAACGACGACGAGATCCGGCTGGCCGCGCGCGACAACGAAGTGCTGTTGAAAAGCCAGCGGTCGACGATCTACGCGAGGCTGGTCGAGGGACGGTATCCCAATTGGCGCGGCGTGTTTCCCCGCAACGACGACGCCGTGAAGTTGGAGATGGCCGTCGGACCCTTCTACGCCGCGGTCCGCCAGGCCGCGATCGTCACCGACGACAACCGCCGCGCGGTCGAATTCTGTTTCGCCGACGGCAAGCTGTCGCTCAGCGGCCACGGGGCGGAACTGGGCGAGTCGCACGTCGAGTTGCCCATCGCCTATGAAGGGCCCGAGGTCAGCGTCCGTTTGGACCCGCGCTACGTCAACGACTTTCTGAAGGTCCTCGAGCCGGACCAGACGGTGACGGTGGAGTTGAAGGACGCGGAAACGGCGGTAATCTGCAGCACGGCGGACGGCTACTCTTACGTCGTGATGCCCCTGTCGCGAAACCAATGAGACGCTCGCCCGTGGCCGCAACCGGACCCCAGTCGATCGGCAACATCCTCGCGGAGTTGATGGCTCAAAAGAACTTCGGCCGCGTTCGCGGCGCCGAGGCGTTCGAGGAGGCGTGGCGCGAGGCGGCCGGCGCGTTGGCGGCCGAGTACACCCGGGTGGGAATGCTCCGCCGCGGCAAGCTCGAAGTGACCGTGGCCAACTCGGCGCTCGTCCAGGAGTTGACCTTCCAGAAACCAGATTTGTTGAAAGCGCTACGAGAACGACTGCCGGAAGAGAAGATCCGAGATCTGCGATTTCGGGTGGGAGCGGTGTCGTAGACGCCGCGAAGGGGGACAGTCCCCAGTGACCCGTGTCGTGAACGGAAAGAGACTTATGTCCAACGATCACCCCGATGATATCCGACCCGTTGACCTCGCGCCCGCGGATACCCAGCCGGCAGCCGGTGTCGGCGCGCCGCGCGGGGCGGACAATCCCACCGGCGCGCCGGAGTCCGATCTGTCCGAGTATCGCCTGGCCAAGGGCTCGGAAGTGTACGGGGCGGAGCAACTCGAGCATCTCAGCGACCTCGAACACGTCCGCGG
>JAPLNP010000295.1 GCA_026401055.1 Planctomycetia bacterium
AAGACCGTGTGAACGAAGCTTGCTCTGATCACGGTATTCCCACTCAACGCGCTCAAGCGAGCGATGCGTGCGTGGCGCAAGGACCATTTCCGACAGCCGGGTCTTCGGATAGACAACCGAAAGCAATCCGGCAAGCTCCCCCTTGGGACGAGCAATCGGCACAGCACCACTGATCTTTCCCTGCTGCTGCTTCTGCTTGATCTCATCGACCAGGTCACGAAGCTCTCGGGCCACGTGCCCATTCCCCGTGCGCGCGGCATTGGCGGCTATTTGCAGGGCGACGGAGACAAAGTGCTCCCCGTCTCCCTCGGAGTAGCTTCTCAGCAATGCCTTAACTTGTTGCGCAGTAGCCATTTGCGTCCCTTCAAGACGGACGACCGCGTAGGCTGCCGGTCGCCGGTTGATGCTCAGAAAGCCGGAACGACCCTATCATTATCTTATCGGAATCGGCCCGCCAAGCCACCCACAACAACGACTGGCCAGAGGACACGACCCCCACCGTAGACGAATCGGCTGTCCTTAGCACTTGGCGTTAAACGGTTTACGACGCGACTGTGGACTTCTCGGCGGAATGTGGCGGCAGGAACCGCCAATCTGACCCAGGCCTCCCAGCGACACTCCCAAACGTCTTCAGGTTGTCTCTCTCCGGAACCCCCGAGAACTCTGTCCTACCCGGCGAAGCCGAGGCCCTGCTCGACGACGGGGAACGAGTCGGTGATTTCGGCCGGGATTCGGGTCGGTTCGCCGGTGGCGTAGCGGACGAACGACCCAGCCGGCGCCGGCCCGAGCATATCGCGAGGCGGACCAGCCGTGGGCGCTGGAATGCGCCACGGCGGCGTCTTCCATCCAGTGAAGATAGACCACGTTGTTGACGCGGTTCTGGACGTCGATGTCTTCGTCGCGGACGGTGGTGCGGTGTTCGTGGATGGCCGCCATGCTACCGCACGCTCATGTCGCAACTCAGGCCGCCGGCGGCCGGCAGGTAGGCCGAACGGACGTAGTCGGCCACCATGCGGTCGGCGCTGAAACGCCACGCCAGCGAACTGATCGAGTTCATCATCCGCCTGATCCAGTGCTGGGGCAAACCGTCGATGTCCCTGTCGTAGTACAGCGGGATCACTTCCTGCTCCAGCACGCGGTAGAGCTCCTGGGCGTCGCGGGCGTCGGTGATGGCATCGTTGACGTGCTGCGTCCCCTTGCCGATGGCGAATCCGTTGGCGCCGTCGTAGGCCTCGGCCCACCATCCGTCGAGCACCGACAGGTTCAATGCCCCGTTGAGCACCGCCTTCTGGCCGCTGGTGCCCGAGGCCTCCAGCGGCCGCCGCGGGTTGTTCAGCCAGACGTCGACGCCTTGGATCAGGTGGCGGCAGACGTTGATGTCGTAGTCCTCGACGAAGACGATTCGTCCGGTGAATCGCGGGTCGTGGCGCAAGTTGGCGATTCTCTTGATGAGTTGTTTGCCGGGCTCGTCGGCCGGATGGGCCTTGCCCGCAAACAGCAGTTGCAGCGGCCGCTTCGCGTCGGCGACCATGGCCGTCAGGCGATCCATGTCCGTCATGATGAGGTCCGCCCGCTTGTACGTGGCGAATCGCCGGCCGAAACCGATGGTCAGGACGTTGGGGTCGAGCATGTTCCGGGCGGCCTCGACGGCCTCGTCGCTCTCGCCGCGGCGGCGGCACTGCCGGCTGACGCGCCGCCGGACGAACGCCAAGAGGAGGTTTTTGAGCGTGTTGTGAGTCTCCCACAGCTCGCCCGGATCGATCCGGTAGATGTCCTGCCAGACTTCGGGCTCTCCCATCCGCGTGGTCCAATCGGCGGGGAACTGGCGGTCGTAGAGCTGCTGCATCTGGTGGGAGAGCCAGCTCTTGACGTGGACGCCGTTGGTGATGTGGCCGATGGGGATTTCCTCCTCGACGCGCCACGGCCACAGGTGCGCCCACATCCGCCGGCTGACGTGTCCGTGCAGGCTGCTGACGGCGTTGGCCCGGCGCGAGAGTTTCAGCCCCAGCACGGTCATGCAGAACGGTTCGTGCTCGTTTTGCGGTTCGACGCGGCCCAGCCCCATCAATTGCTCGAACGAGATTCCCAGTTCGTCGCGCAGCGGGCCGAGGTGCTCCTCGATCAGACCACCGTCGAAGCGGTCGTGGCCGGCGGGGACGGGCGTGTGGGTGGTAAAAGCCGTGTGCCGGGCGACGTCGCGCAGGGCGTCGTCGAAGCTCTTGCCGTCGTCTTTCATCTGTTCGCGGATCGCCTCGAGCGTGGCGAAAGCACTGTGGCCTTCGTTGAGGTGGCAGACGCCCGGCGAGATACCCAGCGCCTTCAGCGCGCGGACGCCGCCCACCCCGGCAACCAACTCCTGGCGGATCCGCGTGCGGTTGTCCCCGCCGTAGAGTCGGGCGGTCAACTCGCGGTCCTCGGGCCGGTTCTCCTTGACGTCGCAGTCCAACAGGTACAGCGGCACGCGGCCAACCCGCATGAGCCAAACCTTCGCCATCAACGGGCTCTTTCGGGTTTCGATGTGGACGGTGATCGGTTTGCCGTCGGGTCCTCGGGCGGGCTCCATCGGCAGGTTCTCGACCTTGGTGTTGAGGTATTCCTCGCCCTGATAGCCGTCGATATCCAGGTGCTGCTTGAAATAGCCCTGGTCGTAGAACAACCCGACGGCCACCAGCGGGACGCCCAACCCGCTGGCGCTCTTGATGTGGTCGCCCGAAAGCACCCCGAGACCCCCGGAGTAGATCGGCACGGACTCGTGGACGCCGAACTCCCACGAGAAATAGGCGACCGGTCTGGAGCCGAGCACACCCACGTGAGTCCGTCCCCACGTTGGCGGCCCGCTCATATATTCCTTCAGCCGACGATAGGCGTGGTTGATGCGGCTGAACAGCACGAGTTCCGCCGCCCGCATCTCCAGCCGCTCGGGCGTGAACTCCGACAACAGCGCGATGGGATTATGGTCCAACTGGCGCCACCGGATGGGGTCGAGGTCGCGGAAGAGATTGATCACTTCCGGCTGCCAACTCCACCAAAGGTTTCGGGCCAGGGCGTTACACTTTTCGAACAGCGCTTCGGGCGTCAGCCCGATCGGCGCGAGCGGCTGGCCCACGCGAGCGGTAACTGCATCGATTTGACTCATGCGAACTCTTTGCTCCGAGGCGAGATGCGTTTGGGGGCGGCCAGTTTGGATACGGCCACTCTGGGTCCAAACGCGATATTATAGCGGCAGCCCATGGGTCAAGCGACCCCAATGTATCGGTGCCATGCCACTTGGATGTATATCAATACAACCCGGAAGGGTGCGTGTAACTGTAGGAGGCGACTCCGTCACCGACTGCCATCGGCAGCAGTCGGTCGGCGACGGAGTCGCCTACCACAAACACAAGAGAAGTCGTTGTGAAACGACGCACTAACACCCCAGCATCTTCGCGGTCACCAGCCAGCGGAGTTCACCGCCGCCGACCTCGGGCGTGTCGTAGAAGCGGATGGCGGCCACCCCGCCCTTGGCCAGCCGGATCCAGCCCGCCTGGCCGATCAGCGCCGCGGCAAGCCGGCCGACGTCCGGGGCGTGGCCCACCCAGGCCACCGCCGAGTGCCTTTCGGACTGCTCGGCGGTCCACCGGACCAGGCCCTCCAGGTCGCTGCCCGGCCGCAACTCGTCCAACTCGACCAGTTCGGGCCGCGAGTCCATGCCTTCGACAATCCGCTCGGCCGTCTGACGGCACCGGACCAAGGGGCTGGTGGCCACCACTTCCGGCGCGAAGCCCCGCTTGACGAGTGTCTCGACGACCCGGGCAAAACGCTCGCTGCCCTTGTCGCTCAGGGGGCGTTGGAAGTCGTCGGGCCAGTCGGGGTCGCCGAAATGGCCCGCCCAAGCGTGACGCACAATGTAGAGCTTCATCGGATCGGTCCCCCCGGCAAAAGGAGCTTACTTCACGCGCCAGAGCATGTCTTCTTCGATGCCCAACTCGGTCCGGACCGGGGCGATGTCGGCCATGAAACGCGCGGCGTCGACCGGATAGCCGGCCGTCGGACGCAGACATTTTACCCGACGGGCCCAAAACTCGTTCAGCGGACGCATGGCCAGTTCGCGAAGGTATTTTGACGCCATCGAAGCCAGGGCTGCCGCCAGGTGCGACTCGCCCTTGGCCTGAAAGCCGAACTCGACGCGGCGCTCCGGCGGCCCGAACTGGTACGAACTCCACGGACGCCCTTCCGCCCGGGTCTCGATGACCCAATCCGGAAAGTGCTCGGCCAGCAGCCCGGCGTAGCGATCCCGGCCGCCGTGCTTGTCGCAGAGCACGTGGATCGGCTCATCGCCGAGCGGGCGGAGGACCTCGGCCGCGAGTCCCAGCGTGCAGTGCGAGAGCAACGTTCCCTTCGAGCCGTGTTCGGCGACCAACCGGTTGAACTCCCGCGGGAAGACCACGCGGCTTCGCACGTCGACGAGCCGCGCGCCGGCGCCGTCCAGCGCGTCGGCCAGGATCGCCCGGGCGGAATCGATCTCATCCGGCGTTGCGTCGATCGGCAGCGGCGCGGCGTAGTCGGCGTACCACGGCTCGTCCCGTGGGATGACGTCTCGGCCCGGCGCCACCGCCGTCCAGATCGCGTCCCAATCGTCGACCTTGCGTTGGAGGATCCCCAGCGCCGCCAGCAGTGCTCGTTCGAGGTGCCCGAGTCCGGTGCCCGACGTGTAGAGCACCTTGGAATCGGCGATGGCCACGCGGCTGGGGCCCGCCTCGGCCGCCCGGCGCACGATGCCCTTGCCAAGCCGCGCGTACAGATCGTTGCCCAGCGCGTCGTCCGGCACGTGCCAGACGGTGGTCGAAACGACCAGCGGCCCGAGATTGGGTCCATAAGCGGCTTCGTCCGTGCCGAGCAAGTAGGGCATGAGGTCGTCTCGCCGTCGGTCAGTCGATTCAACCCGATTCGTCCACGGATCCGTGCTGGGTCGCCCCGTCAAGCCGACCGCGGGCTTCTTCGGCCCAGGGGCTGTCGGGGGCAAGCTGCAAGAAAGCCTCCCAGTGCGGCGCGGCTTCGGCTCGACGGTCCAAGCGGTCCAGCGTCCGGGCAAGGTGATAGTGGGCGTCGGCGTAATCGGGATGATACGCCAGTGCCCCCGCGAACGCCGCCACCGCCAGATCCGTCTGGCCCGTCTCGGCCAAAACACATCCCAGGTTCGCCCGGGCTTCCACGTAGTCCTCGTCCAGTTCGATGGCCATGTAGTAACGTTCGCGGGCGCCGGCCAAGTCGCCGATGCGGTAGAGCAATTCGGCCACTTGGAAGCAGAGTTCGGCCCTGGGTCCCCCGGCGGCCATCGCCGCGCGATACGCCTCGGCAGCCGCTTCCGTCTGGCCCGACTCCTCCAGCTCGACGGCCAGTCCGACCAACTCCTCCGGCGACGCCGCGCCCTCGGCCGTTTCCTTCGGTTCGGCCGTCGTCAGGAGGATGTCGTCGAGGTCTCCGACCGACAAGCGACTGTGGGAAGCGACTCCGTCGCCGGTCCCGGGCCGGCCCGGCGCGGCCTCGAAGTCGAACCGCTGTTGGCCACCCGGCTCGATCAGTCCGTCCCCCCGGCGCAACAGAATCTGCTTGCCCTCGACGATCACGGACAATTGGGCCAGCGGACGCTTGATTCCCGGAAGGTATCGGCCGAGCGTCTCGAGTTTCTTCTCGATGGCCTCCGGCGACGTGCCCGCCGCCAAGAGTTCGGCCAGGCGCCGGGCGGTGGCCACCTCCTGAAAATCGAAGTACGCCAGCCGGCGGACTTCCCGGGCGGGGACGATCAGACCCCGGCGGTGCCAGCGGCGCACGATCGCCAACGGCACGCCGAGCAGTTCGGCCAGCATGGCGGGCGTATAGAGACGGTGGACGTCCTGTTGGAGATCGACCAGGCCGAGCCGCTGCCAGAGTTCGGTCTCGGTGATCACTTCGGTGGCGCCGCGCTGGATCGCCTCCTGCGTGTCCGCGTCGAAGGCGTCGTCCAAGCCCAGACCTTCCGGCAGCGGAAGCCCCTCCTCGCCGATCACCAGGAGATCGACCGTGGGGCCCGGCTTCTCGGCGACCATCGCGCCGTGCCCGCGGAGCAGCGTAGCCGCGTCGCGTTTGGCCATGCTCGCCAGCCGGCCCACCAGGGCGACACGTCTTCCCGCCAGCAGGGGCGGAGATTCCGGACGAGATTCTTCCGAGGTCATCGCCCCAGTGTCGCCGCGCGGAGGCAACCTGTCAACACTCGCGCACCGAATCAGTGGGCCTGGCCGCCGTTGGCGGGCGGTTCCGGCGGCGCCGGCGCGGCGGGCGCGGGCGATTCCGCGGGTGGAGTGCCCGGCGACGGAGGCGGCGACGCCGACTTCTCGGCGGGCGCCGGCGGCGTCTGGGCGGCCTTCTCCGCTGGCGCCGGCGGGGACGATTTCGTCTCGCCGTCGGTCGGAAGCCACGGCTTCTCGTCCGCCGCGCTGGACTCTTCCCGCGGCGGCGCCGGAGTGGGCTTCTGGGTCTTGGTCGGAGCCGGAGGAGAGGCCGGGGCGGTCGGAGCATACGTCTCCAACGGCAGGCCGCACGCGTCCAACGGCAC
>JAPLNP010000319.1 GCA_026401055.1 Planctomycetia bacterium
AATGGCGTTGGGGTGATCGAACTTGATCGGTTCGGGCTTCTCCTTGGACGGGACCCGGCCAAAGTGCTCTTGGACGACGGCCAGCGCGGCGTCGGGCTCGACGTCGCCGAAGACGGTGACGATCATGTTGCCGGCGACGAAGTACTTGGCGTGGTACGCCCGAAGGTCCTCGGCCGTCAGCCGCTCGACGGTCTCCTTCTTGCCGCCCTGCACGAGGTGATAGGGCGACGCGGCCGGCAGGTTGTCGGCGAACAGTTCCGCGATCTGCTGTTGCGGGTTGTCCGCGCGGCGGAGGATCGCGCCGAGAGCCAGTTGCTTGATCTTCTGGAATTGCTCTTCGGGAAACGTCGGCTTGGTGAAGCACTGGGCCAGGACGGCCGCCGCCTTGGGGAAATCGTCCCGCAGGACGGTGGCATTGGCGTAGAGGCTGTTGCGGCCCGCCGCCGTGCCGAACTGGCCGCCGATCGAGTCGAAGTAGTCGGCGATCTGTTCGGCGGTCATCTCGGCGGTGCCCTTGTCGAGCATCGAGCCGACCAGGGCCGCGCGACCGGCGGTCTCGGGCGTGTCGACCAGCGAGCCGCCGAGCACGAACGCCTGGACGTTCACCAGCGGCAGGTGGCTCTGCCGTTTCAACAGCACGCGAACGCCGTTGGGCAAGCGGACGGCGCGGATCTCGCCCTCGACGCCCGCCGACTTCGCCTCGGTCTTCTTCGCCGCGCCGCCGGGCGGGGCGATGACGACGTGATTGAGCCGGTCGGGCAGAAAGTACCGCCGGGCAACGTCGCGGACCTGCTCCGCGGTGACCTTCTGGATGTTCTCGACGTACTTCCGGTCGAACAGCGGATCGTCGGCCGAAAGATAGCTGTGCCCCAGGCTGTCGGCCGCCTGCTGCACGGTCTGTTGGCCGAAGACCAACTCGGCCGCCTTCTGCTTCTTCGCCTTGGCCAGCTCGACCGGATCGACCAACTCATTCTTGAGACGCTCGACGCCGCGGAGGATTTCCTGGGTGGCTTGCTCGACGGTCTGGGGCCGCGCGCTGGCCATCACGGCGAAGACGCCGTTGACGTAATGCGGCGTGTGGCTGGCCGAGCTGATCGACAGGACAAGCTGCTTGTCGTACTTCAGCGATCGGACCAGCCGCGAGCTGTCGCCCTCGGTCAGGATGTACGACGCGATGTCCAGGGCGTAGAGGTCGGGATCGGACAACTCGACGGTCGGCCAGGCCAGCGCGATGTCGAACGTCGCGCCGTCCATCTCGCGAAATGCCTCTCGCGGCGAGAGCTGCTCGGGCTCCTCGGTCATGGGCAGATAGGTCTCCCTTGCCCGCGGCGCGCCGGCGAATGCTTTGGCCACTTGCGCCAACACGTCCTCGGTCTTGATGTCGCCCACCACGACGAAGACCTGATTGTTGGGCACGTAACGCTCGCGGTAGAAATCGAGACAATCCTGCCGGGTCACTGTGCGGAAGACGTCGAGGTAGCCGATCGTGGGAACTCGCGCCGGGCTGGCCGCGTAAACGCTCTCGCTGAGCATCTTCCACCCGACACGCTGCCGATTCACCTCGCCGTCGGCCAATTCGCGCTGGACGACGTTGTACTCGCGTTCGAACTCGGAGGGCTCGAATTTGGCGTTGCGCATCTGATCGGCGATCAGGTCGACGCAGGTCATTACGTGCTTGGCGGGGCAGTCGATGAAGTAAGCCGTCAGGTCGGAACTGGTGTAGGCGTTGGTCGCGCCGCCGAAGGTGTCGATGATCTTCTCGATCTCCTTCTCGGTGCGGTTGGTGGTGCTTCCGCCGGCAACGAGATGCTCGACGAGGTGGCTGATGCCCATGCCCAGCCAGCGGCCCTCGAACGCCCCGCCGGTATTCTTGACGTAACAGCGGACCGTGGCCACCGGGGCGACGTGGTTCTCCTGGACCATGACCGTCAGGCCGTTGGACAACGTGGCCACGGTCAGCCCCTCCGCCGGCTTCTCCATCTGGGTGTAGGCGGGTGCCTCGGCCTGGGCCTTCTCAGCCGGCTTGGCATTCTCAGCGGGCGGGTCGGCCTTCTCCGGGGCCTTCGTTTCCGCAACGGTCGTCGCGGCCGACAATGCAGCCACCAGGAACAAGGTCGAAGTAATCAGGACCAGTCGGACGCCATCTCGGGTCGGTTTGTGCATGGGAGCATCCCTATTGGGGGGGCGTGAAGCGGGGTCTATATGCCGATTCGTACCAAATACGGTCCGTGGAGCCAACCGGGTCGCCAGAACACCGGGCCCGGCGGTTGCACTCTGTCACCAAGGATACGACGATTGCGACGGCCAGGCAAACGGCGCGAGGCGATGCATGCGCGACGATCTCCGCGACGGCCGACTGGCAGGCCGCTCCCTTTGACTGCTCGTAGGAGTTGCCGCCGTACCACGCCATGAACACCTCGGCCGCGTAGGCGTAGCCCACCAGGAGGCTCGTGCCGAGGATCATCCGGTTCATGTTGTCCAGGTGACGCATGGTGATGAGCGATTTGAGGCCGAAGAACGCCCGGGCGGGCACGGCCAACGTCACGACCATCGCGCAGCCACTGAAGATGGCCCCGGCGACTCGAATTCCTTGTGATAATTGAAGAAGTTGAACCGCCGCACTTTGTAGGGGCAGTTGTTCGCGCAATACCGCGTGCCGACGTCTACTTCGACTGTCGCAGATTCCCGGCAAACCGAAGGCGTTTGAACCAAATGGTTTGTGTCAAGGCTACCACAACACCTCGAAGGACAGGACGAGCACGAAGCCAGGAGCCAAACCTGTCGCGCAACAGGGGTTTCTCGGGTACTCGAAGTGGTAAGTGGCGATCTGTCGGGGGAAAGGGCCGTGAGGCGGAAGCCGGCGGTTGGTGGCGATGGAATCGGGGGGCTCGCCGTGGTATGCTGGAGACTCTCCGCTATCCCGCTCGTACCTGCCTTGAGGTCGTCGATGTCGTTCCCCCCCTGTCGATGCTTCGTGATCCCGTGCGTTTTGGCGGCCGGTGTCTGGTGCTCGATCACCGCATGGGCCGCGGCGGGCAATTGGCCGCAGTGGCGAGGGCCGGATGGAAACGGAGTGAGCCAGGAGACCGGGCTGCCGGTCGCCTGGAGCGAGCAGGCCGGCGTGGTCTGGAGGTGCAAGCTGCCCGAGTGGGGAAACAGCACGCCCGCGATCTGGGGCGACGCGATCTTCGTCACCTCCCATGTCGACGACCAGCGGCTTGTGTTGCTGCGGATCAACAAGCCCGACGGGAAGATCGTGTGGACGCGCGAGGTCGGTACGGCCCAGACCCCCCGGCTGCCGACCTTGCTGGGGAAGAACGAGCAACAGCGGCGGCATCAGGCGTTCCACAACTTCCAGAACCTGGCCACCCCCTCGCCGGTGACCGACGGCAGCATCGTCGTGGTCCACTTCGGCAATGGCGACCTCGCGGCGTACGACTTCGAGGGAAAGCAGCTTTGGCGCCGGAATCTTCAGGAGGACTACGGTGACTACACGATCTGGTGGGGCCATGCCAACAGTCCGGTGTTGGTTGGGAACCTCGTGGTTTCGGCCTGCATGCAAGACGCCTGCCGCGACCTGCCCGGCGAGATTTCGCCCAGCTATGTGGTCGCCCACGACAAGCAAACGGGCCGCGAGGTCTGGAAGACGCTGCGTCCGACCGAGGCGGAGGCCGAGCACGGCGACGGCTACACCACGCCGATCGTCCGCCAGCATGAGGGTCGCGGGGAACTGATCGTCTTGGGCGGCGAGATCCTCGATGCTTACGACCCGGCCGACGGCAAGCGGCTGTGGTATCTTCCCGGCGTCCTGGGCAACCGGCCGGTCACCGGGCCGGTGGCCGCGGGCGATTTGATCATCGCCACCCGGGGAAATCGCGGCCCGACGTTCGCCTTCAAGCCCGGGGGGCCGGGAGAGCGTTCGCTGGACGAGATCGTCTGGCGGGACGAGCGGGGCACGCCCGACACGCCCTGCCCGGTGGTCTGGAACGACCTCCTCTTCCTGCTGACCGACGACGGGATTGCCAAGTGTCTGGACGTGTACACGGGCCAGGTGAAGTGGCGGGAGCGGCTGGGCGACGGGCCGTATCGGGCCTCGCCCGTGGCCGCCGAGGGCCGCGTCTATTTCCTCAGCACCGCCGGGCTGACCACGGTGGTCGACGCCTCGGACCGCTTCAAACGCCTCGCCCGAAACCAGTTGGATGCCGAGACCCTCGCCTCGCCGGCGCTGAGCGACGGCAAGATCTACGTTCGTGGCCGGCAGTGGCTTTATTGCATCAAGTGAAACGAGTATCCCGATTCACGGAGGAACCTACGGTGACGCGACGTGTCGATGTGCTTCATAACGAGGATTGCATTGCCGGGCTCAAGAAACTCGACGCGGGGGTGGTCGATCTGGCGTTCGCCGATCCGCCGTTCAACATCGGCTACGAGTATGACGCCTACGACGACCGGCTCGAAAGTGAGCACTATCTGGCGTGGAGCCGCGACTGGACGGCCGAGGTGGCCCGCGTGCTCAAGCCCAACGGGACGTTCTGGCTGGCCATCGGCGACGAGTACGCGGCCGAGCTGAAGGTGATGCTCCAGCGCGAGCATGGGCTAAGCTGTCGGAGTTGGGTCGTGTGGTACTACACGTTCGGAGTGAACTGCAAGCAGAAATTCAGCCGCTCGCACGCCCATCTGTTCCACATGGTTAAGGACCCGGCCGCGTTCACGTTCAACGCCGAGGCGGTCCGCGTGCCTTCGGCGCGGCAGTTGGTCTACGGCGACAAGCGGGCGAACCCGACCGGCCGGCTGCCCGATGATACTTGGGTGCTCCGCCCCCAGGACCTGCCCGACGGGTTCCGGCCGGACGAGGACACGTGGTACTTTCCCCGGGTATGCGGCACGTTCAAGGAGCGTACCGGCTGGCACGGCTGCCAGATGCCCGAGCAACTGCTGGGCCGCATCATCCGCGCGTCGAGCAACGAGGGCGAGTTGGTCCTCGATCCGTTCGGCGGCAGCGGAACCACGCTGGCCGTGGCCAAGAAGCTCCGGCGGCACTTCTTGGGCTACGAGCTCTCGGAGCAGTACTCGGAGCAGATCCGCAAGCGACTGGCCGCCATCAAGCCGGGCGACCCGCTGGACGGCGCGGCCGAGCCGCTGGTAAGTTGCCCCAAGACCGCCGACGGCCGGCGACTGGATGACGTCAGGTCCAAGATTCCGGGTTCGGGGCCGAAGAGACAGAAGAAAACCTCGACAAAGGGGCAGGCAAACCTCCCGGGGTTGTGAGCGGAGAACCGCCGCAACGGACCCCGCCGACGCAGTCGGCGGGCGTTTGTGCGGCTGAACGAACGAATCCCTGGCCCCTGCCCCCTGACCCCTGACCCCTGACATGAAATTTGCCATCTGCAACGAGACCTTCCAGGACTGGCCGCTCGAGCGGGCACTGGATTTTGCCGCCGAGTGCGGTTACACGGGCGTGGAAATCGCGCCGTTTACGATCGCCGACTACGTGACCGACATTACGCCGGCCCAGCGCGACGAGATCCGGCGCCAGGCGGACCGCGCCGGCCTCGAGGTCGTCGGCATCCACTGGCTTCTGGCCAAGACTGAAGGATTCTATCTGACCAGCCCCGAGGCGGAGGTGCGCGGCAGGACGGCCGAGTATCTTGGCCATCTCGCCCGATTCTGCGCCGACGTCGGCGGCAAGGTGATGGTGCTCGGCTCGCCCAAGCAACGGAACCTGCTGCCCGGCGTCACGACGGACGAGGCCACGGGCTATGCGGCCGAGGTGATCCGGACGCTCGTGCCGGTGCTGGAGGAGACGGACGTGACGCTGGCGTTGGAGCCGCTCGGGCCGGCGGAGGGCGATTTCCTGGTCACCACGCCCGAGGCCGTCCGGCTGGCCGAAATGGTCGGCTCGCCGCAGGTCCGGCTGCACCTGGACGTCAAGGCGATGTCGAGCGAGGCGATCCCGATCGCCGAGGTGATCCGGCGCAATCGGGCGATGCTCGCCCATTTCCACGCCAACGACCCGAATCTGCGAGGCCCGGGGTTCGGCGAGGTCGATTTCCTGCCGATCCTGGAGGCCCTCGGCGAGATCGACTACCGCGGCTGGGTGTCGGTCGAGGTGTTCGATTACACCCCCGGCGTCGAGCGCCTCGCCCGGGAGAGCATCGAGTACATGCGAGCGTGCCTGGAGAAGCTGGCGGGGTGAACTGTCATGAAGTGCGCGAGTTTCAGAGTGCGCCCGTCCTCGCCCAGGCGGCGATCGTCGTTGGCAAGCGAACTTGCCTTTCCGGTGGCTCAGGCAATAGCTCGGCCACGACAAGCTACCATCTGACGGCCGAATTTGAGGACGGCGCACGGGCGGAGTTTCAGGCGACCCGCCCGGACCTCTACGGTTGCGTCTCCGAGGGCGATGCGGGAGTCTTGTTCAGCCGGGCCTCGGTCGCCTTGGATTTCGACCGTGTGGCGACGGGGGCGTAAGGTGTTGAGACGACTGCCATTATGGCAGGTGACACGGGCCGTCACCGAGCGGCCGCCGTTGGGCAAGGAAGCCAATGCAGCGGCCTTCCGTCGGCCCATTGGTTCTTGTAACATCTTATTATTAAGCGAGTTGCGTCAGGCAACGTCCGATCGTACCCCCGTACCAGGCGATGAGCCGGTCCTATTCAGGACAGCAACACCCATAAGACGAGGGGTTATGTTTGTAACGCTCGGCAGTTCCTTCAGAGCTTCGCTGACGCGATCAGCTGGATCCGTCGATCGCGTCGCGGGGGTGTGAGGTGGCGTAAAGTCAAGCGATCAAAAGGTTTGCCGTGTTTGCGGTGACGATGGCCGTGGGGAAAATCGGGCGGGTCCTGCCGGATAGGCATACGAGTTGCATCCCCAAGGCTGCCGTGCTCGGCCCCGTGCCGGCAGACTCTTCCCTTTCCCGGTTGCCAAGAAGCCAAGAAAACGTCTCGCGCACGCCAATAGTGCGTGACTGCTGGTAGAATGCACCCATGGGAGGAGTCCGCGGGCAGTTGGACCGACGCGAACGAGCCCGGCATGAGTTTTCCGCTCGCTCGACCTTATTCGGAGCGAACTCTTCCGCCAACACACACGTATCAGAAATGAACAGCACAATCGAACAGAGACAAGCGGCCGTCACCCCTTACGATCCCGCCGTCCAGTCGACCGACGAGGACCTGATGCTCGACTACCGCGAGCGGGGTGACCGCCGTGCGTTCGAGCAACTCGTGCACCGCTACGAACGAGAGCTTTACAACTATCTGCGGCATTACCTGGGCGACGCCCAGATGGCGGAAGACGCGTTTCAGACGACGTTCCTGCAAGTTCATTTGAAGTGTAATCAATTTGAGCCGGGCCGGAAGGTGCGACCATGGCTTTACACCGTGGCCACCAACCAGGCGATCGACGCCCAGCGCCGCAACCGCCGGCATCGGATGGTCAGTCTCGACCGCCGATTCGGCAACGACGGTGGCGACAGCGTGGCGTCGCTCGTCGAGTTGATCGACAGCCAAGAGGCGGAGCCGTTGGACCATCTTCGAGCGGCCGAACGGCACGAAGCCGTCCGCGGCGCCGTCGACCAGTTGCCCGACGCGCTGAAACAAGTCGTGGCGTTGGTTTACTACCAAGGATTGAAGTATCGCGAAGCGGCCGAGGTGCTCTCGATTCCGGTCGGAACCATCAAGAGCCGGCTTCACGCGGCCGTTTACCGACTCAACGAACTGCTTACCCGTACTCAGCCTCACCTTTGCGGACATGAGTGATCCCACCCGCGATCAACTGCTCGGCTATCTCTTGGGTGCCCTGGAGGACGACGAGCAGGAACTCCTCGAGCGCCGTCTGGCAACGGATGCCGGATTGCGTCGGGAGTTGACCCTGATGAGCAAGGCGCTGGCGCCATTGGACGCGACGCGGCGCGAGTATACTCCGCCGGCGAACCTGGCGACCGACACGTGCCGGTTCGTCGCGTCGCACGTTCAGGACACGGTCAAACTGCCCCCGGCGGCCGCGGCGCACGTGGCCGCGATGCAGCCGGTCGACCCGCCGCGGAGTTGGAGCGATTCGTGGCGCGTGCAAGACCTGCTGATGTTGGCGGGCGTTCTGCTGGTGGCCAACCTCTTGATCTTTCCGGCGATCCACGGCAGTCGCGTCCAGGCGAGGCTGCTGGCCTGCCAGGACAATCTCCGCCAGTTGGGCGCGGCCCTGATCGGCTACAGCGAGCGAAACCAGGGCTTCTTCCCGAAGGTGCCCACGCAGGGCAAGCTGGCGGTCGCTTCGGTTTTCGCCCCCATCCTGGCCGAGAATCAGTGGTTGCCCAATCCGCGCGTCGTGGTCTGCCCGGGCTCCTCGCTGGCGGAAGACCCCCAGTTCGCCATTCCCGAGCTCGCCCAAGTCGAGGCGACCGAGTCCGACGAGCAACTCGCGCGGTTGCAGGAGTCGATGGGCGGGAGCTACGGGTACACGCTCGGCTACGAGGAGAACGGCGTCTACCACCCGACGCGGAACCTTCACCGGTCGAATTTCGCGCTGGCGGCCGACGCCCCCGGTCGACGGGTGCCGAGCCATCAGAGCGACAACCACGGCTGCTACGGCCAGAACGTCCTTTTCGAGGACGGCCACGTGCAATTCCTCGTTTCGCCCCGGCCCAGCGATCGTTCGGACGACTACTTTCTCAACGACGACGGATACCTCGCCGCGGGCGTTCATCGCAATGACTCGGCCATCGGGGCGGGGGCCACGCCGCCGATCCGGTTCGTCCGCGGGAATTGACCTGCCATGTCCGACGAGCCAACCGATCGACCGCAGCGCCCCTGGCCCGAGAAGTTCCGCGACGCCTACCGGGGACTCAAGCAGGGCGTGCGAGGGCAGAGCAGCTTCTTTGTCCACTTCTTTGTGTCGGCGGCCGTCGTGGCGGCGGGCCTTGCGCTGGGGGTCGACCGGTTCGAGTGGTGCCTTCTGGTGCTGTCGATCAGCGGTGTGCTGACCGCCGAGATGTTCAACAGCGCGCTGGAGTCGATGGCCAAGGCGATCACGCACGAGTCCAATCCCCACCTTGGCGGCGCTCTGGACATCGGCAGCGCCGCCGTGCTGATCGCCGCGATCACCGCGGCCGTGGTCGGCTCGATCGTCTTCCTGAACCGCCTCGGCGAGATCCTCGGCTGGTGGGCGGGGTGAGTTCCCCCCAAGCGTAAACGCCTGGGCCAGAGAAAAGGGCCAAAATGGAGAATCCGTCCGGGATTCCAGCACCTCAACTTGTGTGTAACAACGACGGCGTTGCCCTTGGGCTAAGGAATGGGAACGAGAAGGAGAGCCTCGGGACGGCGAGTTTTCATCTCCCTACCTCCTCGGTCTAGACACGGGGGGCTATACTTAGATGTTTTGGGACGCCAATCCACCATGCCGCCTCGGCATGCGGTGAATGGAGGCCGCGAACCATCCACGAGTAATCCCGATCAGGAAACGGAACGCACGCGTGAGCACAAACAACATTCTGAGAATCGCCGTCATCGGCGGCGATGGGACCGGGCCGGAGGTGGCCGCCGAGGGCATGAAAGTCTTCAAAGCCGTCGCCAAGCTGGAAGGCATCAAATACGAAACCAAGGACTTCGATTTTGGCGGCAATCGCTATCTTCGGACCGGCGAGGTTCTGCCCGACGGCGCGATCGAAGAACTCGCCACCTTCGACGCGATCCTCCTCGGCGCGGTCGGCCATCCCGACGTCGCGCCCGGCATCCTCGAAAAAGGACTGTTGCTCGCGCTGCGTTTCGCGTTCGACCAGTACATCAATCTGCGGCCGGTGAAACTCTACCCGGGCGTCGAGACGCCGCTGGCCGGCAAGGGGCCCGACGACATCGACTTCGTCGTCGTCCGCGAGAACACCGAAGACATGTACTCCGGCATCGGCGGCTTCCTAAAACAGGGCACCGCCGACGAGGGGGCCACCCAAACGGCCATCTACACCCGACAAGGCTGCGAGCGTTGCATCCGCTGGGCGTTCGAGTACACCCGGAAACGCAACAAGCGGAAGCGGCTGACGCTCGTGGCGAAGACGAACGTGTTGACCTTCGGGCACGACCTCTGGTGGCGGACGTTTCAGGACGTGGCCAAGGAGTATCCCGACGTCGAGACGGACTACAACCACGTCGATGCCTGCTGCATGTGGATGATCAAGAACCCCGAGTACTACGACGTGATCGTCACCACGAACATGTTCGGCGACATCATCACCGACCTGGCCGGCATCCTCCAGGGCGGCATGGGCGTGGCGGCCGGCGGCAACATCAATCCCGAGCCGGGCGGAACGAGCATGTTCGAGCCGATGGGCGGCAGCGCGCCGAAGTACACCGGCAATAACGTCATCAACCCTATCGCCACGATCGCCGCAGTGGCCATGCTCCTGGAACAGGCCGGTTACTAGAAGGCCGCCAACCGGGTTGCCAGCGCGATCCAGACCGTCACCGGCACGAAGATGAAGAGCCAGGCCGCCGGCAAGATGGGCTACTCGACCACCGAAGTCGGCGATCTGGTCGTCGACGCATTGTAGGAGCGCGTCCGACCGTCCGTCAAACCGAGCCGCGACCGTAAGGGAGCGGTGTTGGGGATGCCTTCGTCATGCCATGTCCAACCGCTTCCTGACGGGCGCGGCTCGGTTTGGGAACCTCGACCGCCCCGCCGAACCTCTCCAATCCCGGACAAGCCATCATGAAATCGACTCCTCCGATTCTGTTCCTGTTGATCCTGCTGTGCTTCGGTCTTTCCACAGCCCATTCGGCGACGTACTACGTGGCCAACGACGGCTCCGACGCCGCCTCGGGCACATCGCCCGATGCCCCGTGGCGGACCGTCGCGCGGCTCAACGCCTTTAAGCTTGCGCCGGGCGACCTCGTCTTGTTCCGGCGAGGCGACCGGTGGCGCGAGCAACTCGTGCCCCACAGCGGCAGTGAAGCCGGTTGCGTCACGTATGGCGTCTACGGGACGGGCGAGAAGCCGCTCTTGCTCGGATCGGTCAACAAGAGCCAGCCCGGCGACTGGCGCCACGAAGGCGGAAACATCTGGGTCTGCGGGCCCGACGAGTTGTCCCGCGACGTCGGCAACATCATCTTCAACCACGATGCCGTCTGCGGCGTTAAGGTGTTCAACGAGGCGGAACTCAAGCAGCAGGGGCAGTATTGGTACGACGAGGACCGCCACGTGGTGAAGCTCCACAGCGCGCGATCGCCGGCCGAGCACTACTCGGACATCGAGTGCGCGTTGCGCCGGCATATCATCGACCAGTCCACGGCGCGCTACGTCGTCTACGACGGCCTGGCGCTGAAGTACGGCGCGGCCCATGGCATTGGCGGCCACAACACGCATCACATCACCACGCGGAACTGCGATTTCGGCTACATCGGCGGCGGCGACCAGGCGGGCGGCGACGGGACCGTCCGCTTCGGCAACGGCGTCGAGTTCTGGGCCGGCGCCCACGACAACCTGGTCGAAAACTGCCGTTTCTGGGAGATCTACGACGCCGCAATGACCAACCAGAACGGCGGCGCCGTGGCCGAGCAGTACAACCTCGTCTACCGCAACAACGTGGTCCGCAACTGCGAGTATTCGTTCGAGTATTGGAACCGGCCGGCCGAATCGTCGACGCACGACGTCATCTTCGAGAACAACACGTGCGTCAACGCCGGCGGCGGCTGGGGGCACGCCCAGCGTCCCGACCCGAACGGCCGCCACCTCTGCTTCTACGCGAGTCCGGCCCAGGCGAGCGGCATCCACGTCCGCAACAACATCTTCTACCAGGCCACGAACAATGCGTTTTTCCTCCACCACTGGAGCGACGCGGCGATCCGTGCCCTGGACATGCAGGGCAACTGCTGGTATCAACCCACCGGCGCGATGATCCGCTTGATCGGCCCGGGCGGCGGCGAGGAGTATTCCATGGACCAATTCTCGGCGTTTCAGGCGAAGTACGGCCTCGACAAGGGCTCGATTGCCGCCGACCCGGGGCTGGTCGACCCGGCCAAGGGCGATTTCCGCCTCAAGCCGGACTCGCCGTGTCCGTGGGCCGGGGCCATGCCGGTCAAAAAAGAGTAGAGTTGTCTGACGCGCACCTCCCACGGGAGCAACCCTTTGTCCGAGTCCAACGAGCCGCGACAACCTGAACAATCCGAACCCGCCGCTGCCGACGCCGGGCTCAGCCCCGAGGAGTTGGCCGAGGCGAAGCGCTACGGCCGGCTGGGACTCTATTGCAGTCTGGCCGATCGGGCCGTGGACGTCGTCTACCTGGCCGTGATGGCCCTGCTGCTGGCCCGGCCGATCGACCACTGGCTAGGCCGCTCATCCTGGCTCGGCGAGTTCTGGACGCTCCGGCTGGCCGTCATGCTCCTGATCGTCATCGCCCTGCACATCGCGGTCTCCTTCCCGCTGTCGTTTTACTCGGGCCACGTGCTCGAACACCGCTTCGCTCTGAGCACGCAGACGGTGGCCGCGTGGCTCTGGCGCTACGCGAAGCGGAACCTGTTGGCCGTGGCGTTCTCGCTGGTGATGTTCGTCGGGCTGTTCTGGCTGATCTGGCTTACCGGGGCGTATTGGTGGCTCGTGGCCGCCGGGGCGTTCTTCGTCGTGAGCATCGTGCTCGGGCAACTCGCTCCCGTGCTGATCATGCCGTTGTTCTACAAGATCGAACGCCTCGATCACCCCGAACTCGCCGAGCGGCTTGCCAAGCTGACCGAGGGCACCGGGCTGTCGATCGAGGGCGTGTACCGCATGGACCTCAGCGAGGAGACGGCCAAGGGCAACGCGATGCTCGCCGGCCTCGGACGCACGCGCCGCGTGCTGCTGGGCGATACGCTGTTGGACCAGTTCTCGCTGGACGAACTGGAAGTGATCTTCGCCCACGAGATCGGTCACCACGTTTTCCGGCACATCCGCAAGCTGATCCTCGCCGGGCTGGCATACAGTGCCGTGGGATTCTGGATCTGCGACCGACTGATCGCCCTGTGGGTCGCCGAGCCCGGGGGAACCTTGGACTACGCGCGACTGCCGGTTTACACGCTGCCGCTGGTCATGCTGATCCTGACGGTGTTCACCAACCTGGTCGAGCCGCTCACCAACGCGATCAGCCGGCGATACGAGCGGCAGTGCGACCGATACGCGCTTGCGCGGACCGGGCTCCGCGAGGCCTACCTTTCGGCCTTCCGGAAGCTCGCCCGGCTCAACAAGGACGACCCCGATCCGCACTGGCTCGAAACGTTTCTGTTCCACAGCCATCCGCCGATCGCCGAGCGGCTGGCGATGGCGGAGACGGTAGACGGTAAGCGGTAGACGGTAGACGGTAAGCGGTAAACTGCAAGTGATGTGTTGGCGCAAGTTTGTGTTCCCCGACCCCTGGTCCCTGACCCCTGGCCCCTGAATCGATGTCCGCGTCCTGTCGGTCCAACCTGGTCGTCTTGATTGCGATCTCCCGCCCGGCGGGCGGGGTGCGTCTGACGGCGACCGAGCGGCGGGTGGTCAGATTGCTCGCCTTGGGGTGCGACGCCCGACGGATCGCCACGCTCTTGCGGCGCGACGTTGCCGTGGTCCGGGGCTGCACCGCCCGGGCGATGCGGAAAATCGGGGCCGCGACCCGGGCGGCGCTGGCCCGGTGGGCGCGGGGCCACGGGGTGTCGCCGCCGGGGGACCGGCTCAGCGTGCCGGAGCAGCTCACGCTTCGCCGTGTCGGCGGCTGACGCGGCAGGTGAGTTTTGGACAGGATTATACGCCTTCCGGCGGTCTATGAAACACAATTGGGTCTGGCATGATATCGGGAAATAGGGATACTGGGCCGGGGCAAGCCGCCACAGAGGCGGAAGAGAAGTTTCTTGGGGGAGCCAAGGATGGCCAGGCCGCTGTCGTTTGTGGTACGGGAAGAAGAGATCGAACGGATCGGAAAACTGCGCTGCGAGCATCCACATCCGCGGGTGCGGCAGCGTTGTTGGGTGCTCTGGTTCGTCAGTC
>JAPLNP010000184.1 GCA_026401055.1 Planctomycetia bacterium
GCACACTAGACTCGTCCCCAAGCGCGAGCCCGCCCATGCCTGCCACCTTCGCCTTCGACAACACGTATGCCCGCGAGCTGCCCGATGCGGGCGTGCGCTGGAAACCGGCGCCGGTGCCCGCGGGTTCGTCACCGCCGAGCCGACCTCGATGATCGTCCCCGCGCATTCGTGTCCGAGCGTGGCGGGATACCGGACCCGGTCTTCGCCGATTCGCCCCTCGACGTAGTAATGCACGTCCGACCGGCAGACCCCCAGCCGATTGATCCGCACGAGCACGTCCCCCGGGCCGGCCAGCTTCGGCTCGGGCTCGTCCCGGAGTTCCAACTGTCGCGGGCCGGTGAAATAGGCGGTTTTCATGGGGCTTCCCCCCGGTGGGACCCGCGTCAGAATCGTCTCTGTGCGTTTGTGGGAGGCGTCTCCGACGCCGACGGGCTGCCACGGATTGGAGTCGGCGTCGGAGACGCCTACGGCAAATTCACGGCAACCGCGCGCTGCCGGGAATCCTACTCCACACCCCCCCAAGGCACAAGGGGCACCGGTCGGGCGACCGCCGGCTGGGGTGCCAGTTACATCTCCGTGCCACCGTTGGGTGGACCCCCCTTGTCAATCAACGCCCTCCGTGTATGTTAGGTGTGGATGCTCGGCTGTCCGTTTGCGCATTGGCCACGTCGAAGTCGCCGGGCATGGGATGAAGTCGGACCCCGCGAAGTGCCGGCGGGACGGCCCGGCGAGTCAGACAACGCCAGCGCGCCGAAGCCGATGCAACGAGTCCTTTTCGAGTATTATGTCGATCCGACGACTTGGGTTTACCTGTCGTCGCTGATGACGATCGGCATCTACTTCAAGTTCCGCCGCTTCTGGAGCGTGCGGAACGTGGACTTGATCGGCTTGATCGCCTTCGCGCCGGGGCTGTTGTTGGTCGCGCGCGACCAGCCGAACCTGGGGTACCTCTGGTTGTTCGCCGTCGGCGCGGCCTACTTGTTGCGGCTGTTGATCGACCCGACGATGGTCCGGCGGCCCCTGCTGGAACCGAACCTGTCGGTCGACGGGCTGACGTTCACGGGCGTGGCGCTGATCGTCTTTCTGGTGGCCAACGTGGTCACCGGCAAGCTGACCGAAAGCGACCACGAAGGCGCCCAACGGATGGACATGATTGTCGCCGGGCAGATCACGTCCGCTCAACTCAGCGAAGAATTGGCGCAGTACGGGCCGGGCTACCCGCTGTTCCACGTCTTCGCGACCTATTCGAACAACGCCTTCGTGCCGGACAACCCGGCGGAGGCGGTTCCGCTGCCGCGTCGGACACTGGTTCGCGCGGTGGCGACGCGGAGTTGCGTGATTCTGGGCCATCTGGCCATCGTGATCGGGATCGTGCTGATCGGTTACCGCCATTTCGACAACCTGCACACCGGCATGGCGGCCGCGGCGTTGTATCTACTGTTGCCGTACACGTCGCAGATGACGTCCCGGGTGGATCACGTGATTCCGGCGGCGCTCTTGGTGTGGGCGGTCGAGGCGTATCGCCGCCCGATGGTGGCCGGCGTGCTGCTCGCCCTGGCCGGCGGGCTGATCTTCTACCCGCTGTTCCTGCTGCCGCTCTGGTGCAGCTTCTATTGGCGGCGAGGGCTGATCCGTTTCGCCTCGGGGTTCGTTCTGTCGCTCGGGTTGCTGAGTCTTTCGCTCTTGTTGATCCCAAGCGACTCGGCGTCGTTCCTCGGTAACCTCGAGACGATGTTCGGCCGCGGCGTCCTGACGCTCCAGACGACGGCCGGCTTCTGGAAGTACCACGAACCGGTCTACCGGATCCCGGTCGCCGTCGCGTTTTTCATCGGCTGTTTCATCGTGATCCTGTGGCCCGCCCAGAAGAACTTGGGCACGCTGCTGAGTTGTTCGGCCGCGATCATGTTGGGGGTGATGTTCTGGTACGATCCCGAGCTGGGCGTCTATCACATGGCCTGGTTTCTGCCGCTGCTGCTGTTGACCATTTTCCGCCCCAATCTCGAGGACCGCGTCGCCCAGACCGCCGTGAGCGAAGGCTGGTTCCGCCGGCGCCCGGTCGGCGCGTAGTGGCCGGTTGTCGGTGGCCAACGGTCCGGGCCTTGGGACGGATTTGCATCGGTTCACGCTTTCTCGACGAGGAGGTCTCCATGATTGCGACCCTTGTGACCTGTGCCGGAGTGTATCGCGTTCTTGTGGCGTCGGCGATTCTGGCGGGATTGGCGGCGGTCGTGATGTCGGCGCCGAGCCTCGCGGCCGCGCCCGGAAAAATCCGCCGCGTCGACCTGGTCCACATGACCCACACCGACATCGGATTCACCGACCATCCGGCCGTGACCCGCGATCTGCAGAAACGCTATCTCGACATCGCCATCGACGCGGTTTTGGCGGGCGGGGAGAAACCTCCGGGATCGCAATTCTGTTGGACGGCCGAAACGACTCTGGCGGTGGACGACTGGTGGAAGACCGCCGGGCCGGAGCGCCGCGAGGCTTTTCTCCGGGCGGTCGAAACCGGACGGCTGGAAGTCGCCGCGCTGGCGATGAACCAGACGCCGCTGCTCGGCGCCGCGCAATGGCAAGCCATGCTGCACTGGTTGCCCGAGGACCTTTGGAAGCGAGTTCATCCGCGGGTGGGGATTCAGAACGACGTCAACGGATTTCCGCGGGCGGGGGCGGTCGCGATGTTGGACCGGGGCGTGTCGATGCTCTGGATGGGAATCAACGCCACGAACGGCGCGGCGCCGTTTCGCCAGCCGAGCGCGTTCTGGTGGAAGATGCCGGACGGCCGCCGGGTGTTCGTTTGGCAGGGTGAAGCCTACGCCCAGGGT
>JAPLNP010000379.1 GCA_026401055.1 Planctomycetia bacterium
GCCGACGCCGACGAGGTTGTTCGGGTCGAAGCGATCGCCCTGGAACAGCGCGACGACCGGTGGCGGGACGCCGGCGGCGGTGAGCTGCGTCGGGATCTGGCCGCGGAGCACGGTCCCGAAGATCGCCCCGCCGATCGACAGGCCCACCGAGCCGCCGATCTGCCGGAAGAACGTGAGGTTGCCGGTCGCGACCCCGAGCTTGGTGAACGGGACCGCGTTCTGGACGACGATCGTGAACGCGGCGAGGGTCGGCCCGATCCCGATGCCGAGGATGAACATCCATGCCCGGATGGTCCAGAGGTCGGTCGTCGCCGTCATGTGCGTCAACAGGAACGAGCCGACGACCACGAGGACCATCGACCCGGTGATGAGCACCTTGTACTTCCCGGTCCGCGAGATGACCTGTCCCGAGATGATGCTCGACCCGATGACGCCGATGAGGAGTGGGAACAGCTCGTAGCAGCTCATCATCGCGCTCTCGCCGAGGACGACCTGGTAGAAGCGCGGCAGGAACACGGTCGCGGCGAAGAACCCGAACGCCGCGAAGAACGTGGCGACGATCGAGCCGGCGTACGTCCGATCGCGCCAGAGGTCGAGCGGGACGATCGGCTCCTTCGCGCGGTACTCGATCACGAGGAAGACGAGGAAGGCGGCGATGCCAAAGAGGATGAAGCCGCCGACGGTCGGGTCGGTCCACTCGCCCGACTGCTTGTTCGTGAGGCCGACGAGGAACGGGACCACCGCCGCGATGAAGACGGCCGCGCCGAGGAAGTCGAACGTGCGCGTGGCACCCGCCCGCTTCACCGTGGGCAACAGGCGCGCGATGAAGAAGAGCGAGATGAGCCCGAGCGGGATGTTGATGTAGAAGATCCAGGGCCAGCTGTACGCGTCCGTGAGCCACCCGCCCAGGGTGGGGCCCAGCGTGGGACCCACCGCGATGCCCAGGCCGAAGAAGGCCATCGCGGCAACGATCGTCCGGAACGAGAGGACGGCAAACATCCACGACGAGTCGAAGTGGTGCGTGTCCGTGCTCGTGTTGGCGTCCATGTCCCCGTGGCCACCGACGCCCCCGTGATCGCCGACGTCCATGTGGCCACCAACGTCCATGTGACCGCCGACGTCCACGTGGCCGCCGAAATCCATGTCGGTATGGCCGACGTCGGGCGTGTCGAAGTCCATCGCGTGGCCTCCCAACCCGATCAGCATCATGGCGAACTGGATCAGCAGGATCGACCCGCCGATCGTCGCGCAAATCACAAATACGGCCGTCATCGGTATTCCTCCCTCCCGGTGACCCGGGATCTCCGCCCGCCGCGGGCCGGTCCTTCGGCGACCTCGGATCGCCCTTCGCGCCACCCGGGGTTACCCCCAAATGTACGATGCATTTCGTACCCGGGTCGGGCCAAGCCCGCAGCCATGAGCCTATTCGCCCCGAGGCAGTTGATCTTGAGACGGTTCCGCCCGGAGACCCCGCCACGGGGCTACCCGCAAGACATGATAACAGTGCGGTCGTGGAAATGTAAACCGTGTCTCCCCTTAACGAGGTACTCACCACTTGCCCACTCCGTTGTGGGAGGGCACAATGGTGGCATGCGCGATGCCCAGATCGCCCCCTCAGAAAGCCACCCCACGGAGATGGGGACCGTCTCCGTCGCCCAGACGCCGTCGGATACGGCGAGAACGCCTAGCGGCGACGGCGCCGGTTCCCTTCTCCGGACACGATACCAGCCGTTGATCGTCGTGCTCGCGGCGGCGAGCCTGGGGATCGTCGCCGATCGGCGGCTGGGGCTGTCGGTGGCGTGCTGGTGGACGGCGGCTGCCGTGGCGTGGACCACGTGGTTCGCGCTGTGGCGAGCCAGCCGCGCGCCACGAGGGGGACAGTCCCATTTTCGCGGCGAAATCGCCTGTCGCCGACGCAGCGTCCTCCGCGCCGCGAAGATCGGGACAGTCTCCTGTGAACAGGTGGCGCCGCTCGTGCTGTTGGCGGCCGTGGCGGCCGTGGCCGGAGCGTGGCACCATTGCCGCTGGTCGCTCTTCGCCGAGGACGACTTGGGCTCCTACGCCCGGCAAGAGTCCCAACCGGCCTGCGTCGAGGCAATCGCCGTCA
>JAPLNP010000625.1 GCA_026401055.1 Planctomycetia bacterium
CTCGTCCAGTTCGACAGCGACCAAGCGAAACTTATGGCGAATCCGTGCCTCGACTTTCGCATCTTGCATACGCGGATCATCGCATCTTCCGCCACATTTACCAATACCAATTTGTAAAGGTTATTTTTTCGCCCTGCCTAATGCAGCGTACAAGGAGGTGCAGCGGCGGATTGCCATAGCGAAGCAGCGGGAGAAGAGGGCGCTCGCAAGCCAGCTTGCCGCAGCGCGACTGCGGCTGATGCGTGAGTTGGGGCGATTCCTCGTCTGCGTCGCAGGCACCAGTGCCGACCTGAATCGGGTATTCCACGAACAGATGACTCGCGACATTGCGGGAGCCAAGCGTCTTCAACGCTCCTACCAATTGCTCGGCGGCTATCCAGAATGGCCAGATCAGATGAAAGAGGAACTGGACCTCTATTATGCCGGCCTTTCCAAGAATCAGCGCTCGGGACGCCTGATGGGCAGCGAGTTGGACGCGGCACTGCAGGATCCGCGGTGGGGAGCGGTCGCTCTTCGGAGCTTGCTGCGCTGGGTAAACCCTTCGGAAATCTATGCGGGATAATCGCCCCAAACCAACGAGCATCCATCCCATGAGCGACTGACTCCCGCGTTCGCGTTGCGTTAACCCGCCAGTCGTGGGCTAAGCGTCAGGAGTCTGCCCAGTGGCGCGAGCATCTGACGGAGTTGAAGAAGACCAGGCCCCGTGATGCGAAGGCGATCGTCGAGGCCGAGTCGCAAATCACGGATTCGCCCCCGCAGCCCGGGAGTCCACCAACCAAGCGGACGACATCGAGAGCAGCGTCTACGGCCTCAAAGCGGTCAATCCAAATGCCAAGAACGAGGAACATACCGGCACACCGGGACACCTCCTCGATCTGATCGAGGCCAAGGGCCGTGAAGTCGTGGAGTTCTTGGTATTAAGAGGTGGTATAAAACCAGTCATACGTAGTATTTTTGGGGTCGACTGATCGATTTGGCGTCCGAACATCGGAGACACCCTCGTCAGCGATTCTCTGCACATCTGACGCGGTAACCATAATAGCACGAGGGACTTATGGACTTTCACGGCACAGTCGAGTTGCATGATCACGGAAAGCTGATACAATGGCGAAAATGACAAAGATCAATTCACGCTCAATGGATCGAAATGACGACTTGACATTTATCAAGATCCCCTCTAGACTTGAATGTCGTCGCACGATGCAGCGGATTCGGCCTTTGGCCGAGGAGGTGTTCGGATGGCACCTCTGAAAGACCGCGACCTGCTTGACAGACTCCTGGAGGCCCTGAAGGAGTGGAACTGCGACGGATTCATCCAGTGGAGACCAAGGCCAGCCGGTTGGCTTCGCAAGAGTCTCCAACGGTGCGGCCAGAAAGCCATTGGCCAGGCGATGTACGAGCACGTGGTCAACGGTGGAGAGATCGACCAAGTCAAGGAGAATTACGAAGGGTACCGCGACACCCACCCGTACCACTACGACTTTAGGATTCGCATCGACGCGCGGCCTATCTATGTCGAGACGGTATTCGACGAGACCAAGATGGGGCCGACCATAACTATCGTGAACATCAAAGATGCCTAGAAAAAACGGTTTCAATATGACTATGCCCACCCACGCCTGCGACAGGCCCTTCCCGCGGCATTGTCCCGAGTGCGGAAAGGTCGAAGTCCAGCCCGCAGCCATCGCTTACGACGCTGAGGTCAAACATGACGGTCGCCTATACTCGTTCCGAATCCCTGCGCTCCAGATCAATAAGTGCGCGGCATGTGGCGAGGTTCTTTTCAGTAATGTGACCGATGATCAGATCTCGCAAGCTTTGCGAGAACACCTGAGTCTTCTCTCACCATACCAAATCCGCGAAGCTTTGCGCGCCCTGGGGTTGAAGCAGAAGGAACTGGGTGACCGAATCGGGGTGGCTCCAGAAACGATCTCGCGATGGATTAGCGGTACGCACATCCAATCGCGCGCGATGGACAATTTGATGCGATTGTTCTTTGCGTTTGAGAACGTTAGGTCTGTCCTGGCCGGCTCAGTACCCGACCAGAATTTAGGTGCAATTGTCCCTGAGCAGGTCGCTTCGTCGCTCCCCGGGCTTACGGAGCGGCCGCGAGTCGTTGCACAACTGTGTGCCACGAGGACCCGTTTCTCGCGACTTTTCTCCGACAACGTGCGCCGTCGCAGGGAATCATTTGAGCTTACCCCAACGCTAAACTAGGCGGCACTACTGTGCATACCATCTCTTTCTACTCCTTCAAAGGCGGCGTCGGTAGGACACTTGCCCTCGTCAACGTCGGCGTGGAGTTAGCGATGACTGGACGGAGGGTGCTCTTGGTCGACTTCGACCTGGAGGCCCCCGGGATTGACACCTTTGAAGAATTGCGAGGCCCGGGCGGCCAACCAGGGTTGGTGGACTTTGTCACCGATTTTATGATGTCTGGCACTCCACCAGATGTTTTGCAGTATGTATACGAAGCATCTTTGCCCGAAGAAGCCAAAGGAGAACTTCGTGTAATGGGCGCAGGCCGAAGGGATGCCGCGTATGGGCAGAAGCTTGCCGCAATTGATTGGCAGCATCTCTACAGCCAAATGGAAGGCTATCTGTTCATTGAAGATCTTAAGATCCAGTGGGCAGAGAAACTGATGCCCGACTATGTCCTGATCGACTCTCGCACGGGACACACCGAGGTTGGAGGCATCTGCACACGGCAACTCCCAGATACGGTTGTCATCCTGTTTATGCCGAACGAACAGAATCTGTGTGGCCTAAAGTATGTGGTGCAGTCAATTCGCAACGAGATGAACGGCCCCGTGCCGAAGAAGATCAACATCGAATTCGTTGTCTCCAACGTTCCAAATCTCGATGACGAAGAGGCCATTCTCGCGCGTATGATGAAGAGGTTTAGCAGCGAACTTGAGTTTCGTAGTCCGCACGCGATTCAACGCTACGACAGTCTGGCACTGCTGAACCAGTCCATTTTTGTCAGCCAGCGGCCGAAGAGTCGTCTGGCGCGCCAGTATCGCGCGCTTCTTCAACGATTGGCTGAGCACAACACTGAGGACAGGACGGGGGTTCTGCGGTATCTCGATCGCCAAATGAAGGCGGACTACTTGGACAGCATTGAGTCCCAGCGAGAGGTGCGGAGTCGTATCGATGCGATCGTAGAATACCACGCCAACGATTCTGAGATCGTCTTCGCTTCGGCGCTCTGCTATCGCGACCGGGGACTACTGGACCAGTCGAATACTTGGTTTGAAAAGTCAGTCGAGCTTGCAAGACTGGGAGGCGCTGAGCCCGCGCCGCGCGCGCTCTTAGAGCGAGCGACAGCACGCGCGGCGGCCGGCAGGGACCAGGATGCAAAGGCCGACCTGCTGGAGGTGATCGTCCACAAGAAGGCTAACCCGCTCGAGCTTCGCAGGGCAATCGAAATGCTTCGGCGAATTGACGAAACTGCGCTCGTTGCGATTGAGACTGCCCCCGCCATGCAGGACATTGATGTCGATGAGGCAAGTATGATCGCCACTTCCTTGGCGTCATCGCGGCGTCTTCACGCAGTTGCGAAGTCAGTTCTGATGGCTGCAAAGGCTAGATGTCCGAAAGATGCTGAGCTTTCTTTCCGTTGGCGGAACGAGACCGCACTTGCCCTGATCGGACTTGGAGAGTTTCAAGAGGCGATGACGGTGATCGGGGAAGATCGGGTTCATTGCCAGCAACCACATATTGCCGACGCATTCAACTACGCGATGGCATCTTGGGGGTCTACCAGACATCTCCCGATCGAGATCATTCAGAAGGTCGTAGAGCTGGATGCGAATCAGCCGAACGATAGTGTCGACGCGAATTGCGAAGAGTGCCTGGCACTGTGCCTGGCCCTGCTCGGGAAAGGGAGTGAGGCGAAAGCACGTTTGGCGAATGCAAGGAATCGCATTCGCGAGGTGCCTGTGCCCACGTTCAGTTGCTGGAGTTACACGGCCGTGAGGCCACCCGTCTTCGAGGAGCACTTGAACGCCATCGCTGCTCTTATTGAGGGTGAGCATCTGACTCCGGAGTTCATGTCTTCAGAGGTCAAGCAAATTGGGGAGAATACCATGACCACGTGACCGCACTGAATTGAACGGAGCCGAAGAAATGTCCTCGCGGTACGAGCCAAAGGATCATATCCAACGCCTGGAGATCGCACCTCGTGCAGAAGGCGTTCTTGACCAACGAGAAATCACCATCCAGTCGTACCAGACGACGGTGCCGTTCGACTACCACGCGATAGACTCTGGCCTTGGGGGAGCATGGCTGACACCCCAGACTCGCTTCGGCGTCTTCTCTCGCAACCGCACCAACGACAGAGACGCCCTGAATGTTGTGCTGGGGCTTCAGGACGAATTGACGATTCGGGCCTACGATTACGACGAGCGACGACCGTTATGGTTTTCATGGCAGAACGCAATCGTCGACACTGCAAACATCCATTACTTCCGCGATGAGGATGGGCTACTTCGATTCACGACCACGGGCGGAGGGCGACGGATTACGGATGATCGATTACACGATTTCAACTCCGCATTCCTTGGAATCCCCGAGGATGCTGTTAGTAAGCGCCATTTCGATCTAGAGAAGCTGCGCGACCTCTGCTTCAGCCGGTTCGCTGATAGACTCTACATGGTGCGGTTTTCCGACCCGTCCGGGAAGGAATACCGCAGCATCGACCATGCGCTATTTCAGAGTCGGAAGTACATCGATCCGAATGCGGAACGCCTCAAGGAGATCAGCACGGACACCAAGGTCAAGATCGAATCCTTCGACTCTGACATCACCGTGCATCCCGACGACCTAGCCTCATCGATTCAAGTTCGCTTCTTCATTCGGGGTCTTAGCGGTTCACTCCGTCTCCGGTTTCCAAAGATCACGTACAAGAATCAACTCAAGACGCCCGAAGAGCAGGCGATTGTCTTCTACCGCCTTGCGGATGCCACGGTGAGCGCGATTCTCGATGCGGAATACTACACGCACCAACGACGCTCGCTCGAAGAACTCAGCACCGACCTTGGGATGTTTCCCGATATGGTGGACCTCACACCGTTTAGGGAGGTCTTGACGGGTGCTGAGGCTCGCAGAACGTTCATGGCTGGGATCGATGTTGGGGAACCATGGCAGAAGTGGAGCCCGCACCTTCAGGCGCTCGACGAACTGCTCCTCTCAGATGTTGTCATGGGGCACGTCAAAGAGATTCTCGGCGAGTTCGTGCGTCGTGATCCGCGTATGTCCCTGCGATTGCTGGCTGCCTGCCAGACTGATCCGAGGAAACTCCGCGTAGGTGCGCTTGTTGCCGGTGCGCTCGCCGGTACACTACCGGCAATCCCCGCGGAGGTGCGCGCCCAGGTGGAAGAAACGCTTCTATCGTGGGCAATCGATAGAGAGCAGGATTCCTGGGACGTCAATCCCGATACGGGTGAGTTCAGCGCCTTGAATCTGACATGGCGTGTCGAAGATGTCTCGTTTGATGTTCTTCCGGTTGTTATCTGGAAGCTTGTAGGCGTGCTACACGCACGATTGACAGAATGCACTGGCGAAGCCGGCGTCTTGCTCCGCAAGCTCAACTGGTGCATGATCGCCGCAGCGGGCCTTCCTGCACATCATTCAAAGAATCCGGCGGCGCTGCGGCTTCTCGCTGCTGGGAAGGTTCCCAAGTCCGTTGTCGAATCAGATCGCGTGCTCAGGACACCCATCGCCGACCTCCGCGCACTCGATGACGCCATGCTTGACCACTATGGCCTTCCCCTCTGGCCGCTGCTTACTGCAATTCGAAGAGACGGGAAGGTGCGAGTGTCCAATGATGGCGTCGGTGCGGCGTTAGCTGTCGGGGTACAGTTGGCGGAGGCATCGCCCGTGAGCGACGGGAAACCCCGGGCGTTCGATCTGATGCCCGGTCAGTCGATCTCCTTGCCGTTGCCTGACAGTCATACATCCATCGACCTGAGTTTTGAAAAGCTGGGGCGGACGTACCGGGTTGTCTTGCCAGTCGCCGATGAAGCGTTGTCTACGGTTTCCTTGGACAACCTTCAGACTCTTCCCCTGGTCATCAGCCGTAAGCGACTGGCGGCACAACGCAAGTATCGCGAGACCATTGACCCGCAAGAGATCGTCGTGGGATCGAGCCGTGCGTTGCTCGATGTCTTCGAGCAGATTCATTACGCGAACTTGATGGATGGGCTTCCGCCCGTGCTCCTTCTCGGGGAGCCCGGAGTAGGAAAGACGCACATCGCAAAGCTACTCCACGATTCGAGCAGTCGCTCGTCTCGGGTGTTCAAAGTAGTCAATGCTGGTGGTGGCGGTGGGGATATCAACATTCAACGCGGGGAATGGATCGGCTACGGCAGGGGCCACGGTATTCAGGGCATTGACAAGAACGGCCGCGCTGGCCACCTGATGGATGCGAACGGCGGTACGCTTTTTATCGACGAGTTCGCGACCCTGTCCCACGACCTACAGGTCATTTTCCTCTACGTGCTCGAGAGACGCAGTATCGAGAAGATCGGCGGGGAGAGTTTCACACCCGATGTGCGGTGCATCCTCGCAACCAACGCTGACGTGGAAGAGGCAGTCACAAGTGGCACACTTCGCCGCGATCTTCTCGACCGCATTCCCATTAGGTTGTGCATCCCACCTCTTCGCGAGCGGCGGGGCGACATTCTCCTGCTTGCGAAGCACTTTGCCACTGGGCGCGGGCTCACCGATCGATGTCTGGTTGCTTTGCTTCGCTACCGCTGGCCGGGTAATGTCCGGGAGCTTCAGAATACGATGGCCGCCGCGATGGCGCGGCAGAAGAGCGAGGACGCGGCATCGATAGACCTCGCTCACGTTGAACTTCCTGCCGACATCGTTTCCGCAGTTGAGGCTTTGAACGACGAAACTTGTCGACGCGACCTTTGGATAGTGGCAGACGAGGTCGCACGCGACGAGGGTTTTGAACACCGGACTGGGCTGCAACGTCGGGCCGGTGAGATTATGGGCGTCGGCGAGTCCCAAGCATCGAAGACGTATCGTGCGTTCGGACTGGCGGGCGCAGCCTCGGCTTGACTTTCCTCAGGCATCCAAAGACTTTCCTTCGCAGCAAATCGCCTTTCCTCTTCATTGCTGCTGCCATCTTCATCGCGGTTTTTGCCGGGAAATGTACCCTAAACCGGGATGGCATGGCCCTTGCTCTATGGCCTTTGCGTGACGGCGAATCCGCCCGTCCGGCGGTGTCCGCAAGTTAGGTCGCCACGTTGCTTGGCGGGCGCGAGCGGCGCATCCATGTGATTCTGCATGGCGGCCTGCTCGCCCGACGGTGGCAACGGCGTCAAGAGTGATTGCGCGATGGGCCGCGGCCTGGGGCCAAGGAGGCCTCCTATCTTCCTGGGCGGGGTTCGAATCCCCGGCGGTCCACTGAAACGAAGACGCCCGACGGTGGTCGTCGGGCGCCAAGCCAAGAGAGGCTTCCTATCACAGAGAAGTATACCACAGCGGTCCCTTTATGGCAATCGGTTCGCTGTTGTCGACATGAGGAGTAAAGACGAATGGATACCGTGCAGATGCGGCTGCCAGAGGGAGTCAATGAACACGACACGACGCTGTCGCAACAACTCTTGGTCACTGCCAAGCAGGCTGCCCGGATGTGTGGGCGGTCGCTGCGGACATGGCGAGCATGGGACTCGGCAGGGTGGATTCCCCAGCCCGTGCGGATCGGACGAGCGACGCTATGGCAGGCGGACGTGCTTCGTGCTTGGGTCCAGGCTGGGTGCCCGCGGCGAGAGGAATGGGAGGCTCGGCAGTGAGTGCAACCTCCTCTTCATCCAGGAGTATCGGCGCGGCGCTGGCGGCGCGCCTTGGCATGACCATTGCCAAGCGAGAGGGACATGATCTCATCGGCCCTTGTGTCGCGTGCAATTCGAGTGACGCCTTCCACCTGCACGGAGACGAGGGTGTTGCGCACTGCTTCTCCTGCGGAGGGAAGTGGTCGCCGTTCCAGGTGGCCGAGGCCGTGCTGCGCGATCGCGAGCAAGCCAAGGCCGTAATGGTCGAGTTGGGGCTATTCACACCCGCCCCCAACACGAGTGGCCCGTCCACATCTGCGCCCCTGCCCGACCCGATCGCCGTGATCGCCAACGCAAAGGGTGTCACGCCGGAGTCGCTGCGCGTGTTTGGCGCCAAGGCCATCACGCCCTACACGGTGCGTCTGGCCGCCTACGGGCCTGATGGCAAGCAATGCACACACTTCGACCTTTCCGTCCGCGGTGGAAAAGGCAAGTTTGCCTATCAGAAGTCGGCCGGGCTCTTCTTCCCTCATGAGAACAGCAAGGTGCGGCTGCCGCAACCCGGCGAAACGTGGCACCTGGTCGAGGGCTGCAAAGATGCTGCTGCCCTCCACGGGCTTGGTCTGCTTGCCTGCGGGCTCAATACCTGCCGGCTTGCGGCGAAGTTTGCTCGCTTGTTCCAGGGCGTCGAGATCGTCTTGGTGCCGGATCGCGATGCTGCCGGTGAAGAGGGGGCGCAGCATTCCGCTCGTGTGCTTCGCGGCGTGGCGCCGTCCGTGCGAGTGGCGGTGCTACCGGCGGAATTCAAGGAGTCGGGCGGCGAGGACATCCGCGATGTGCTGCGTCGACCCGACGGCCGCGAACTTGTTCTTCAGGCCATCGCCGATGCCCAGCCCCTCCAGCAGGGTAGTGCGTCGTCGCTGGCGGGCGAGGAGGGCGACGTATCGGCCGAGATTGAGATGCCGGAGGGCGATCCGCTGGTACTTACGATCTCGCCGTGCTTCGGCAAGCCGCAGCGGCTCGTCGTTGCCAAGCGAGGTGACGTCGCCCACCGCGACCGAATCAACACGGATAGCAGCATCTCTCGGGACCGGTTCGTCAAACGCCTGGCCGGGAAGCTGGGAATGGAGGTCAACGTCCTCGGCCCCCTGGTTGATCCCCAGATCACGGAATTGGCTGATCAAGTCGATGAGCAAGCCAAAGAGACGGGCAACGGCGGAGACGGCGAGGAGCAGAGCCAGGCCACGCTGGCGGCCAATATGGCGGCGGAATGGGATTTGTGGCACACGCCGTCTAAGGACGCCTACGCCACATTCCCGGTTGGTGAGCACCTCGAGACGTGGCCGATTCGGTCGAAGGTATTCAAACGCTTCCTGGCCAAGCAGTTCTTCGAGGAATGCGGCAAGGCGATCAACTCGGAGGCCCTTGGGGCGGCGATCAACTTGATCGAAGCCCAGGCCCTGTTCGATGGTGGCGAGCACCTGGTCCATGTCCGGGTCGCCGAACACGATGGCAAGGTCTACCTCGACCTGTGTAATCCTGACTGGCAGGCCGTCGAGATCTCTCCCGCCGGCTGGCGAATGATCTCCGAGTCGCCAGTCAAGTTCCGACGGTCGGCGGGAATGCTACCACTGCCAGCGCCCGAGTCCGGCGACTCGCTCGACGAGCTTCGCACCTTTTTGAATGTCGAGGATTCCACGTGGCCCCTGGTCGTCGCGTGGCTGGTGGCCGCTCTGCGACCGCGCGGGCCATATCCGGTGCTAGCTCTTTTTGGCGAGCAGGGCAGCGCCAAAAGCACGACGGGCCGACTACTGCGCGACATCGTCGATCCGAACTCGGCGCCCCTGCGGGCCGAACCTCGGGACGGTCGCGACCTGATGATCGGCGCGAACAACTCGTGGTGCCTGGCCTACGACAACCTCTCGCACGTTCCACCCTGGCTATCCGATGCCCTTTGCCGCTTGAGCACCGGCGGCGGGTTCGCCACGCGGGAATTGTACACCGACCAGGACGAGGTGATCTTCGATTCCCAGCGGCCGGTGCTGTTGACGAGCATCGAGGACGTAGCCACCCGGGCCGACCTGCTGGACCGATGTGTGATCGTCTGGCTCCCGGCGATTCCCGAAAGCGGCCGTCGGCCGGAGGCACAGATACTGAAGGCGTTCGAGAAGGTCCGACCCCGGATTCTTGGAGCGCTGCTGGACGCCGTGGCCGGTGCCCTGAAGGCACTGCCGTCGACGAAACTGGACACGCTGCCCCGCATGGCGGATTTCGCACTCTGGGTCGCGGCAGCCGAGGCTTCGCTGGGCTGGCCCAAGGGCACGTTCAGTACAGCCTATGCCGGCAACCGTGCCTCGGCCAACGAGGTTGCCCTGGAGGCTTCGCCGGTTGCCCGACCGCTCGTCGAGATGCTCGACGAACAGGGCGAGTGGGTTGGCACCTCCAGCGATCTGCTTCAGGCCCTTGAAGCCCGGGTCGGGGACCAGGTGAAGCGTCAGCGGGTCTGGCCGTCGAACGGCCGCTCGATGACCGGCCACCTCAAACGGCTGTCGCCCAATCTGCGGGCAGCGGGCTGGGAGGTCGAGTTCCATCGGGAGTCGTCTCGCCGGCTCTGGTCGATCCGCCGGCAGGCCGCATCTGCGTCATCAGACGCGTTTGCGTCACCTTTGCGTCATGGTGAGATGGGTGCAGATCGGTGCGGACCGATGCAAGCAGATGCAAGTCAACGGGTCCATGACGCAGGTGACGCAAATGACGCAATTGCCGGAGTAACTGCGGTGGCCCCCGGACGAGATGGCGATGGATGGGAGGAAGGGGACCTATGACCATCGATGAGCTGCTCACGAACTTGGCCCACAGCGGAATCACACTGTTCGTCGAGGGCGATCGGCTTCGATACCGGGCGCCGGAGGGTGCATTGACGGCTGACGTCCGGGCTGCAATCGGCGACCATCGGCTGGAGATCATCGAACGTCTCCGGGCCAAGCAGAGCACCAACACCGGCTACAAGAAACCCGCTTGGAGCACCGACCGGAAGACCGGCCAGAAGGTCCGCGGCCGATCGAAGAAATGGTGGGGCAAGTACCGCGACGCGTCGGGCACGATCCGGCGCGTGCCGCTGGCGGCCGATAAGGGCGTTGCCCAAACTATGCTCAACGAGACCGTCCGGAAGGTGGAACGCGAGAAGGCCGGCCTGGTCGATCCCACCGAGGAACAGCGGAAGCGGCCACTGGCCCAGCATCTCACAGAGTTCGAGCGATACCTGCGGAACAAAGGCGTTACGCCGAAGCAAGTGTATACGACGATCAGCCAGACCCAGAAGATCATCGACGACCGCCGGTGGAAGATGATCGGCGACATCTCGGCCAGCGGTGTGCTGGAGTTTCTGGGCCAACTTCGACGTGACGGACTGAGCGCCCAGACGTATAATCACTATCTGAAGTCGGTGAAGCAGTTCACCCGGTGGCTGGTACGCGATCGCCGGGCGCCGACCGACCTCCTGGCCCATCTGTCAAAGATGAACGTGAGCACCGACCGCCGACACGATCGACGGGCATTGACCATCGAGGAATTCGACCGCTTGATCGCCGCCGCAGAGAACGGACCACCGATCGAGGCCATAGCGGGGCCGGATCGGGCGATCATGTACGTGCTGGCCGCCTGGACGGGCTTCCGCAAGGGCGAGATTGGGAGCTTGACGCTACGGTCGTTTCGGCTGAACGATGATCCACCAACGGCCACGGTCGCCGCCTGCTACAGCAAGCGGAGACGGCAGGACACCCAGATTCTGCATGCCGAGGTGGTCCGTCTATTGAAGGAGTGGCTGGCGACGAAGTCCGACCTGGGACCGGACGACGTGCTGTTCCCGGTTTCGGGTCGGGTGCCAGGTGGCAAGGAACGAAAGACGCACAAGATGATGCAGCGCGACCTGAAGGCCGCCCGCAAGGCATGGATGGGGGCGGCCAAGACGCCCGAGGAGCAGGAAGCCCGGGAGCAGTCCGACTTCCTGGCCTACCAGGACAGCGCCGGGCTGTTCGCTGACTTCCACTCGAACCGCCACCTGTTCATCACCAGCATGGACCGTGTCGGCATCCGTCCCAAGATGGCCCAGACGCTGGCCCGTCACAGCGACGTCCGCCTCACATTGGGCGTCTACACCCACGTCGACATCTACGACCAGGCCGCGGCCATCGCATCGCTACCGCCCCCGCCGTCTGGAGGGGCGAAGCCAAGAACCGAGGCCGTGGAGCTTCGGGCTACGGGGACGGACGGCCGATCGGACAAGCATCTTTCGGTGCCCAGTTCGGTGCCCTCGGGTGCCCAAATTGGTGCCCAACACCCCGCATCGAAGCAGTTGCAGATCGCATCAGTCTGCAGCGATGAAGCTGAAAAGCCAACGAAAAACGGCGACCATGGAGGCGTAAAGATTCGTTTAACCCGTCAAT
>JAPLNP010000452.1 GCA_026401055.1 Planctomycetia bacterium
CGTCGGGGCCGACGCCTGTGATGCTGCCGGCGTGTTCATCGCCGTTTTGCAGCAGCTCGCGTTCCGACTCTCCGGCGGCATCGGCCACGCGGTCCAGGAGCGACTCGCGGCGGGGCCGGTCGCCGGGCAACTGGAGCACCAGTCCGGCCACCTGTTCCAGCGGCAATTGAACGCGGCCGAACAGGTCCGACTCGGCGATGAGGTTCTGTTTATCGGCCGTGGGCAATTGGGTCAGGAGCAGTCCGCCGTCGGCCAACACGATGGCCGGACCCCGTCGCGGCTCGTCGCACGCGCCCCAGCGGACCAGATCGGCCGCCGAGAGGACCCGCCGCGTCTGGCCGGACGTGAACGTCAGTTGCCAGTCGGCGTCCGCGGCGGCAAGTTCGGCCGGGAACGCCCCGCCGTCGATCGGCACGGCGACGGGCGGCTCGGCCCGGGCCAGTGAGACGGCGGCCAAGAGGATCAGCATTGCGGCGCCCTTGGCGACTTTCGACAAGGGCGGCACGCCAAAGGGTGGCACGCCCTGAGCGCGGCGAAGGGCGTGGTTCGTCGATTCGCCACGCCCTTCGTCCCTCGGGACGTGCCACCCGGCGCCGTTAACCCTTTCTCGATCCTGCATTACTCAGATTCCTCGTGTTCTCCAGGCGTAGTGTGCGAATGGTCAGCCTTCCAGGAATACTCGGCGGATGTGACGCTCAAACAGGTTCTCGGTGACGTTTTGGGCGACGACGGCGGCGTGTTTCTCCAAGGCGTGGAGGTAGCGAGAGCCCATCTCGGCCGCGATCTTATAGGCGACGTGCAGGAGTTGCCGCACGTTGGGGTTGTAGGCAGGGCACGCCGGGTCGTGGCGCAGCGCAGAGGCGAACGCCTCCTCGTCCCAGGCGGCCACGGCCTCGGCCGACGGAAGCTCGGAGCGATCAATGTCGATCACCGAGGCGTACGGCCCACAAAGCTCGTCAAATCGGCCCAGGGCGTTGCGGTAGACTTCCTTGGTGATCGCCAGACCGTCGCCGCCGGCCGTGGCCAGGCCGATCAACTCCTCGAGCCACGTCGTGCCCGCCGTCTTCAAGTGTACGCCCGCGTCGAACTTCACCAGCGCCCGGCGGATCGGGCCGTAGATCGAGAACTTGTCGCTGCCGCTGTGGACGCTCAGCTTCAGGTCCTCCGGCAGAGCGAACTCCCGAATCGCAAACGCGATCACCGCCAGGTCGTCCTCAAACTCCCGGGCGAACCGGCCGACGTCGCCCACGTAGTCGACCCCCTTGTTGAACCGCCCGCTAAACCGCGTGGCGATTGTCCGCGCGGGAATTCCCTCGTCGGCGATGGCGGCGAGGATGAAGAGCAGTTCGCCGGGCGTTTGCGGCCGGTCGGTTTCGTCCATCGACACTTCGGTGACGAAATCGTCCGTGCCCTTCAGCGCGACGACGCGGCGGTGGATCGCGCCGGCCTCGTGAACCGCCCTCAAAAACGCCGCCGCCGTCGAGCGAATCATCTCCTCGCTCATCGCCAAGGGCCGGTCGATGCCGGGAATCTCGAGCCGGCCGACCAACCGCTCGTGCCGCCGGACGAAGGCGGCGAGGTCGTCGGCATCGGCCGGGTGTCCGATCGCGTCGGCCACATCGAGCGTGAAGAAGTCGCTGGCCGCCACGAACACATCGACCGTGGCCAGGCGGATGTGGTCGGCGTCGACGAAGTAGGGCCGCCGCCAGCCGCGGGCCGCGACCGCGGCGTCCGCTTCCGCCCGAACGTCCTCCGGCCGGCTGCCGACGATCGCGTGCTCGCGGTGCGATTTGTTCCAGACCGGCGTGATGTGGACCCCGTGCCGTTCGGCCTGAAGGATCGCATCGAGTTGAGCGATCCCCTGCCGGGCGAACCGGTCGCCGATGCCCATCGAGTACCTGCCGAGACGCACGTGGCGGTCCTTTCGTTCGACGGGGACTGTCCCAATTTTCGCGGCGCGGCGAAACTTGCGCCGCCGATCTCGCGTTTTCGCCGCGAAAATGGGACTGTCCCCCTCGCGGCGCCGCCGGCTCAGCCAACCAGTTTCTTCATCACCCAGGCCATGTTCTCGGCCAGCACGCGGATCGTCTGGAGTCCTTCGGCGTCTCGATTCACGTCGCCTTTGTCCAGGGCGGTGGCGACGTTCCAGTAGGTCGAGCCCGGCACGATCATCTCGCTGATGAGGAAGAAGTAGTTGATTTGGGCGAACGTGAAGTTCTGTCCGGCCCGGCGGGCGACCGCGATGGCGGCGCCCACCTTGCGGCGGAGGAAATTCCCATTGCAGTGCGAGACGTACCCGACGCGGTCGAGCATGGCCATCGTCTGCGGCGTGGCCGAGCCGAAATAGACGGGCGAGCCGATGACGATTCCGTCGGCGGCGCGGAACCGCTCGACGACGCCCTCGAATGCCGGATCGTCCTGGACGCAATCGACCGTGTCCGAATTGGCGCACCCGCCGCACGCCATGCACGGCTTGATCGGCCGATCCGATAGCGAGAGGAAATCCGTTTCGATGCCCCGCTCGGCCATGCCCTGCAAGGCGAGTTTGACCAGGATTTCCGTATTGCCGCCGGCGCGCGGGCTTCCGGAAACACCAAGAACTCTCATCCGCGGCTCCTTCTTCTTGTAGGGTGGCCGAGCGTAGCGAGCCCCGCCATGAATCGGTCATTCCCCCCGGGTGGCACCGACGATTCTCCGGAGCAGGTTCACCATGGGAGAAGACGGCTTCGGAGAATCGTCGGTGTTGCGAAGCAACGAGAGGATTCCAAGACCGGCTTGGGGACGTGCCACCCGTCGGATGCCGCCGGGGGCTCAACCGCATGTGGTCGCCAACTCGCGGACGTATTCGAGTGCTTCCTCGATGTCCGGGGCGGCCACGCCGCGGACGCGGCCGTCCTGGTCGCAGTCGGCCAGGAGCATCAGGGCGTCGAAATCCTCGCACGCCGCCAGACGCCGCCGCGCCCGGGCGCCGAGTTCGCCGTCGCGCAGTTGCCGGGCTTGGGCGTGGTGTTCGATCAGCCACGCGGTCCGCGGCGTGATGAAACCGTCCAGGGCCTCCAGCCCGGCGGCGACGTGCTCCCGGCGATCGATCGCCTTGCCGACGTCGTGCAACAGCGCCGCCAGCAGGAATTCCTCGTCGTACGGCAACTCCTCGCGCGCCAGGTCGAACACCTGCAAGCTGTGATACAAGGCGTCGCCCTCGGGATGATATGCCGGGCTCTCTTTGACCCGCTCCAGCGGCAAGAGAAGCATCTCGTAGATCTGGAAACGGTCGAGCCGGTTCTCGGCCTCCAAGACGACCTGTTCCAGCGGAACGCCCGGGTATTCGCGCTCGATGAGTTGCTCCAACTCGGCGATGCTCGCCCGGTCGATCGCCTTGCCGGTGACGGAGCTTTTGAAGACGTAATGGGCGAGGTTGGCGGCGTAGAGGGTCAGCTCGAAGGGGAACTCGTCGTCGAAATGGATGTGGGTGAAGACCCGCTCCTCGCCGGCCTTGCGGACCCGCTTGTGCTCGACGTCGTGGACGAGCCCTTCGGCTTCGAGCGCCGCGCGGACGGCCTCGGTGCTGTCGGAGAACAGGTGCAAGTCGATGTCCGAGCCCTTGCGGATGTGGCCGGTGAGCGTGCTCCCGATCAGCCGGGGACGGAACTCGCGGAGCACCCGCATCAAGCGCAGCGCCGCCAGTCGCATCCGCCGCAGGTTCTCCGTCCGCCGCTCGCCTTCGTGCATCCGGGCGAAAGCCTGGATCTGGTCGCGGATTTCGCGGTTGCTCGGCAGGTCGCTCGGCTTAACGTCGCCGCGACAGATTCGCCGGGCGGCCTTCATCTTGGCTCGAAAGTACTCCGATTCGTCCCTGGCGTACATCAGTCGGGCCGCCTCGAAGGCGATCCGACGTCGCAGTCTCTCGCTAGGCATGTTCGCTTGCGCCGACACCAAGCCCATCAACGCGGCGCGGGGCTGTTTCGTCCATGATACGCTCTGGGGCCCGCCGAGTCCATCCGGGGGCGGCACGCTCCTGAGCCCCCGGCGGGTGCCATGGCCACGCTTGCGTGGACATGCCGTACGCCGGGTGCCATGTCCACGCTTGCGCGGCCGTCCCGTACGCGTCAGAAGAAATGTGCTCGCAACCGTGAGCATCACACGCCGGGTGCCACGGGCTTTGCCCGTGCGTTTTCATCATCGTACGGCGTTGACCCAAGACTATGGCCGCCAACGATCCCCGGAATCGGTCCCGTCTCATCTTCCACTTCCGACAAATACCACTACCACACCAGAACGTGGACCCGGGCTCGGCACTGGCAGAGCCAGTGGCACGCAGTTTCAAGCTCATTGATCAGTGCCACCCCGCCGTCCAGCTTGCTGAATGCCCGCGTGCCGAGGTTAGGTTGCCGTGGAGCGAGTCACTGCGATTCGCCCCAGAGTTCTTTGTCAAACGCAAAACTGCGGATCTCTGCGTACATCACTGACAACTGTTCGCGGAATTTAGCGAAGGATGGATTCTCGCGAAGGAATCGCTCAAGTGCTTGCGCCCGCTTTACCTGGATGAAAGGCCTGCGTGGTGGCGTGCGATGCGTGAACGTTGTGTGAGATGCCTTGTCGACGGAGAAGTGACGTATGAACTCTCCGTACTTCCTGCGTGCTCTTGTGAGTTCGCGGTCGGACATTTTATCCGGTTCTCCTAATCCATTTTGGGCCGCGTCGGCTCCCAATGTTCCAACAGAAGGGCTGGCGCGGCTGTTTCATTGGCAGTATACGCGTGCCTCTCCGCCTCGTGGCACGACTCTACTCCCTGTCGATCGGAGTGGATTTCTCCCAAGTGTACAACTCGCCATCGACAAACGTCATGCTGAGGCGGTGCTTGGTGATGTGGCCTCTCGCCTGATCGTGTGCGCCGAACGCCCCGTGTCCAAGCTCTTCGACGTGATACGGGCACTCCGGGCTCGGTTCGGAACTCCCGGAATACCGACTTGGGTTGTGGGGCTTCTCGCTCCACCAATCACGGTAGCTGTCGGGCTCGCCGAACTGCTGCTTGATGTCGGCAATCTTAATCCCGCGGGTCAACTGGGCTTCGCGGTACTTCGCGTAGGGGTCAGTCTTTGGCTCAGTCTTGCTGCAACCAGCAATCCCGACAGCCAGCAACACGGCGAGTGGGAGCAGTGGTTTCATGTTTCGGAACTCCTTCTTTCGATGCCAAGGGATGCACGCTTGAGTTGCCCCTCTTTCTTCTTGTAGGCGTTACCCCGTGCATTTAGCGCCTTGGCCCACCCGATGTCGGCGATGGCGGCGGCTTTTTCGGCGGAGAGCTTTCCTCCCCTGTAGCCGGCCCAAACATCTTCTGATGCAAAGCGGCCCACCAGGAATCCGGTTTGTCCCTTAGCCCTCGCCAGTAATCCCCATACGTCGGGTCGAGGCGATTGGCCTCGGCGATGTCCGACTCCGCCTTGGCGCGGTCGCCCTTTTTCAAGTAGGCGTTGCCCCGGTTGTGGTAGGCCCGCGCAAACTGCGGATCAAGCTGGATGGCCTCGCTGTAGTCGGCAATGGCGCGGTCGAAGTCCACCACCGTGTCGTCCTCCTTGGGCCTCTCTGCAAAAGTGAGGGCACGATAGTAATACCCCCTGGAATCGTCTGGGTTACACAAGATGAACTGTGTGAGATCGTCGATATCTTTGTCGTATCCGGCTGGCGTAGGGGGAAGGAATGAACACCTTACGTCCAGAAGAAACATCGCTGTGAAAAGGTCGTCCGCATCCTGTCGTGTCATCACTTTCAGCAGCGGCGCGTACTCCAGACACTCGTCGTAGCCGGCCACGCCTCTCTGCACGTACACCACAAAGGGTCCTTCCATGAGAAAGACTGGCCGATGCGTGCGGGCGCAGATTCCCACTATTGTTTGGGAAAGAACCTGAACTGAAGGGTGCCCAAGCTGAGCGATATCCCGCAAGCCGCGGGTCACCAGCGCATTGCCCGGGCGGAGGGCGAGTGATTGGCCGCGGGGGACCGAGAGGCTGCGCGAGGTTGGCTCAGAATCGTTGCTCATCGTCGTTGCCCCACCTTGGAAACCTCTTTGAGCCGGGTCCGGGTCTGGTCAATCTGGGCGTCGAGTCGGCCGGCGATCTCCGCCAGGAGGTCTTGTCCGCGGGCGGCGGCTTCTTCGACCTGCTTCTTGAGGCTGGCAAGCTCTCCCTGCAAAAGCTCCTCGATCTCGGTCTTGATTGCGGCAAGGCGTTTGCGGGCTTGGGCGATCTCCCGAATTGTGCGGACCAACTGGGCCGCGGTGTCGTCTCCGCGGACCTGTTCGGGGGATGAACGCCAGCGGTCGAGGATCTGCTTGATCCGCTCTACGTCGCACTCCTCGAACGCCCGGTTGAGTTCGGCCATCGCCTGCTGGCGCCGCGCCCGTTCCGCTTCGTCGGTGGTGAGGTCGGGGTGGAGTTCCTTGGCCACCTGGCGATAGAGGGTATTGAGTTCCTCGGTGGGCTCGAAACGGCGGGCGGTGGTTTCGGGGCCCACGTCGCCCATCGCCTCGGCCGATTCCCGGGCGCGGGCCTGGGCGGCGTCGGCCTTCTGCCGCGCGGACGAGTCTTGCGGGTTGCACCGGGCCGCGGCCGCGGCGATCTGGGCTTCAATCTGGTCAAGCTGGGCGTAGCGGCAGCCGACCACCTGGAGGTATCTCCGCTCGAAGTTGACCAGGCCGGAGCGGAGCGTCGCCAACTCCAACTCGGCCTCGGCAAGGTCGGCCTGGAGGCGTTCGAGGTCTTCGCGCTTCCGGTGGAGTTCTTCCTCCTCGGGCGAGCAGTAGGCGCGGGCCCGGCTGTCCGTCTGGGGGCCGGGGAGTTTGGGCTTGGCAGGCATATCGGGGTTCCTGGCGGTCGTCTGGCAACTGGGCGGCACCGAGTGCCACTGGCTCCGCCAGTGCCTTGGGTGCGTTGACTCCCGTTCGGGGCGTGCGGCTTTTGAGCATAACCGGGGAGACTGGGGAGTCAATGGCCCCCTGTCCTTGCGCACGCTCTTCCCGGGGAGCCTCTTCGGCCAATTATTCCATCCGATCAATTGCCTCGCCCACGAGTTGCGGAAGGTTCTCCAGCCGGCGGAGGTCGTCCACGAGGCGGGGATGGGCGAAAATCCGCACCCGTTTCACGTAGTCGTCGAACTGGTCCTTGGCCAGCGTCCGCACGACCGGCGAAACTTCGTGCAACGCCCGGTAGCGGTCCTCCTTGGCATAGTAGACCTGGACGTCGAACTCGACCTCGCGGTGGACCGGCGGGGCGTCGAAGAGGATCTCGTGCGGAGCGACCACCCGGCCCAACGCCGTGCTCGCCAACGCCGCGAACTGCTCGGCACACGCCGCCAGCCACGGATACGGTCGCCGGGTCAGTCGATCGTACAGCGGCCGCTGTTCGAACAGACTGTATTGCGCAAGGCGTTTGAACAGTCGCCGCGACGGCCCGAAAAGCCCCTCGAGTAACTCTCCCGCGGGCCCGCCGCCGGCCGCATCGGTCATCTCGGCGATCATCGGTCCCTCGGCCAATCGGAACAGGGCGTCGAGGTCGAGCGCGCCGTGCAGCAGATAAAACGCCCGTTGGAGCATCGCCGTCGCCGCTCGGACGCCGTGGTGCCAGTAGACCTCGCTGAACATGACGTACCGGGCGAAGACCATCATTTCGGCCGCGGTCTTGCCCTTGTCGCTGATGGCCAGGGCGTCGCCCGCGGCGTTCAGGCACAGGCTGCCGATCAGACGCTCCTGGTCGAAATTCCGCCCGTAGGGGACGCCCGCGTGAAGGCTGTCGCGGAAAAGGTAGTCCATCTTGTCGATGTCAACCGGCCCGGAAAGCATGCTGCGGAGGATCCGCGACGCGGGGTCGCCGGGCTTCTCGCTCAGGATCGCGACGACGTCCCGCGGCTGGATGTCCCAGTCGTGCCGCAGGGTGTCGGCGATTTCGCCTTCCAGCAGGAAGCTGTTGGCGAACATCTCATGGGTCGGCACGCCCGGCAGGCAGATGTCCTCGATCGGATGGCAGAACGGCCAATGCCCCAGGTCGTGCAGGAGCGCGGCAACCATGAAGAGACTGGCGTCCTCGGGCCCGATTGTCTCGGCGAACCGCTCGTCGTGGGCAAGCCGCTTCAACAACAGCAGCGCCAGCCGGAACACGCCCAGCGAGTGCTCGAACCGCGTGTGCAGCGCGGCCGGATACACCAGCGACACCAGACCCAACTGGCTGATCCGCGCCAGCCGCCGGAACTCGGGCGCGTCGAGGATCTGCCGCACCCGATGGGTCATCGGGACGTCCAACTCGGGCGGAATCCGCACGATCCCGCGTCGGGCATCCAAACCGGTCACTTCCGGGATGTCGAGCAGATGGGACATGTACTGCTACGCGGCCGCCTCCCAGATCCATCCCATCCCCGCGCACCATCGCAACAGGAGGATCGCCAGGACATAGAAGGCATAGTGAAAGCAGCCGCCGCCGAAGTCGAGGTCGAAACAAGCCAGGGCCACCAGCGCGCCGGTCACGACGAACGGCGGAATGACAAGGAGCCAGTTCCAGGGGTCGCCGCCGATGGCGAAATCGGACGCGTAGCCGAACACGCCCCAGAGCACCGTGTACGCCAGGGCGCAAATCCCCGCCCGAAGATAAAACACCTTGCCCCGGTAGGGCTCCAATTCCTGGTCGCGAAGAAACGTATACGGGGCAGCCACTAGGGGCGGCGAGATCACCAAGAGCGCCAGCACCCTAGCCAGCCAAAAGGATTGAAGCAACCCGCCGGCGAGCCATGCAATCGCCACCGCGCCGAGAACCGCCGCCACGACGGCCGCCACGGCGACGGGCGTCAGCCGGGTCTCGATCCGTGCGATCGGTTTCAGCGAAAGGGCGCCACTGGCCCCCCGACCCCCCCGGCCGAACTCCTCCGGCGCATGGACCTTGACCTCCGCCTCTTTGGAGGGGACGTTGATCGTTCCCTTGCACTTGGGACACGCGCCCGAGCGGCCGGCGAACTTCTCGCTGACCTTGAATCGGGCAAAGCAACCGGGGCAGACGACTTGGATCGACATTCGGGAACCCGTGCTCCGACGAGGGCCATCTTCTCCATCTAGCCTCAGTTTGGCACACGCGAGGCCCCTGTCAAGCGTGTTGTACCCCGGGGCCCTCGTCGGCGTTTACCCGCCTTCGTCCAGGTCGACGTCAGCCAAGTCGCCCTCGGTGATCATCGTGAACCCCTTTTTCGAGAGGGTGTCCTGGCCCATCTCGATGTTGTCGACCATGAGGGCCACCGCCGCCTTCCCCCTCGGGCGTACTAGAAGAGGATATGCCTGAATGATGTTCACTTCCGCTTGAAGCAGGGCCGTGCAGATGCCCAGCAGCGGCTGCGGGCCGTCGGGCATCTCGATGCCGATCAAGTCGCTCTCGATGATCGCCAGCCCTGCGCGCTCCAGAATCTCGCGCCCCGCTTCCGGGTCGCTCAGCAAGAATCGGACGAACGCACACTCGCACGAGTCGGTGATCGACAGGGCAACGATCCGCACCTTGCTCCCCTCGAACCGGCGAACCACCTCCAGCAATTGGCCCACGCGGTTCTCGAGAAAGACGGTGAACTGCCGGATGGCCGGGTAGTTCCGCCCTCGGATGGTCCCGGCGGGGTTGCCGGTGCCTTGGTCAATACTCATCGGACGAAATCCTTCTCGTGGAGCTTGACGTGAAGGTCGCCCTGCATCGTGGTGATCCAGAGTTCGCCCGGGCTGACCTCGAAAGCGTAGGGATAGGCGAGCCAGTCTTTTTTGTCCCGGGCGAAGACGACCGGCTTGGACCAGGTTTTTCCGTCGTTGTCGGAGAACATGATCGACAGTTCCAAACGGTGGTTGCTGACCGGGACCTCGGACCACTGGTTGTCGCCGCCGCTCAGGGGGAAACTGTCCTTGCCCTCGGGGAAATAGCGATTCCAGATCAGCACCAGCCGCCCGCTGGCCAGTCGCTTCAACAGGCCCGGGGCGCTGCTGGCCTCAATCGTCGAGGGGCCGATGGTCCGCCACGAGAGGCCGTCGTCATCCGAGAAGACGCTCCAAAAGACCTTCCAGTTGGTCCGCAAGAGCATCCAGATCCGCCCATCGGCCAAAGGTTCGAGCGTGGCCTCGGTGACGCCGCCGTGGTGGCCGACGCCGCCGAGGTCGATGATGTTGCCCCGGGCCCACGTCTTGCCCTCGTCCTTGGAGGCGTAGGTCACGACCGAGTGCCGGCCGGGGTCGTGCAACATCATCATGCTGGTGAAGACGACCGTGCCCTTGGATGTCTGGATCATGTCGCGGATCGCGCCGGTCCAGGCGTCGTGCAGCTTCTGGCAATCCTGCCAGGTCTTGCCGCCGTCGACGCTGCGAACGGCATAGGTGGGCAGCCGCATATCCGGTGGGGAGTCACTCTTCTTCGCGTCCCATTGCCAGGGCGACATCTCGCGGACGTTCGAGAACGCCAGGATGACGGTTCCCTCGCGGGTGCAAAGCAGGGCGCGTTCCGAACTGATGGCGAATTTCGCGGCGTCGGTGAAGATCGGCTGCGTCTTCCAGGTTTTGCCCTCGTCCTCGCTCATGAGCGCGCTCTGGCCGACGTCGACCGTCAGGATGCGGCCGTCCTTCAAGCGGACGAAGGGGCCCATGCCGATCGTGGGCATCACCTCGACGCCCGCGGCCAGCCAGAGCTTGTCGTTGACCATCTTGCCCTCGTCGGCGCGAGCGACGGCCGGAAGGAGTGAGAGCGAGGCGATCGCCAACAAGAGGCGGACGTTGCGTGGAATTCGTGGCGTGCGCATGGGATACTTCTCACTTTTCGATCGGGGTCAGTTCCACGCGGCGGAAGTGGATCTCGCCGCCTTCGGACTGCAGGGCGATTTTTCCGGCCACGACTTCGCAATCGGCGGCCTTGTTGAGCACCTCGCCGTTGACCGCCAGCGTGATCGTGCCGCCCTCGGCGGTGATTTCGCAGGTGTTCCACTCGCCCGGCTTCTTCTCGTTGCCCTTGATCTTGCGAATGCCGGTCACGTCGCCGTGCTGGTCGTCTTTTTTCTGGATGGTTCGCGCCGGCTCGCCCGAGATCTTGAAGCCGTGGAACGCCCAAAAATCGCCGGCGTTCTCGTGCTGGAGCTGGGCTTCGACGCACTTGGGCAGCGATTTGGGCTCACCGGTCACGCGCATCAGCACGCCGCTGTTGCCCGGCTTCTTGCCTTCCGGCCAGCGCCACTCGACGATCAGCTTGAAATTGGTGTAGTCCTTCTCCGTCGCCAGATAGCCCACCGGCTCGCCCTTGCAGATCAAAACGCCGTCCTTGACGCTCCACACGTCGGTCATCTTGACGTTGGGGTTGACCAGGTAGTAACCCCAGCCGTCCAACGACGTGCCGTTGAAGAGTTTGACGGGCGGATCGGCGGCCCGGACCGTCACGGCAAACCAACAGGCCAGAACGAGGGCCAAAAACGACGTCGCGGCGCGAGACATGGAAGGCTCTCCTCGGAGACAACAGACCGGTGGGGTCCGACGCGGGGTGGCTCTCCGGCGCCCAACATCGGATCCCTGTCAGCTTAAATGCTCCGCGCCGCCGATGCAAGCGGCTTTTGCGTCGGGTATAATTCCGCGGATCATGGATCAACCGCTCGCCAACTTTCCGCCGGATCTGCTCTACGAGGAGGGGCCGTGCCTGGTGGTCAATAAGCCCTCGGGATTACTAACCCAGGCCCCCCCGGGCGTCGATAGCATCGAGACGCGAATCAAGGCATTCCTGAAACAACGGGAGGCGAAGCTGGGCAACCTCTACCTGGGGGTCCCGCATCGACTCGACCGCCCGGCTTCCGGCGCTATCGTCTTCGCCCGACACGTTCGCGCCACGCGACGCCTGGCCGAGCAATTCGAGCACCGCCTCGTGCGAAAGGTCTACTGGGTCGCCACCAGCGGCCGAATTCAGCCCGCCGAGGGAACGTGGGAAGACCATCTTCGCAAGATCGCCGGGGAAGCCCGGGCCGAGGTCGTCGAGGCCGATCACCCCGAGGCTCGCGCGGCTGTCCTGCACTATCGGACGCTGGCCGCCGCCGAGTGGGGCACCTGGCTGGAGATCGAACTCCAGACCGGTCGAACCCACCAGATCCGCATCCAAGCCGCCTCGCGCGGCCACCCGGTGCTGGGCGACGCCCAGTACGGCTCGGTCGTGCCGTTCGGCCCTCGGCACGACGACCCGCGGCTCCGGGCGATCGCCCTGCACGCGCGAAGCCTGACCTTTCACCACCCGATGACCCATGAAAAGGTGTCCGTCACCGCCGGGGTGTCCGACGCCTGGGCAGCACTGGGGGTGGTTCCCGTCGGGTGACAATCCGGTAGCATTGTTGCGAGGGGTGGCTCTGACCGGAGCGGAAAACCGAAAGCGGAAGAACGGAACGCAGCACACCCCCCCGACGCAGTCGGGGGGCGTTTTCACTGACAACCTCCAACCGACAACCTTCAACCGACAACCTTCAACCGACAACCGACAACCAATGACACCGACCCGACCCAAAACAGATCCCTTCCACGCCCGCGATACGTTCGACACCGGCGCCGGCCGGGCGGGTATTTACCGCTTGTCCCGGCTCGAAGACGCCGGTTTGGGCGCGATGGGCCGGCTGCCGTACTCGATCCGCGTGCTGCTGGAATCGGTGCTGCGGTACTGCGACGGGCACGATGTCGGCGAGAAGGACGTCAAGAATCTGGCCGGGTGGAACGCGGCGTCGCCGGCCCGGGTCGAGATTCCCTTCAAGCCCGCCCGGGTGGTCCTGCACGACTTCACCGGCGTGCCGGCGGTGGTCGATCTGGCCGCGATGCGAAGCGCCATGCGCCGGCTCGGGGGCGATCCCAAGCGGATCAATCCGCTCATCCCGGTCGACCTGGTGATCGACCACTCGGTCCAGGTGGACTACTTCGCCTCGCCGGACGCCCTGGATCTGAACGTCGCGATGGAGTACCGCCGCAACCGCGAGCGCTACGAGTTTCTCCGCTGGGGGCAGAAGGCGTTCGACAATTTCCGCGTCGTTCCGCCCTCGGTGGGCATCATCCACCAGGTGAACCTCGAGTTTCTGGCCAAGTGCGTCTTTCTTCGCGAGGACACTTCGGGAGTCGTGGCCTTGCCCGACACCTTGGTTGGCACCGACAGCCACACGACGATGATCAACGGCCTGGGCGTGGTCGGCTGGGGCGTCGGGGGCATCGAAGCCGAAGCCGTGATGCTCGGCCAACCGCTCTCGATGCTCATGCCCGAGGTGATCGGCTTCGAGATGACCGGCCGGCTCTCGCCCGGAGCAAACGCCACCGATCTGGTGCTCCGCGTGGTCGAGTTGCTTCGGGCCGAGGGCGTGGTGGGCAAATTCGTCGAGTACTTCGGCCCCGGCGTGTCGAGCATGACCGTGGCCGATCGGGCGACCGTGGCCAACATGGCGCCCGAGTACGGCGCGACCATGGGCTTCTTCCCCATCGACGACCGGACGCTCGATTACCTGCGCGAGACCGGACGGACGGCTGCCGAGGTCGAACTGGTCGAGCGATACTGCAAAGAGCAGCAGCTCTTCCGCACCGACGACGCCGCGGCGCCCAACTACACCAAAATCCTTTCGCTCGACCTGAGCACGGTCGAGCCCAGTCTGGCCGGCCCGAAACGGCCGCAGGATCGCGTCGCCCTGGGCGACATGAAGGCGTCGTTCGCCCGGGCGTTGCGAGCCCCGGTGAGCCAGCGCGGCTTCGCCCTGTCGGAGACGGACGTCGCGCGGACCGCCGAGATCGCCTGCGAAGGCCGAACGCACTCCCTCGGACACGGCGCCGTCGTCATCGCGGCGATCACCAGTTGCACGAACACGAGCAACCCCGGCGTGATGCTCGCGGCCGGGCTGTTGGCCAAGAAGGCGGTCGAAAAGGGGCTCGCCGTGCCGCGGCACGTGAAGACGAGCCTCGCGCCCGGCTCCCGCGTCGTGACCGACTATCTCAAGAAGGCCGGCCTCGACGAGGCGCTCGACGCCCTGGGGTTCGCCACGGTCGGCTACGGCTGCACGACTTGCATCGGCAACAGCGGCTCGCTGCCGGAGCCGGTGGCCAAGGCCGTGCGGGAAAACGACCTGGTCGTCTCGGCGGTGCTCAGCGGCAACCGCAACTTCGAGGGCCGGATCAATCCGCTGGTCAAGGCGAACTACCTGGCCAGCCCGCCGCTGGTGGTCGCCTATGCCCTGGCCGGAACGACCGACGTCGACCTGACCCGGGAGCCGCTGGGCACCGGCCGCGACGGGCGTCCGGTCATGCTGTCCGACATCTGGCCCGGCGCGGACGAAATCGCCGCCGCGGTCCAGCAGGCCGTCACGCCCGAGATGTTCCGCGCCCGCTACGCCAACGTCTTCGAGGCCAACGAGACTTGGAACCGCATCGCGGTCGTCGAGGGCGAGCTTTTCGCGTGGAACCCGGCGAGCACGTACATCCAGGAGCCGCCGTTTCTGGTGGACCTGCCCGCCCAGCCGGGTCCGATCCAGCCGATCCGCGCCGCCCGGGTGCTCGCGGCCCTGGGTGATTCGGTCACCACCGACCACATTTCACCGGCCGGGGCGATTGCCGTCGACAGTCCGGCGGGCAAGTATCTCGTGGAGCAGGGCGTGCGGCAGGCCGACTTCAACAGCTACGGCTCGCGCCGGGGGAACGACCGCGTGATGACCCGGGGCACGCTGGCCAACATCCGGATCCGCAACCAGTTGGCCCCCGGCACCGAGGGCGGCGTCACCCGGCATCTGCCCGACGGCGAGATCATGCCGATTTACGACGCCGCGATGCGCTACCGCGACGAGGGCACGCCGTTGGTGGTCCTGGCCGGCAAGGAGTACGGCACCGGAAGCAGCCGCGATTGGGCCGCCAAGGGCACGCAACTCCTGGGCGTTCGGGCGGTGATCGCCTCAAGCTTCGAGCGGATCCACCGCGGCAACCTCGTCGGCATGGGCGTCCTGCCGCTGGAACTGCCCGAAGGCGATTCATGGCAGTCGCTCGGCCTCACCGGCGAGGAGACGTTCGACATCCCGGTCGACGAGCGTCTCCAGCCGGGCGCCGAACTGGAGGTCCAAGCCACTACCGCCGACGGCACGGTCAAAGAATTCCCCGTCCGCGTCCGCATCGACACGCCCGTCGAACTCGACTACTACCGCAACGGCGGGACCCTCCAGACCGTCCTGCGGAAGCTCGCCAAGTGAGGGCAGGCGGTATGCGGTAGACGGTATGGGCGAATTATCACAACCTTAAGGTATGCGGTAGGAAAACGTTCGGGGCCACACTACGCGTTTCGGCTGTCTGGGTTGGCACTGCTCCCAAGGGTTGGTGCGATGTTGCCCGATGTGCGACGAATGGTATTGTATCTGGAATTGTGCCCGGAACTGCGCCAAGGTTGACAATGGCACGCTCGGCCGCAAGAATGCGGTAATGTTATGCCACACTTCGGCGGTCGAGTTGCTGTGGAGCAGAGGAATGGGATTGCCATGGATCGTGTCCAAGAGATCATCGATCTGGTTGAGCACACTGGTGCCACGAAGACCGAACGTGTTGGTGGTGCCGACCCTCGTGCCTCGGGCGGCACACAGTAACGTTGTCCGGTCGGAAAAAAGACGCAGTCCGCCCATGGACAAACTCGCCCCTGCCGCGTTCCGCAATTGCGCATTGGGTGACGCATGAACGAATTCTGGCGTGTATTCCGTACTTGGTTCATTTCGCTTATGGTGTTATTCCTCATCATTAATCTGATAGGCTTCGTTTGTGGGTTTGGGGAAGCCAAGCGAGTCACTGCGGGTTTTCCTTGGTTGATCGCGGAGTGGATACGCATCGGGGAATACCGTGAATCAAACTACTGCTTTGTCACAGCTTAATCTTGGGATGAAGGGCTTGAAATGCTGCGGTAATTGCCGAGTCAATCCGCATCCTCGATCCCAGTTTTTAGGTGTGACAAAGCGAGACTGTAGCAAGGATATGGGGTTTTTCTTATCCGTCACGGGCGTAGTGGAGTGACTGAGTTGTTTGGGATCGTCCGGAGGCCTGGGCGTCCCGAAGCATGTCGATGGCAGTCCGAGCTTTGAGTTGAGCGTACGTGC
>JAPLNP010000337.1 GCA_026401055.1 Planctomycetia bacterium
CAAGGAATCCTTGAGGCCGGCCGTCAGCGCGGGAACGACCGCCGAGGCGACCTCTTCGGTCGGGCCCCCGATCTCGACCAGCGCCCAGGCACTGATGAGCGACAGCGGGCATTCGGGCCCCTTGACTAGCTGGAGCAAGTCGGGCTGGGCGGCCGCGGCGCTGGGGCCCATTCTTCCAAGGGCGTAGATCGCGGCGTGCCGGACGGGCGATTCCGGATTCCGGACTTCCTCGATCAATGCCCCAACGGCTGCCTTGGCCGCGGGGCCGATCTTCGCCAAGGCGTGAACCGCCTCGTTGGCGACGTCGGCGTTCTTGTCCCGGATCAGCCCGGCCAGGGCTTCCGTCGCCGGAGCGGCCGCGGGCCCGATCTGCCCGAGGATGTACACAACCTGCGGGCGGAGCTGCTCATGCTTGAGTGCCTCGATCAGCCGGGGCACGGCCGGCGCGCCGAGCCCCGCGAGGGCGTCCAACGCGTGATGGACGGTGGCCTGATCCGCGCCCGCCAGCACCTTCTCCATGGCCGGGATCGCGATCTCCGGCTGCGGGGGCAGCGACGCCAGTCCTCGCGCGGCCGCCACGCGGACATAGGGATCCTTGTCGTTCAGCCGTCCGACCAATGTCTCAATGGCTTCCCGCTGGAGTTGTTTGTCCTCCGGGTGGACGCGGGCCAGCGCCCAGAGGCTCACCGTGCTGAGCAGCGAGTGGTCGCTCTTGGCATTGGCGCGGATCGTGGTCTCGGCGTCCTTGGGGATTTGGCCGATCGAGCCCAGCGCGTAGGTGGCCGGGATGCACGTCGGTTCGTCGCCCAAGAGCACGGCGATCTTGTCGACGGCCGGGGCGGCCGCCGGGCCGATCGCGGCCAGCGCCAACGTGGCCTCGCGCCGGATTTGGACATCGGGGTCTTGGAGTTTTTCGGTCAGGGCGGGCACGGCGGCGGCGGCCTTGGGACCGATGTCGCGCAGCACCAGGCATGCCCAGTACGCCACGGCGTCGTTCTTGAGCGCTCGGACCATCGGAGGCACCGCCTCGGGTCCGGCGTCGGCCAGCGCTTGCAGGACGCGAATCCGCACGGCCTCATCGGAATCGGCCATGAGCCTGACGAACAAGGGCACCGTGACTTTCGGGCCGGGTCGGATGGCGATCAGAGCCCCGACGGCCTGTCGGCGGACCGTCTGATCCGGATCGGCCAGCAGGGCCACGAGATTTCTCGCGGCGCTCGTGGCCGGCGCGCCGATCGCGCCCAGCGCTTTGGCGGCGTGGGCGCGGATCACCGCGGAGTCGTCGCGGAGCAGGCCCACCAGGGCCGAAATCGCGGCGCTGTCACGGCCCGGCGTCCCCAACTCGGAGATCGCCTGCAAACGGACGGGTTCTTCGGGCGAACGGAGCTTCTGGATCAACTCGTCCGTCGAGGGCTGCCCTGCCCACGCCACGGAGGCCATTAAGAACGATCCACACAAAACGCCGAAAAGGATGTTGCGCGAAGGGCGGGTCATCACGGGATCTCCATCGGGAAAATGGTCGGGCATAAAGAACCGAGCCGGGCGGACGGTGCAACAGATACTCTCTAGCTGAGCACGGCGCCGGTTTGGGAGTACAGCAACCTTTGAAGGAAGCTCCTACCGTTGGTGAAGTCCTGCGGCGAGACGTCCTGGACGCGGGCGCTGAGGTGTTGCGCCATGTCGTTGACCAACTGGCGAAACTTCGTCTGGTCGGAAAACCCGAGTTCTCCGTACTTCGCCCGGCTCGCGGCGAGTTTCTCCACTTCCTCGCGATACGGAGCAAACACCTCCGCCCCCAACGCGGTCGGCCAGTTGATTTGGCCGGTCACCGGGTTGACTTCGCTCGGGGTGAGCGGTTTGGGCACGCCTTGCTTGGCCATCCGGGTGAGTTGCTCCATCGTGGCCGGCGGCCCGGTTTCCGCGGCGCGATACTGGCGATTCATCTGCCGCATTTGGAAGTAGGTGTTCGTCGCGTCGCCGCGGTTCTGGATCGTCTGCTTTTGGGCTTGGGTCATGTTGACGGCCGCCGCCGAGGTCGCGAGGTTGTAATTGCCCTGAGCACTGATCACGTCGGCCATTCCCCTCATGGACGACCCGGCCACGGTACCACCCCCGCCACCGGATCCACCATAGTATCCCCCGCCATAGCTGCTGATCGACGGCGCGGGCACCACCGGCGTGTACGGCGCGGACATTTGGGTGCTCTGGCTCGCGGACGGCGGTTGCTGGGCCAGCGCCACGGCGGACGTCACGATGGCCAGAAAGGGTATCAAGTATCTCATGTCTGGACTCCTTGGCAACATGGTTGCGGATTGCGGTACTTCCATCGACACTCACCCCCTCGCCGTCACGTGAACTTCTGTTCACGTTCTCCATTACGACCGGCAATGGCCGGCGAGCGCCAAAATTATAGCATTCCCGTAGGGAATGAGAATCACCCGGGGCAGATGTTTCTGGTCTCGAACACCCGAATGCCTTTGCGCATAATGGGTTCCGCGAATTTCAGGGCACGGCTTCGCGGACCATGCCGGCGTCGGAGCGAGCACGCGACTTTCCTCACTTCAGCAGCACTCTGAATCCGGCCTGCTCGAAATGGTGGTCTGCACTGAGCGCCTCGGCCAATCCCTGTTGCCGCATCGCCGCAAAGGAAATGCAGTCCGTCAATGACCAGTTTTTATCCGTGCGGCGCGCGAACAGAGAACACCCAGCGTCGAACACCTCGCGCGCTGCAGGCATCACTGTCGTGTGCGGATCCGCGCTGAGCATTTCAAGCAGCTTGAGAAAGACGGGGCGATCCGCCGTGCGAGACAACCAGTTTCCGACCTCCAGGAGGACAAAATCGGTGGTGATTGTCTCCCCATAAAACGCCCGCGCGTGGGCAACGGCCGCTGCGTGGTGCTGGTCGTGCTCGCCCATCAGCGCGAGGTAGCAGGAAGTATCGGCGAAAACCTGGTTCATTTCTTGGGATGACCGTACAAGTAGTGATCGACGTTGACCGACGCGTCCGGGGGCAGACACTTCGCCGCCCCGATGACCGGCCGAAGTCGTTCGTACAGGCTCAAAACCTGCCCCTTCGATTCGCCGCCAGACGCGGGAGCCACGACCTCCACTCGCACCTCGGCGCCCTCGGGCAGGATCACCGACTCGTCCAACTGGATTGACCCGTTTTCCACGTGCCCTCGATAGACCATGATCGTTGCCTCCAATGAAGCGCCGGAACTTCCACCTATTCTACCGCGCCCTGGGCACGCCGTACAGACCCGTGGTCGTGCTTCTCATGCCCACGCCTTGCAGTGCGCACGGCCTCCAAGCGAGTCTGGCAGTCCCAGGCTTCGCTGTGTCAGCCCTGCCCGAGCATCGCGAGCGGATTGCGGCGATTCTCCGGCGGCAGCGACACCGGCCGGCCGAGACGATGGGACTCGAACACCGCGACGATCATCTCGGTGGCGGCGCGGGCCGAATGGATGTCGGCCAGCGGCGGCCGGTCTTCCTCGATCGCGCGCAGCAGATCGGCGGCGGCCAATAGATTGCCACCGTGCAAGCCCGTGTCTTCCAGTGGCTCCGGCTTGTCCACGCCCGCCGAACTCACCGGCAGCCAGCGCCGGCCGCTTTGGCCGGGCGACCACGAGGAGTCCGGCAGGAAGTGGACCGGCGGAAGGTAGCCGGTGCCCATCGCCAGCACCCCGGCGGAGCCGAAAATCCGCAGTCCGAACCGGCTCGGCTCGCCTCCCGTGTTGGCCACCGAGTCGAAATGGGCCGTGAGACCTCGGTCCGTGCGGTAGGTGGCGTGGACCTCGTCTCCGGCCAGCGGGCCGATACCTTCGGCGCCCGGCCTCACGTCGCCGGCCAAGACCGGCTTGCCGTTGGCCAGCACCGCGGCGAAACACGATTGCGCGGCGCCGCCGAAACGGCGAACCAGGTCGAGCACGTGGGTGCCCAACACCCAGAGATCCTCGCCGCCGCCGCGCCGGTCCTCCTTTCCCCGTGCCCTCAACTCGAGCACGCGGCCGAGCTTCTCGGAACGAATCATCTCATCGATGACCGCCAGTTTGGGGCTGTACCGGGTTTGATGCGCCATCGCAAACTTGACGTGGTGTTTCTCGCACGCGGCGACCATGGCGTCGGCCTCGGCGAGCGTCGGGCACATCGGCTTCTCCATGTAGATCCCCCGCGCGCCGCGCTCGGCCGCCGCCACGACCATGTCGCGGTGCCCCTCGAGCCATCGCGGCGCGACGGCCACGATGTCGGGCTTGACCCGGTCGAGCATCTGCCGGTAGTCGGCGAACCCCTGCGGATTACCCAGGCGCTTCACGGCCCCGGCGAGTCCCGCCGGATCGGCGTCGGCAACGGCGACGATCTCGGTCTGTGGCATTTCGAGCCAAACGCGGTCCAGTCCGTGCCCGTAGTCTCCCCGGCCGGTGTGCCCGATCACCGCCACGCGATATCGCTTCGCGTCAAGCCGCGCGGCGCGGACGGATCGCCCCCGCGTGGCGGCCCAAGCCGCGCCCGAGAACCCCGCCAGAAACAGCCGTCGCGTCACCCTCGCGCGACTTTTCCCGTTGGCCGATAGGTGCGAGTTGTTCATGGCGTTGCTCTCCGGCGTACGCGGCCGTTCTGTCGGAAGAGAATCCCAAGACCCAGTCCGGCATCGAGTCTATTCGACCGGCCCATGCCTGTCAAATCGGTTCTCTTCTTGTTGGGATTCCTCTCCTTCGCGCTTTCGCCCTTCCGCGATTTCGCGATAATGGGGACGGACACGTGATACAGGAGATGGGCGGCGGTTCCTTGCTGATCGAGAGCATCTTGTCGGCGACGGACTCGCCTCCCACGGAAGCCGGAGTCGCCTGCAACAAAACAGGGGGAATCCTATGGCAAAGAGAACGTTTCCGTTGGCCCGGGTCTACAGCCTGCTGGAGCCGGGGCCCGTCGTGATGCTCGCGACCGCGAGGCACGGGCGGGCGAACGTCATGACCATGTCGTGGCAGACCATGCTCGACTTCGAGCCGCCGATCCTCGGCTGCGTCGTCAGCGAGCGCAACCATACCTTCGGCATTTTGAAGGCGACGCGCGAGTGCGTCATCGCCATCCCGACGGTCGAACTGGCCGACAAGGTGGTTGGCTGCGGGAACACTTCCGGGCGGACGGTCGACAAGTTCGCCGCGTTCGGCCTGACGCCCGTGCCCGCCTCGCTGGTCGCGGCGCCGTTGGTGGCCGAATGCTACGCCAATCTCGAATGCAAGGTGATCGACGCGAGGATGGCCGGCAAGTACAACTTCTTCGTCCTCGAAGTCGTCAAGGCGTGGATCGACCCGACCGTGAAGGACCCGCGGACGATCCATCATCGCGGCAAGGGAACGTTCACGATCGACGGCGAGACGATCAAGCTGCCGTCAAGGATGAAGTAAGGCAGGCGGTGCGTGAGTTGGCAACGGGGACGGGCACCGAGCCGACAACGTCGAATGGGCGGTGCGCGCCGTTTCCGTCGGCTCGGAGCCAGTCCCCGTTTTCACAAGGATGAAGTGACCCGTCTCAGGGGCTCTTCGTGTCCGCCGTGTCGGGGCGTCCGACCGGAGGGGCGGCGTAAGGACTCGTGCCGGGATGGACGGCCGGAGCGTGGCGGTGATGGATCCGCCGCGACGCGGAAGAGTCGCCTGCGTCGGAGTCGGCCTGGGGTTCCTCGGGCTTCCGGTTTCGGGTGACCCAGGTCAACAGCGCCGGCAGCATTACCAGCGACGTCACTAGAGTGGAAGTCTCACCGATGGTCAGCACGCGGCCGAGGCTGTAAAGCCCACGGTGGCTGGCGATCATGAGACTGCCGAAGCCGATGATGTTGGTGAGCGTCGTGATCAACACGGCGCTGGCCGTCGAGGGGCTGATGCGGTAGGGTCCTTTTTGGCAGCGGAAGTCGTGAACCACGTGTACGCCGTCCTCGATCCCGATGCCCAACAGCATCGGCAGGACGATCATATTGGCCGGGTTGAGCGGAATGTCCAGTAGCCCGAGAATGCCCACCATCTGCAAAATGCCGATTCCCAACGGCAATAGGGCCAAAGCCGCGTAGGCGATGCTGCCGAAGTCGAGCAACAGGACGACGGCGCTGGCGGCCAGGGTGTACCAGGCCGCCTGCTCGTAGCTTGCCTTCATTTGGAGCGAGGCTTCGTAGGTTTGCAACGGGTTGCCCGTCGCCTTGGGATCGACCTGCCGGACCTCATGGACGAACTGTTTCATCGCCGCCATGTCCCAGATATTGGCTTTGCTGTAGATCTTCATGAGGTACCGGTGCTGGTTCTGGCCGACGAATCGGGTCACCAGGCCCTGGGGCAGATCGTCGAGCTTCGGCGGTTCCGGATTGGCCATGTCGCGGATCGTCATCAGGCGGCTCAAGAGGTCGCTTGCCAGGCCGTGCTGGCACTCGCGCAGCCGCTCGTGGCACTCCTGGCCCGTCAAACGACGCAAGGCGTCTCGCGTCTCCTCCAATTCACGCCTGATCTCCCGCGCCGAGGGCGTGTTTCCGACGAGGGTCTGCGCCCGGGCGAGCGCTTCGCCCAGTTCGGCGGGCGGGTCGACGGGGATTTCGGGGGGTCGTTCGGGCAGGTTGGCCAGGCGGCTCTGGATCCGCTCGATGATCGGCCGTTTCTGCTCGTGGTCGACCGGCAGCAGCGAGGCGATTTCCTCGACGCGTTCGACGGAGGGCTGCTTGAGGAACTCTTTTTTCCGCGCGAGCAACTCCTCGCGACTCCCGGTGATCGACAGCGCGAACCAGACGCTCTGGTCGCTTTCGGTAAGCAGCTTTCGCTCGAGGTTGACGCTCTCCAACCCCTCGGCCTGAAGATTCAACAGGTTGTGGTCGTACCTGAGCCGGCTCGCGCCGACGGACAGCACCGCCGTCCCGGCCAACGTCACCGCCAACGTAATCAGCGGCCTGGCCAAGAGCGGCTCGATCCAACTGCGGACGTCCAGCGGAACGGGCAGAACGCGAAGAGGCCGGTTCTTGTCGCTGAGGTGAATCAGGGGCGGCAACACGACCATGGTGGCCAGACAGCACAACAGGATCCCGCCGCAGGCGATCAGCCCCAGTTCGGCCAACCCGGTGAATTCCGTGAACCCGATCAAAAAGAACGCCAGCGCCGTGGTCACCGCGCCGGTGACGACGCCGGGTCCGATGCCCGTGGCCGTCTGGATCAATGCCTCGCCGCTTGGCCGGGACCGGGCTCGCAGTTGGAGATACCGGGCGACGTAGTGGACCCCGTAATCGCCCAACCCGATCAGCATCGTCGCGAACGCGACGCTCAGGATGTTCAAATGGCCGATCGCCAGGGTAATGTAGCCGAACGACCAGGCCATGCCCAGCAACAGCACGGACACGGCCATGATCGGATGACGGATGCCGCCGAAGGCGGCCGCGAAGACGCAGCCCACGCCGATCAGCGACAGCAGGCTCGCCCAGAACATTGCCGACTGGCTCGACCGCATCTCGTCGTTTTCCATCACCGGAAGGCCCGTCAGCCCGATGGTGACCTCCGGATGCTTCGCCTGCGTCTGGGCGATCAGTTTGCGCAGCTCGTCGATTCCCTCGCTGCCGGGGGCAAACGAGGTCTTATCCACCGCCAACCGCAATAGCACCAGGCCTAGCCGGCCTTCGTTGGCCAAAAGGTACTTGGGTCCCAACTCGCTGAGCATCGAGACCGACTGCGGCATTTCCGGCCACGGAGAGCGATACCGGTCCTCCTGGGACAGACTCGCCAGCAGGCTTTTCGAGAGCCGGTCGAGCTTGGCCAACGTGGCCGGCCGCTCGGCCGCGTACCGAGGGTCGTGCAGAGACAGGCACAGCTCGTCCGACATGTTGCTCAGATTCAGCCGCGCCCAGTCCCCCTGGATGATCGGGCCAACCTCGTCCAAAAACGGCTCGATCGCCCTGAGCTCGGACTCGGGCAGGTAGTACAGCCCCTTGCTCCGGATCGTCGACAGATCGACTTCGTGCAAAACCGCCTGGAACAGCCGTTCCTCCTTGATCAGGGCGGAGGAGACTTCGTCCAGGACTGGCACTACCTCCCGCCGGCTGCCGCCCTCGACCACCACGACGACGTCGTCCTGGTCGCCGAACTCGTCGATGTAGTCGATCCACAGCCGGTTTTGGCTGTTTTCGGGATTCAGCAGGTCCAACCGGCTGGTCCGGAAACCGAGCCGGTTGGCCGCGAGCACCAGCGAAAACAAGGCGGCCGCCACCGCCAACGCCAGTACGGCCACGGGGAATCGCAGCGTAAAGCTCGTGATCCAACCGAGCGGCCGCGCCAAAAGGGAGAACTCCGCCGCAGGCATCCTTTCCGCGGGCATGGCACCTCACCGGGTTGAACGTCAAGTTAGGGCAAAAACACCGTGCGGCTCCCCGGGCAGCATCCCGCGCCCAAAGCGAGCCTCTCCCCCCGGGCACACCGGGGCGGAAAGGCGAGTATTGTAGCGACCCGTCCGAGACGCGGCAAGACGAATCGGATTGACACGCGGCGACGTAAGTGCTTGGAAGCGTTTCGCTTAACGCTAGGCGTTGGTCTTTTCGACCAGTTTGGCCAGCAACCCGGCCGCGGCGCCGGTCTGGATCGCTTCGGCGGCCAAGCCAACGCACACTTTCATCGACTGGCCGCGACCGGCCGTCCACAAGGCGGTGGCGGCGTTGGCCATGACGACGTCGGCCGCCGGGCCCGGCTTGCCTTGCAGAACGCCCCGAATCCGCTGCGCGCTCTGCCGCGGACCGTCCACACGAATGCTGTCCAGAGCCACCTTCGAGAACCCGAAATCGTCCGGATTCCAGTCGAACGATTCCTGATGCCCCTCGGCCACCTCGGTCACGTGGGTGACGCCGCCGAGGGTAACCTCGTCGAGGCCGTCCTCTCCGTGAACGACCAGCGACCGGTGGGTACCCAAAAGGACCAGAACGTCGGCCATCAGGGCGTGAAGCCTCGGCCCCGCCACGCCGAGCAACTGCCGCCGGGTGCCGACGGGGTTCACCAGGGGTCCCAGGACGTTGAAAATCGTCGGCGTGCCCAGCTTCTTGCGGATCGGGGCAACATGGCGCATCGCCCGGTGCAGCAACGGCGCGAAACAGAAACACAGCCCGAGTTCCTCCAAACACGCTTCGACAACCGGTACCTCGGCGTGGATGTTGACCCCCAATTCGGCGAGAACGTCGGCCGCGCCGGTCTTCCCGGTCGCGGCAATGCTGCCGTGTTTAGCCACGGGCACTCCCGCCGCGGCGGTAACGATCGCGGCGGCGGTGCTGATGTTGAACGTGCCCGTGGCATCGCCGCCGGTTCCGACCACGTCGATCACGTCGGGCCGGTCGGTGTGGATCGGCGTCATGTGTCGGCGCATCGCCAGCGCGGCCCCGGCCACCTCCTCGACGCACTCGCCCTTGCCGTGCAGGGCGACCAGAAGCCGGGCAACCTGGTCTTCGCTCGCGCGGCCGTCCATGATGATGCCGACGGCCTCGGCCATCTGGTCCATGGACAGGTCATGCCCCGCTTCGACGCGTTGCAGTGCGAATTCGAGCATGGTCGTGTCAGCCTCCCGCAGTCCAAGAGAGTGAGCGGTACGGATGGGCCGCCGGCCGAAGCTGTCCACCGCGCGGCATGGCGGTGGGCCGACCCGGCCTCGTCCGAACCGGAGCCCCCGATTGTAGCACTGACACCCCCGTCCGGACAGCAGGGCGACCCTGCGGGTCCCCTCTCCCTCTGGAAGAGGGTTAGGGTGAGGGGGCACTGCCGCCGTCGTCCATGGGGAGAAAGTGGAACCGTCGATCGCCGCGAACCACCGACACCAGCGATGTCGAGTGCTAGCGCAGGTAACCCTCCAGGCGTTTGAGGAGAAGCTTGTCGCAGCCCTCTTTCGATGTTGGCCTGATACTCTGGTAATCGGGGTGATGCGAGTTCTGCATATCCACGATGACCCACTCGCCCTTCCGGTCGCACACAACGAAATGCACAAATCCTGCCTGCCATTGTTGCGGGCTGAATCGGTAGTCGGCGTAGAGAACGTAGTCCGCGTCGTGTGGATTCTTTCTTGAATAGTCGCGGAACTCGCGCGCCAGGTCCCACAATACCTTCATCTCATTCGGATCAGCCTGGGAAGCCTCAAGCAATAGGGACTGCTTCGCAGGTGTTGCCTTGCACAACCCCGCGTCACTGATCATCTTCGCGAGGTCGGCGGCACTCCCGGCTTCTGCCGCATTATCAGCCATCCGGACCCGAACCGGGAGAACCATCACGGTCGCGTTTTGCCCCAACTGCTTCATTTGCTTTTGGCGTTCAGCCAGAGGCGTCCTGTCGCTCTCGGGGGGCATTCCGCTCCGCTGGTCCATAATGGCCGCCATCTTGCCGGGCTTGGCGGCCTTGGCGGTTTCCTCATTGAGGCCCAACTGCGGACTCAGCCGTTGGACCAGAAGGACACACAAGGACATCGGTTCGCGCGATTGGAGACCTTGGAACGCTTCGTCCCGCGGCGTCTGACGATCGGTCCAGACCACTCGACCCGCCTTGTCGGCAACGACCGCGCGAAGTTCGTTCACCCCGGTTTCAGGACTGCCATTGATCTCGGCATACAGGACGTACTCGGTGGTGATGGGACGCCCTTTCCCGAATTCGCCCACCGAGGCGGCCAAGCCTTGGAGGTCGGTCTTGGCTGCGGGCTCGAACGCAGCTTTGCTCAGTTCGATATTCCTGAGCCCCTGCTGCTCCAGCAGGAGTCCCACAACTTCGGTCACACGATCCCAAGGTTTCCCCCCAAGTCGGACGGGGAGAATGGTCAAGGAGGCTTCCGTTGCTCTGGATTTCATCAGGTCCAATCTCTCTTGCTGTTCCGGCGTGCCGAGCATCGGCTTGTCCGCCTTCGGCTCGCCGGCGTTGGTGGGAGCGTTAACGCCTACTGCCCCAATCCCGATCGCTACCACGGCCATGACAACGACATTTGCCACTCCCATTGTCGTCTCTCCTTGCATAAAGGGTTTTCGGGCACTTCGGTGGCTCTTCAATCAGGACCCGAGGCACGAGCGCACCTGTGCCGCTGCTTCATTCCAGGGCGAGCGAAATCGAGGGATATAACGCCCATCAACACCGAAATACTGCGAACGACCTGAGTCTCGGGACCGCCGCGTGGTGGCTAGCGATACCCCCGCACGAGGTGCCCCGAAGTCCTGCCGTGGTCCCGGCATCCAATCAGACGAGAGACGTGAGGCGGCCCGCCGTCAAGTATTCAGTTGGAGATGCAGGTATCTCGTGAATCGTTC
>JAPLNP010000067.1 GCA_026401055.1 Planctomycetia bacterium
CCTGGCGCGACAACGTGAGACCCCCCTCGCGGGGTATAGTGGCTGCATCGCCCAGTTTCCGCAGTTACCCCTGCCGTCAAAGTCCCGTTAATACTCAAGATCCACATAACCGTTACCGATAGAGTCCATGAACACGGGGCCTCGGCGGCTACGGCTGCGCTGTCTGCCGTGCCGTGGCTAGGAATCTCCCTTGGGCCGCCCGTGGCAAAAGCAAAGGAATGCGCAATGAGTCAGTACGAAGTGTATGACGGCCCGAGGGACCCTCATTCAGGGGGCTTTGCGGAAAGGCCCGCCTACGACTCGTCCGCCCGGTATGATGAGCACTCGGCCGCGACGGTGGTACTGGCGAAGGTGCCCGACCTGGACGAGGCGTCCGAGCCGCGGACGATTTCATTGTGCCAAGCCGGCACAACGCCGCGCGGATCGACGTCGGGTTTCTCGACCCGATCCATCGTCACGACCGCGGCGTTGATGTTCCTGGCCGCCGTGGCGGGGTTCATGCTGGGGCGGTCCGGCCGTGTCGAGTCCACCAACGAACCCGACGCCTGGCGTCCCCCGCCGCCCGCGGAATCGGCCCCCGAGGCTCCCGCCTGGAAGGGCACGAGCGCCCTCGGGTCCCAGACGCCGCGCGCGTCGTCGGACTTCGCGCTTCCCGGCTTCAGCGGCCCGCCGCCAGCCACGGCGATGCCGGCGGCTCCGGCCGGTTCTCCAGGCACGACACCGATGCCGACCGACGTGGCGCCCACGTCGACCCCGTGGAGTTACCCCGGCACGACAAACGTGCCCGCCGCGGACCAAAATCGCTTCACGAACGAACGCGCTCGGGCGGCCGCCGCCGGTCGCGACGGGACGTTGGCGGCGCCGAACTACTCAGGCATCCCGAACCGGACGCAAACCGAGGCGAACCGGGGGATGACGCTCGAAACGCCGGCGGCGCCGGCAAACAACGATCGCGGCACGCAGTACCGTTCGGGATACGCTCCCGGCAATTACAGCGCGACGAGCGATCCACGGATGGCCTCCCGGCCACAGACGCGAATCTTGCCGGCTCCGCCCGCGCAGGGCCAATACCCGGCCACGTCGTCTCCGGCCTATCCACAGACCGTCTACCCGGACGCCCGTTCGCAACAGCCCTACCCGGACACCCGTTCGATCCCGAATTCGACGCCGTATCGAGTCTACCCGAGCACGGCCCCGTCGACCACGCCTCGATAGCCGGTCGCTGCCGCTTGCCCCTTGGCCGTCAACAACCAACCGTCAGGACGATCCGATGACCTCGCTTGACCAGGCACTGATCCGAGCGTTCGGGCAACCGGCTGGGCGCCCGCCCGCGGCATCGCCCGTCGCGGCACGGCCGATCCCGCTTTCCGAGGCGTTGGCCGAAATGCCCCGCGGCGAGATCGACGTGGACGACCGGGGCGATGCCGCCGCAAAGCGCGACGAGATTCTCGCCGGGGGCACGCCGGCGCCGGCGGCCACCGACAAAACGTTCCGCGCCATGCTGCAAGTGGACAATGTCGTCTGGCCCACGTTCTGCGCCGACATGTCGCCGCCCGTGGAGGTCGAGTTGGACCAGTTGGCGGCCGGGCTGTTGGATGGCAACGGGGCCCGACGCGCGGTCGTGGGCATCGCGGGCGCGTCGCCGGGCGCGGGCTGCACGACGCTCGTGTTGGGCGTCGCGCGGCGATTGGCTCGGCACGGAGTGAACCTCGTCGTGATGGACGCCAATCCGGCCAACCCGGCCTTGGCCTCCCGGCTGGGGCTCCTGCCGGAGGTCGGCTGGGAGGCGGTGGCGGCTGGGCGGTTGGAGGTGGCCGAGGCGCTCATCGAATCGATCCAGGATAAGATCACGTTGTTGCCGCTGTGCGATCCCGGCGCCGGGCTCGGCGCCGCCGGCGCGGAGAGTCCGCCCGTGGCGGCCAGGTTGGCGATGGAAACGCTCCGCCGGCACTATGACGTGGTGCTGGTCGATCTCGGCGTGCCCGGCGCGGGCGGCGACGCCGTCCTGGGCCTCGTGGCCGATTGGCTCGACGCGGCGGCCGTGGTCCACGACGTTCGCGGCGGCGCGTCCGAGGCATTGGCCCGAGCCAGAAGCCGTCTGGAAGCCTTCGGCATCACGGTGGCCGGAGTGGCCGAGAATTTCGTGCCTACCGAAGAAGCGTCGGCCTGGCGCGACGCGGCGTAAGGAAAACGGTAGACGGTAGACGGTAGACGGAAACCGTGTAACAGTCGACTCCCAACCGACAACTGACAACCTCGGGGTCCCGCCTCGCAGCTATCGCTTCCCAACGCCCAATCCCCAATCCCTAACCCCTAACCCCTAATCCCTAATCCCTAATCTCCATCGCCGACCCATGTACGAATCCTACTGGCAACTTCGGCAAAAGCCGTTTGAGAACTGTGTGGACCCGGGGTTCTATTACCCCAGCGAGTCGCATCAGGCGGCGATCTTGAAGCTGCGCTATGCGATCGAGAACCGGCGCGAGGGGGCTTTGCTGGCCGGCGGCTCCGGCCTGGGCAAAACGCTGATCGTCACGATGCTCCGCTCGGTCTTGGACGAGCGCGTCGGCCCGTTCGTACACCTGCGATTTCCCCAAATGCCCGTCGACCAACTGATGGCCTACCTGGCGGGCGAGTTGACCGGGTCGGACTGGGGCGACGGCACGCCGAGCGTTCAGCGCAGCGTGCGGCGGATCGAACAGTTTCTGGCCCAGAACGCCGCCAACGGGCGGCACGCCGTGATCGCGCTGGACGAGGCCCAACTCATCGAGGACCGCCGCGCGTTGGAGGCGATCCGATTGCTGTCGAACTTTGCGTCCACCGGGCAGCCGGACGTCACGGTGCTCTTGGCGGCCCAGCCCGGCCTGCTGCCGGTGCTGGAGCGGACGCCGCAACTGGAGGAGCGGCTGGCGGTAAAATGCCTGATCCGGCCCTTCAACGAGCAGGAGACCGTGGAGTACGTCTCGCATCGTCTGCGGGAGGCCGGCGCGGACCGGCCGATCTTCGAGCCCGAGGCGATGCCGACCCTGCAAGAACTCACGCACGGCGTTGCACGCCGGATCAATCGGCTGTGCGACCTGGCGATGCTGATCGGATACGCCGAGCAGCAGAAGACGATCGGCGCCGCTCAACTCGAAGCGGTCTCGGAAGAACTCGTTGCCGTCGCGCCCGAGTAGGGGCGACTGTAGGTTGTCGGTGCCCGAGGGCCGACGAGCGTCATTGCGGCAGGATGAAATCCTTCGTCATTTGCTTCTGCCCGGGCTCCAGCGTGATCTCCAGTTCCGAGAAGACGTTGTACTTCTTGGGCAGAAGCTGCCGGCGCGGCGGGGCACCGGGGCCGGTGGGGATGGGGTCGTCGGGGTGGTAGGAGCGAATCTCGATGCGATAGGTTCCCACGGGCACGCCGCCGCTGGTGCTCGTGTCGTACTGCCCGGCCCGGATCGGCTCGATCGTCAACGGCATCTCGGTTCCGGCCTTGGGGACGAACCGGATCATGCCGTCGACGACCGGCTGGTCCATGTACGTGACCTTGCCGGACATCTTCACCCGCTCGAGGCCGCCGCCGCAACCGGCCACGAGCGGCACGAGCACAAGTAGCAGCAGGGTGCGCGCGACGGGTGCCACTGCTGGCTTGTCCAGCAGTGCCCGGCGTCCAACCGAGCCCATGACACTGCTGGGCAAGCCGGCAGTGGCACCCGGCGCCACGGCCAGTAGGGTGCGTGCTCGCACGCACGGGAATGATTGGTGCGCGCGAGCACGCACCCTACGGGATTCGTCGCCGCTCATAATGGCTCCGTGCGTCATTCTTCGAGGTCAACGGTCTCTCCGCCGGCCCGCGTGGTCAGGGCCACCAGGACGTGTTGGGAGATGGTTTCCGAGATGAAGCGGACGCTCCCGTCGCAAGAGACGAAGTGGCATCCGCCCGGGTGGTGGCTGCCGAATCCGAACGTCTCGCTGGACCAGGGGTTGGCCAACTCGCGGAGACGCAACGGGAGATTGATCCCGTTCTCGGTGCTCATCAGATTCCAACTGATGTAGAACTGTCCGATATGGGTTCCTGACCCGGCGCCGGGGATCTCACCGACCAGAAACGTATGGCTGGTGCCATCGGTTACCTCGGCAACCTTGACGTGGGAGAGGTCGAAGAGGACGCCGTTGCCATCCTTGCGGGGCCAACGAACGTCGCATCTCCAGTCGCGGCTGTCGGCCACGCCGGACATGTTCGTCTTGGCCAGGTCCTCCTCCTGCAAGGCGCCATTGCCCTGGCCGGCTGCCCTCGTGCAGCAGCTAACCAGTTCGCGCCCCTGCGGGTCGGAGGGACACATATAGGTGTTGACGAACACGCCGCCCGCCCGGTAGTTCGGGTCCAGCCCGTAACTCGCAACATCGAAGTCCATTTGGTCGTAGACCTGCGATTGCTCGAGGTAGGGAAGGAGAAAAGCTCCCCATCCGAAGCCGGGATAGTACGAGTCCTTCGGGTTGGGCGCGGCCGAGCAGTCGCTGGGGCTGATCCACATGGCCACGCCCATGGGAAAACAGCCGAGCGAAGCAACGTAGCTTTGCGCGGCGACGCCCACCTGCTTGAAGTTGCCGGCGCACTGGATTCGCCGGGCGGCCTCGCGGGCGGCCTGGACCGCCGGCAGCAGCAGCGCGATCAAAATGCCGATGATCGCGATCACCACCAACAACTCGACCAACGTAAAACCGTGTAGGGGCCGGCGAAAGCTATGCTTTCGCTGAGTTTCCACACTTTTTCGACCCCTAACACGGAGACCTTCAGTATGTCCGAGAGTATTGTAGCTTATCGGTCGTTCGTCGGCGTTGACTTGCACAAGGAC
>JAPLNP010000021.1 GCA_026401055.1 Planctomycetia bacterium
AAGACCCCCTAAAATATTGCGACCCCTTTTTATTTTCCGAAGGATTTCCCCACCCTGGGGTATAAATATTTCATTGCCTTTGTTTTCTTGGGCTGTACCCCTCGGGGGCTATGACAACTCCGCTCCTATCCCTTACGGCCATGCTGGCCGCCATGACCCCTATGCAACGTGACAACGCCGAGGTGGTCCTCCTGATGAACGCCATCGGTGCCGTCGAAAGCGGACTCGACTATAAGGCCAAGGGGGACGACGGCAAGGCGGTGGGAGCTTGGCAGATGCACCCGGCTGCGTGGATCACAGGGAACCAGTGGCGCGAACGCCAAGGGCTTGACCCTATCTCCCGCCGGCAATGGAACGTGCCTGACAACCAGCGTCAGATTGCGAAGGCTTATGTCATGTGGCTGAAGGCACGGCTGTTCGACGAGGGCGTGACGAAGCCTACGGCGGAACAGGTGTACCTTTGTTTCTCGATGGGCTACTCTGGGTCGAAGGCCATCGGCCACGACGTGACGAAGGCCCCGAAAGCGAAGGCCGAGGCTGCGGAGCGGGTGGGCAACATCTACCGGGAACTTATCAAGTGAAACCCTACCTCTGCATCGACCCCGGAGCCAACGGTGGCTGGGTACTTCAACAGCATGGCGACGTTGCTTTCATGCAAGGGGGCAACGACGAGCTTGCCGACCTTTGCCCTACGCCCGACACGACCGTAGTCATTGAGAAGGTGCCGGCGTTCGTCGGCCCCATCCCCGCTTCGGCGTCGTTCAAGTTAGGCTACTCCTACGGCTGGATTGTCGGCCTGTGGCAGGGGCGCGGCTTCAAGGTGGTGTTGGTGACCCCTCAGGAGTGGCAAAAGACGATGGGGGTCGGCACCAAGAAGGGCGGCGGGCATACCACGACGGAGTGGAAGAATAAGTTAAAGTCGGAAGCCCAGCGTCGCTTTCCTTTGGTCGAAAAGATTACCCTCAAAAATGCTGATGCATTTTGCTTGCTCTCTCACGCGCAGCAATTCAACCTCTGAAATCTAGCCACCCGTCATGATTACCAAATATTACAACCGAGTCGAAGCCACAGAGCTGGCCGATCTACCCCAAGCCGAGCGAATCGTTCGTGAAGAACGTGCCGCCGGCAAACACCGTTTTAGCCTAGTGCCGAAGGGCGAACTGAAGGTCGAAGTCGATACCGAAGCCTTCATGGACTCGCTCGTCGACTGGAAGTCCATTGTCTCCTGATTTCCACCCAATACCATGATCAAGAAACTCATCAAAGTCCCCGCCGCCCGGACGCTCGCAAGCGTCGGCGATTCATCCTACGTCGTCCTTTCGGACGGCACCGTCGCCAGGCGTCTGAAGGCGGTCGTCGTCAACGATCACCCGTACTACAACATGAAGATTGACGGCGTCCTCCGCCGCATCTCTGGCCGTCGCCTCATTGAAGCAGCCAAGCTCGCCGCCTAACATGGACAACGCAATTAAAGGTTTCCTTATCGCCGCCGGCATACTTGGATCGCTGGTATTGCTGGCTTCCTGCAACGGTTGCAGGCAGGACTTCAAAAGGATTAAGTCTACTACCGTGGGCATTGAACGCACAATCACCCTCTTGGACGCCAACGGCAAAACCATCAAGGTATGGAACATCAATAGCACCTATCAGACTGCCGGCACGGGCATCAACTTCTTGGACAAGAACGACAAGTTCGTGGCCATCAACGGAACCTTCATCATCGAAGAAAAATAACATGGAATCTCCCAACGAACTGACGCCCGTCGTCACCTCCAACGAACTCGCCGTCGCCGGCGTGTACGACCGCATCTCCGACCCCATGTCGGCAATCAAGACCCTGGGGCTGGCCATCTTCAAGTCCGGCATCTTTGGCTTGGACAAGCCCGAGCAGGGCGAGATTCTGGCCATGCAGTGCATGGTCGAAAAAAAGTCCCCGCTGGAACTGGCGCGGACCTACCACTTCATCCAAGGCCAGCTTGCCATCAGATCCGACGCCCTGCTGGCTAAGTTCCACCTGCTGCTTTGGCACATACACCGTCGAAGAGCTGGATGCCCCGTCGAACGTCCGTGTCCACCAGGCGTTGAAGCCGGCGGACGTGACCCTCGACGAACTAATCAACATCGAGTACCGCCCTGCCGCCGTCGCCGTGTTGCGCGAGACGGGCCACTTGACTCCCGAGCAGGACTGGGCAGACATCACTCCAGACCTCGCCGATACGCTGGCGAAGAAGCCCGGCCCTTTCTGGGCGGCGGTCAAAGCCAAATATTTCACCCTATGAAAAAACCCAAAGCCACCAAGCCCCAGCCCACGGATGACGGCATCGTCGTCCACGAATTCCGCCCCTTGCCCGACCGCACCCCGGAAGAGCAGATCAAGGCTCTCACTCAAATCGTCCACCAGATGAGCCAGAACTGTTTTGAGGTCCGCCTGGAGATGAACGACCTGCGCGAGCAGAACGTCCTCCTCAAGGCCGAGCAGGTGTACCTTCGGGGTATCACCGACGAGCAGGCCAAGGCGAACTACCGCAACCTGATGAAGAACTGGGCCGTCGCCACCACCGCCTGCGTCATCAACGCCTACTTCTGGTTCACCGAACATATCATCTACATCCCATGAGCAACATCATCCCCGACGACGCCTATTCCAACAATTCCGGCCTGAGCCAGTCAGGCGCAAAGGAACTGCTCCGCTCCCCGGCCCACTTCAAGCAGTACCTTGAGCGTGACCGCAGCGATCAGACGCCCGCGCAGCGGCTCGGCACCCTCATCCACCTCGCCTCGCTCCAGCCGCAGGTCTTCGACGCCACCATCGTCGTTGCCCCGGAGTGCGACAAACGCACCAAAGAGGGTAAAGAAATCTGGGCTTCATTCCAGTCATCGCTGAAGCCTGGCCAAGAGGCCATCAGCCAGAAGGACGGCGAACTGGTCACGGCGGTTTCCATCGCTGCACGTGCCGGCCTTGACAAACTGATGAAGGACTACGACGGAGAATCCATGATCACCGAAGTCCCGATGGTCGGTCGTGTGAACGGCACGGACATCAAGGGCAAGCTCGACGCCATCATCAAGACCAAGGACGGTCGCACCATTGTCGTAGATATCAAGACGACCACCGACGCCGGCACCCCGTTCGTCCGTGATATCGCCAACTACCTGGACTACCTGCAAGGGGCGTGGTACACGACGCTGGCTCACGCCGACGCCTTCGTGATCCTCGCCGTCGAGAAGGACGCGCCGAACGAGTGGGCCTGTTACACGCTCGACGCCGAAGCCCAGCAGAAGGGTCTCGCCCTGATGAACTCGGCCATTGACCTGTTCCGCTCCTGCAACACCTTCAAGCAGTTCCCCGGCTACCCGAAGGAGGTCCAGACGGTCTCGCTCCCGAAGTGGGTCCAGTAATTTCCACCCGCACCATAAACCACAACCCAATACCATAACATGGCATTCAAGTTCAACCCCAACGCCGCCGAGGATCGTAAGTACGTCTCCAAGGCCGGCACCTACACTGCGACCGTCCAGGCGTCGAAGCAGGACTACCTCCCGCCCCGCGCCGACCTGTACGCCCGCATCACCTTCGTGACGAACGAAGGCGAGACGGTCTTCGGCGATCTCTTCGCCAAGCCCGACAAGAACGGTGGCCACGACCGCCTGGAGCAGTTCCTTGCTGCAACGGCGTCGGACGCCGAGATCAAGGAGTACGTTGCAGGCGGCGAGCTGGAGGTCGACGAGGGCTTCCTTGAGAAGATTCTCGCCCGGGGCAAGGGTCGCAGCCTTAAGGTGCGCGTGACCGAGCGTAAATACACCAAGAAGGACGGTTCGGAGGGGGTGGCCTATCAGGCTTCCTTCTTCACCCGCCTCCCCGGTGGCCCTGAGGTCAACCCCTTCTAAACGGGGGGTCTAGACGGTACCGAAGGGGGAACGAAAGTTCCTCCTTTTTTGTGCTTGTGTTACTCACGGGAGTGTTAATAACAGGAGACGCCACCCGCATAATACATAATACCCATGAACAACATCACCGTCAACGAAACCTCCACCGGCCGCTACATCGGCGTCCAGTTCTTTCTCGTCCGCAAGGCCGAGAAGGTCATCGGCCTGATTGCCAAAAAGGACGACTCCGCCGAATGGCTCGTCAGCCGTCAGGACTCGCCGAAGTTCTCCCGCACCCGTGGCTTCAACGCCCGCTGCGTGGACAAGGACTCCGCCGTTGCCAAGGCCGTCGAACTGCACGATGCCTACCAAGCGTTCGCCAAGTCGCTCGCCGACGCCATCACGGGCAAAGGCCCGACCACCCTCCTCGGCGGTAAGGTCGAAGTCATCCGCTAACATGGAACTGAAGCTTCGAGACTATCAAGAGGCAGCGGTCACCGCTGCTTTGTCCTTTGTCGCCAAGGGCGTCGCCCCGCTCATCGTCGCCCCGACCGGGGCTGGCAAGACGGTGATCGCATCGGCCATTATGCACCGCTGGCAGATTGGCACGACGCGCAAGTGTTTCTTCGTGGCTCACCGCAAGGAACTGATTGAGCAAGCCCAGGCAACGATGACCCGTGCCGGCGTTGTCGGCGAAGCCCTCTCGGTCTTCTCTGCTGACTTCGACCATATCTCCGCCGAGGACAAGGCGTCCGCCCTCGTCGTCTTCGACGAAGCCCATCACGCTGTCGCCTCCTCTTGGGAAAAGTTCAATAAGGTCTTCACCGGCCCGAAGGTTGCCGTGACCGCCACGCCCGACCGCCTCGACCGCCAGAGGCTCGAATCCGTGGGCTTCACCGTCGCCTATGAGATTGCCATCCGCACCCTTATCGAAGCGGGGCACCTCGTCCGCCCGATGGCCCAGAAGATGCCCGTCGAGATGTCTATGATCCGCCTGCGCGGTTACGACGACGCCCTCGAAGCCGTGGCTGACTCCATCGTCACCGAGCTGAACCGCTGGGACCGCAAGAAGGCTATCTGCTTCCTGCCCGAGGTCGATACCAGCGTCCGCTTGGTGGCTCTCCTTCGCCAGCGTGGCGTAGAGGCCGGCCATGTCGACGGCAGCACATCCAAGTTTCGTGCCGGGACGGTCGATGCCTTTAAGCGCGGCGACCTGCGGGTGCTTTGCAATGTGAACCTGTTCACCGAAGGGTTCGACGCCCCCGAGACGGATTGCGTCATCCTCCTCCGCCCGACCCAGTCCCGCGCCCTCTGGTGCCAGATGATTGGGCGAGGACTCCGCACGGCTCCGGGCAAGACGGATTGCCTTATTCTCGACCCGATGTGGATCAGCGGTGAGAACTCATTCACACCAGCGGACGCCTTCACGACCCACCCCCACGCCAAGGGCATCACGGTCGAAGGCGGACACGACCCCCTCGACCTGGCCGACTCCTGCGACCGCTCCGCCGAGGACGCCATGCTGCGTCGCATCGCCTTTGAGGAGTCCAAGGCTCAAGCACGGGAGGCCAAGGAGAACGGTCTGATTGACCTATCCGTGGCCTGCGCTGTTTTCGGGTTCGTCCTGCCGGCACCGACCACCGAGTCTGCCATGTTTGGCTACCAAGCCACCGAACTTGAGCGGTACGGCGTTTACGCCAAGGGTATGACGGTTGACCAAGCCGAGTGGATGCTAGGGCGTCTGAAGGCACGGGAAACTCTTGGATTGGCTACTCTCAAACAAGTCCGCAAGCTGAAGCAATTCGGGGTGCGCGGTGCCGAGCGTCTGTCCAAGGAGTCGGCGTCGAAGGCCATTGGTGCCGATTGGCGGATTTCGGGGGGGTCACCCTTGAAGGCTCATAACCCCCACCCCATCTACGGTCGCATTTTTCCACGATGAATACGAAAAACAATAAGCCCTTGGTCTTTATGATCACCGGGGTCGCTCGCGCGGGGAAGGATACCTTCGCCGCTTGTCTGATGGAATACATGGCTCGGGGCGACAGTCGCTGCGAGGTGTTTCGGTTTGCCGATGTCCTCAAGGACAGGGCCAACGATGTCCTCCGATCGATGGGGGTCTTTAAGGCGGGAGAGCGGGACTTCCATTGTGAGGAGTTCAAGGTGAAAAACCGCGCCTTCCTCGTCGAACTTGGCCGTACCCTCCGGGGGATTGATAAGGACATCTTCGCTAGGCACCTTAACGCCTCGGTGCATAGTTTCTTCGACTACGCCCCTTTGGGGGTTCGCCCCGTTGCCTTGGTGTGCGACTGGCGGTATTTGAATGAGTACACTTTCCTCTCGTCGCACATCGACGCCCAGTTCGTGACGGTGGAGATTCAACGGCCAGGGTTCGGGCCGGCTAACGAAGAGGAGGAGTGGAGTCTGAAGGACATGATGTCCTCGATGCAGATTCAACATACCCGCTCGGCTATTGACCCGACTGGGGTTAAGGCCATAGCCTCCGAACTTGCCCATTACTACCGACTATGAGTACCCCAACTATCCTAGGTCAAAACGAACGCTCCTTCGACGGATTTCCGAAGCGGTTCAAAACGCATCTCTCGGCCCCACGGGGGGGGGTGATGCAAATGCTCCTCAATCAAGAGGGGGACTGGGTGGGCTTCGACGACTACGAGTGGTTGCGAAACTACACGGCGCGTCAATTGGAGCAGCACATCAAGGAGAACGGCCAGCTCCGCCTGGACAATGCAATGTTGAAGGCTCGTTTGGAGATGTTGGAATCTGCGATCCTCTCTGGCAACGCCATCACCCCAGACGCGAAGACCCATGAGTGAGTTTAGACATACAGACGGGATGCTGGCCCTGCCGCTTCAAATCGTGAACATCATTCGACCCGGCAAGATGCCCCACCTTTGGTGGCTCAACCCTTGGGGTACGGCCAAGACCCTGCACGAGGCTGTCACGGCCGTAAAGCCCTATGCTGACCGTATTGAC
>JAPLNP010000458.1 GCA_026401055.1 Planctomycetia bacterium
TCGGTTCAAAACCCAGGACAAAGTTCGGACTAAAGATCCCCACCATAGGACGGGTTTCCTTGGCGGGTGGAACAATTCCAGAATAGCAATAATAATTCCGGATAATTCCTGGGACGCAATCCCATTTGTGGCAAATTGGGCGGAATTGCACCAACTCTTGGAAGCAGTGCTTACCCCGACAACCGAAACACGTAGTATGGCCCCGAGAGTGTTCCTGCCGCATACCGTCTACCGCATACCGCCTTCCCTCACCCGGCGAGCTTCCACAGGACGGTCCGGAGGATGCCGCCGTTGCGGTAGTCGTCGAGTTCGACGGGCGTGTCGACGCGGACCCGGGCCGGGAACTCCGTGACCGCGCCGTCGGCCGCATCCTCAGACCCCAAAACCCGGCCGAAAGCCCAAATTGCTCAAGCGGCCGGAATCGGGATCGTGTCTCCGGAATTTGTCACGGGATTTGCCACAGCGGCAGACCACCACTCACCGAGTGCTTCCTCCACGGTGTATCTGCTCAAGGGCAGTGAGGGCGGACAGGTAGGCCGTGTTATGAGGCAGCCACGGCTCGTTCGACTCAAACGACGGAATGTCGATCCCGCGCATGTCGAAATAGGGTCGGTCGTCTCCAGGCCCCCGGTAGGTAATCCCGTTCACCACGCTCCCCGGCACCGCCCCGCGCGCCACGCCCGCGAACGTTAGCCGCTGGTGGTAGCTCGGCGCAAACGCGCGTCCCACGCCCTCCATTAAGCTGATGCCGTACGGATTCACGCCGAGCATCCAGTTGAACTGGTCGTAGATATACTCGAGATAACGCGGGTCCGGGTTATACCGATACGCCAAAGCCACCCGACTGGCCGCCTCGAACATGCGGGCGCTGTTGCCCAGGTGAAAAACGTCGCCCTCGGCGGGCGTGCCGAAGAAGTTGGGCTTTTCGGGCGGGCCGAAGGTCCACACGCCAAAAGGATTCCGTGCATTGGCCAGCAACGCCTCGGCCTCGCCCTTGAGCGCCTCGTGGATCTTCGCGCTGTGGTCTTCGCCAAAGGTTCGGTCGTACAACTCCAGCGCGTCCACCTCACCTCCTCCCATGGCGGGCGCCATCTTGCGGGCCAGTCGGGCGTACTTCTCGTCGCCCGTGGCCAGGTAAAGGTCGATGCTCGCGCTGAATTGCAGCGGTCCGCGCTGGTTGCGATCGAGACCGTACTGGAGCGCCCGCGCCGCCGCGGCGATGTACTTCGCATCCTTGGTGAACTTGGCCGCCTTCGCCACGGCCGCCGCATGGGCCGCCGGATCGCTACCGGGGCCCGGCGTGGGCCGCTCGTCGCCGGTCAGCGGCTAATCCCCCGCATCGTGCCAGCCGCCCGTGAGATCCCACTGTTGCGTATGGCCGGGATCGGTCGAATCGTCGAGATGACATGCCTTGTGGAACCCCGGGATCTCCATCCCGCAGCGCTGATAATGGAAAAATCGATACGCCGGCCGTGCCGTCTTCCGCCAAAGCAGACATTCGCCGATCTCGAAGACGTTTGAACGCATGAGCGTTTGCCCCAACCACACCTCGAGCCGATACTGCCCCGGCTCGTTCAACTCGGAGAAGTCGCCGCGCCAGTAGTGCGAGCCCCAGTCGCTGCCATACGCGCCCTCGATGCGCCCCTTGTAGTCCAGACGGGCGCTGCAGACCGACTGACCATCGGGCTTCCGCACCTCGCAACGGACCTGGGCCGGCACGAGGTCGCCGGACGTTACGGTCTCGTCCTTATCCGGCACGTAATTGCTCTCGACGACGAAGTGCTTGGGCACGCCCACATCGTATCCCACCTGGTTGAGCAGTATCGTCGCGCGGCGCGGTTGCACAAAAACGCCATCGACGCGGACATCGTCCCAGCGCACCGCGGCTTTCGAATTCGCCTCCAGCCGAAGCCGCACCCAACGCGCCCAATACGGCGGCGTCGCATGTTCGATACGATGTTCGGTCCACCCTTCCGGCGAGGTCTGCCCCTCCGGCAGCGTCGTGACTTCCCGCCGGCCGTGTAGGCCCGTCCATTCAAGCCCCGCGCTCGCGCCGTCGCCTTTTGACCATGCCGAAGCGTTTACCGCTCGCAACCCGCGCTCGACCTCGACGTCGCCCGTCGCCACGCACAGCGGCTTGTCAAAGCCCTCCGGCGCCGGCCCCAACCGCAGCGAAGCGTCGCCTTCTTTCTTGTCCGACGTGTCCCGGCCCCAGACCTCGTTGGCCCGCGCCGCTTGCGCCGGACCTTGCGTCAGCCGCCATCCCTTGGGCCGGTTCGCGAGCCACGCGCCCACGGGCGGATCCCGCGGGTAGTCTTCCGGCTTGCCCACCATCGCGGACCGTTCAAAACCGCCTTCCGAAACAATCGCGCGCGTTTCGGCGGGCGCTTCGCGCCCATTCGAGGCGGATACCGCATCGCTCACACGGCCCCCCAGGGTCAGGCAGCGGAGCTTGTGATCGCTTCCGCACACCAGCACCTCCAGAGTGCCGTCCTTATCCATGTCGGCCAGCCGCGCCGGCCCAACGATGCGCAAGTCGGTCGCATACCGCCACTGGCGAGTCCCGTCAAAGCTCAGGCAATAGAGCCCATGATCGCCGCTCGCGGCCAATGCCTCCAACCGCCCGTCGCCATCCACGTCGCCCAGCGAAAGCGCCGCGTGTGTCTGCACATTTGTGGCGTACATCCAATGCAGATCGCCGGAGTTCGCGTCGAAGCAATAGATATGCCCCGCGCGGTCCGCCAGCACGACGTCGGGCGAGTCGTCCGCATCGAGATTGCCCACCGCGACCGAAGACGCCGAATAGATGTCGCAAGGAGCGATCATCGGGGCCACCCACCGCCGCTGCCCGGTTTTCGCATCAAAACACTGCAGCGCCGCCGCGTCCTGCGACGTCGAATAGACCATCCATTCCCCGCGTTTTGCCTCGGCCAGCACCACGGCCCCATTCGAGAAATCATCCCCCGTCGCGGCCCGCCAGCGCAGCGAGCCGTCTCGGTTCACGCACAAGGGCCCCCACTTCATGCAGGCGAACACCTCGCACTTCCCGTCGGCGTCCACATCGGTCGCGGCAATGACCGTGGCCACTGAACCGGCGAACTTCCAGAGCGCACTGCCGTCCGCATCCAACGCCGTCAGGCCGGTGTCCTCCGACGCCACCACCAGTTCGTCGCGGCCATCCCCGTTGAGATCGGCCCAAACGACGTTGCTCCACTCGACCTTGCCCACCCGCGATTTCCACAAGCGCGTACCCGATTCGCCGTCAACGCAGTCCACCGACCCGTCGCCGTTCCCCACGGCCAATGTGGCCTTCCCGGGCCGCGCCGTCCGACTCAGCGCCGCTGCCGACGTAAGCCGCATCTTCCAGCCCCCGTCGTACTCCCAGATTTGCTTGCCGTCGGACCCGATGCACCGCAGACGACGCGCCTCGCTGTCGCTAATCACGGCCTCGAGCCCCGGCGCCGGATTCACATCCGCCACCAACGGCGCCGCATACAACTGCGACCGCGCCTCGTACACCCACTTCACCTGCGGTTCGGCCATGCCGACCAGCATCACCATCAAGCCAACCCACATGTTTCGCTCCTTCTACTGACAACCGACAACCGCCCCCTACCCACACTTGGCGGCGAGCCAATCGGCCAGGTCGTCCATGCCGTAGCCGGCCAGGGCGGAGACCTGGAAGATTTCGGCCTCGGGAGCGAGGTGTTTCATGTCGGCCACCGCGCGTTCGACGTTGAAATTGCTGTACTTCAACAGGTCGGTCTTGGTGATCAGCAGCACGTGGGATTTTTGAAAGATGGTCGGATACTTGGCGATCTTGTCGTCGCCCTCGCTCACGCTGAGGATGACGATGCGCAGGTGCTCGCCGAGGTCGAAGCCGGCGGGGCAGACGAGGTTGCCGACGTTTTCGATGACCAACAGATCGAGCTTGTCGTAGTCGAATCCGTCGGCCGCGGCGGCGACCATCGTCGCGTCGAGATGGCACGCGCCGTCGGTGTTGATCTGGACGACGGGAATGCCCAGCCGCTCGATTCGTTCGGCGTCGATCGAGCTGGCCAGGTCGCCCTCGATCACCGCCGGGGCCAGCCGCGTGGCGAGCTTGGCGAACAGGGCTTCCAGTAGGGTTGTCTTGCCGCAGCCGGGCGAGCCGACCACGTTGACCACGAACACGCCCGAGCGATTGAACCGTGAGCGATTCTCCTCGGCGAGCTGGTCGTTGGCCTTCAAGAGTTTCTTGGCGGCGACGATTCTCATGGCATGGCCTTCATGGAAAGGATGTCCGGGAAGATTCAATCCTCCAACTCGATGCTCTCCAGTAGCAGTTCCTGACCCCCTTGAAACGAAATCCGGCCGCTACCGCATTCGGGGCAAAACGCCACCAGTTCGTCGATCTCGCGCCGGGCAAAGCAGTCCTCGCAACAACAGACCGCCCGCGGCTCGCTGATCCGCAGTTCCGCCCCGGCCAACGGCGTTTCGCGCGAAAGCAACTCGAACGCGAACCGGATCGAATCGGCGTTCGCGCCCGAGAGTCGTCCGACGATCAAATCCAGCCGCAGAATCCGCCCCTCGTGCCCGCTGCCGACGACCTCCTTCTCGACTTGCTCGATCAGCGACTCGACGATCGATAGCTCGTGCATGGCAGGATTAGGGATTAGGGGTTGGCGAAAACGCCCCCCGACTGCGTCGGCGGGGGTTGTAAACGCCGGCCAACCCCCCGACGCACCCGGGGGGTGTTATCTCCTAACCGTCAACCCTCAACCGTCAACCCTCAACCGTTCTTTCCGCACAGCGTCTCCAGTTCTTCCAGCACCACTTGCACCGCCCGGGGAATGGCGGCTTCGACGGCCGGCGTGCAGTGTTCGGTGAACGTGAGCACGTCCTCGGCCTCGATGCCGATCAGGCGGATGTTCTCGTCCGTGGGCAGATGGGCGTCGACCTGGCGCCCCAGGGCCAGCGCCGTCGGCAGGGTCATGTCATGGGCCGAGTTGCTCTTCCGCGTGGGGATGGCGTTGGGCGTGAGCCGGTGGATCGTGCCGGGTGGGGCGTCGGTGCAGATGGCGTCGACGACGACCGCGCGGTCGAACCCCACCATCCGCTCCATCAGACGCAGCCCTCCCCAATAGTCCTCGTCCACTTCGATGTCCGGCCGGCCGGCCAGCAAGGGTTTCAACTCCGCCACCACGCGCAGCCCCACCCGATCGTCGGCAATCAGCGGGTTTCCAAGGCCGAGAACGAGTGTTTTCACATTACCGTCCCCCGTCCACCGGCACCACTCCGTTCATCGCGATCACGGCGGTTCGCCGCTCGAGGTCCAGGGTGATGACGACGTGATCGTCGACTTGGGCCCCTTGCCGCCGCAAGAACGCGCCGAGCCCCCACGCGCGGCCGTCCTTGGCGGCAAGCGTTCCGACGACGCTGCCGTCGGGCGTGAGAAGCTGATACTTGCCCCGGACGACGTCCTTCAGCGTCGAAGGCACGGTAATCACGGCGTACGTGCTGGCCGCCTTCGACAGCCGGTAGCTCAACCAAGGTTTGCCGTCCTCGGTCGTCCCGTGACAATCCAACACGCGAGCGGGCATGCGATTGGCTCGTCCGCGGCGCGCGAGCGACTGGACCGTCTTCGCCGACACATCCGCGCCCAATAGACCGTAGACGCTGTGTCCGTACTGCGAAATCACGCCCGAGGAAGCGATGAAAGCGTGGAAACTGAAGCGGTTCATCCCCCGCGCGACGCACAGGTCCTCGATCGCGCCGCGTTCCAGCACCGGGCCGTGCTCCTTGAGGATGCTCACCAACTCCCGTTCCACGCCCGTCAGAACCTTCCTCCAATCCCGGGCCGGCTCGGCGGCGATCACGTCGCCCTTGACCTTCAGCCCGGGACTCTGTCGGCAGAACTCCAGCAACACGCTCTTGGGCGGCGGGACCTTCCACATGCGGCGATTGCGCCCGATCGCCGAACGGAGATCCCCAACGCGGATCGGTCCGGCCACGGCCAAGACCTTCTCGATCGCCCTGGGCAGTCCGTGCTTGTTGATCGCAACGAGGCGGAACCAGCCCGTCTTGCGGTCCAGCCAGCGGAATCCCTCGATCATTTGCAGGGTCTGAACCATCAGTTCGGTGCCGATGCGCCCCGGGAACCTGCCCGCCAAAGACGCTTCCACCTGCTTGACCGTCGTCAGCCCGTGATAGTACACCTCCTTCTTGGCGGCCTCGACGGCGGCGGCGGGCACGTCCATCTGATCGGGTCGAACCGCCAGCCGGCCGCCCTCCACCCGGACGATCCGAAACGGCGGATCGCGGCCCAGCAGCTTCGCGGCGCCGGCGATGCTCTCCAGGGGCATTCCGACGGCGGTCACCTCGGCCTCGACCAGCGCCCCCTCCACCCGCTCGGCCGGAGCGGGAAGCCGCCCGGCCACCAGCCCGAGCACGCGGTCCATGACCGGAGCCAGGACCGCCGAGGACGTTCTTCGCTTGACGAGTTTGGCGCAGATCTGCCGGGTCCGTTCCCGGGTCATGCCGTATCGGGCGCCGATTTCGGCCAACGTGTGTCGCCGGCCGTCCTTCCAGCCGTAGTAGCCGATCAGGATCTCGCGGTTCCGCTGGTTCTCGGTGGACGCGAAGATCTGAATCAACTCCTCCTCGAGTTTCCAGTTCGGCAGGCCCTCGATCCGCTCGCGCAGCCGGCGAACCTCGGCCGCGGCGAATCGTGGGTCCGGTCCGTCCTGCGCGCGCGAAAGAAGATGCTCCGCCAACTGCTTCGCGGATCGGACCTCGACGTTCACCTCGCGCATCACGGGGCCAAAACGCGGATCGTCGGAGAACACCTCGGCCGCTTCGGGCATCGCGGCCAGGCGCCGGGCTTCGTCGGTCAGTTCGGCGCAGAGTTGCCCACCATGGCCTAGAAGCGTCTCCAGGGCGCTGAGCAGATCGACCAGGCACCGCGGCCCGAACGAACGAATCGAGAGGATCTCGCCGATCGTCCATGTCCCCAACGCGCCGGGATCCTCGTCAAAGCCTTCTCGTGCCAAGCACAAACGCGTGCGGTGTTCCAGGCGGAGGTCCTCGAACTTCAAGCCCTCCGGGGGACGCGGAAAGCGGCGTTTGTGGAACACCTGCCGGGCGCAGCCGGCAGCCACCCGGTCCAGCGTGATCTCCGCCAGGGCGAGGATCGCGTCCGGCTCGAGCTTCTCCCAAATCGACTCGTCCAGGTCGCACAACCGGAGTCCCGCCGCCGGCGTGCCGTCCACCAGCCGCGCCGGCGCCGGCTCCAAAAGAACCTCTTGGAGCGTTGCCGGGGCAAGACGCTCCCCCGGACGTGGATACCTGTCCCCCCCTCGTCGGGCTGCCATCTTACCATCTCCTCCGATGCAACCGACATGCTGTCCCAGAGCGCGCATTGTAGCGAACCGGACACGGCTTGAAAAGCCCCGGCGTAGACGGTAGGCGGTGGACGGGAATCGCTCAACCGGCAACCGACAACTGGCCACTGCTCACTGGCCGCTCTCACTTCGTAATCACCATATTGTCCCGGTGGACGACCTCGTCATAGGGATGATATCCCAGGGCGCCGGCGATCTCGCCCGTCTTGAGCCCCTTGATCTTTTGGATGTCGGCGGTGCTGTAGTTGGTGAGTCCTCGGGCGAACTCCGCGCGGTCGGCGTCGCGCAAGGCGACGACGTCGCCTTTGCCGAAACGGCCCACGACGTCGATCACGCCGATCGGCAGCAGGCTTCGCCCGCCGCCGCGGACCGCGCGGCACGCGCCGGCATCGAGCACGAGGTGGCCCCGGGGTTGGACGGTGAAGCCGATCCAGCGTTTCCGCGCGGCGACGGTCTGGCCCTGGGCGAGGAACAACGTTCCCACGTCCTCGCCGGCGAGGATTTTCCCGAGCACGTCGGGCGTTCGCCCACCGGCGATGATCACGTTCTCTCCGGCGGTGGTGGCCAGCCGGGCCGCCTCGAGTTTGCTGGCCATCCCGCCTTTGCCGAGCCCCCCCTTCGTGTCCCGCGCCAGGGCGAGGATTGACTCATCCAGCCGCGACACCAAGGGGATCACGCGCGCGCCGGCCTCCGCCGGATGGCGGTCGTATACGCCGTCCACGTCGGAGAGCAACACCAGAAGCGGCGCCCGGATCAAGTTCGTCACGATGGCCGCCAGCCGGTCGTTGTCGCCGAAGGTGGTCTGGAGTTCTTCGACGCTGACCGTGTCGTTCTCGTTGATGATTGGGGTCGCCCCGAGTTCCAAGAGCGTGAGGATGGTATTTCGGGCGTTGAGGTACCGCGTGCGGTGGTCGAGGTCCTCGGCGGTCAACAGGATTTGGGCGGCGTGCCGGCCGTGGTTTCGCAAGGCGGTGTCGTAGGCTTCGACCAGCGCGGATTGCCCGATGGCCGCCACGGCTTGCAGATGGGCCAAGTCGGTGGGCCGCCGAGTCATGCCCAGACGCCCCATCCCGGCCCCCACCGCCCCGGAGCTGACCACCGCGATCTTCCGGCCGGTGCCCAGCGCGCGATGAACCTGTTGGGCCAATTGGGCAATCCGCTCGACGTCGAGATGGCCGTCCTGGCGGGTCAGCACCCGGGTACCCACCTTGACCACGATCGTGGTAGCCGAGGTGGCAATCTCTTGGCGGAGCAGGAACGTCATGAATCCACCGACATACCACACCGAGGCGTCACATGCCGACAAAACCACCTTAAGTCCCGATTGTAGGCCGCGGGCAGCGACGCCGATAGGGGGCCACCGCTGCGTGGGGACTGTCCAATTTTCGCGGCGGGAAGGACGCTGCTTCGCCAATGGATGTTTCCGCCGCGAAAATGGGACTGTCCCCCTCGTGCTACCCCACAGCCCCCCCACCGACAGGCCCGGAGCGATTCCTCGCCGATCGGTTGTGAAAATCGGTCGGGCTCGTACAATGACAGTTGTCGGCGGGATGGTTCTGTTGTCCGTCGGTTTGCCTGTTCCGTCTGCCCATGCCGACACGGGCATCTCCCCTTCACCATTACGAGGCGGCCGAAGGGATTGGGTCGCGCGGAGCATGAGCCAGTTGCACGAAGAATGCGGGGTTGCGGCGATTTACCATCTGCCGGACCGGGAGGACAGCCCCCTTTGTCCCCAGCAGGGCGCCGACGAGGTGTCGCGTCTGATGCCGCGAATGTTGCTGGACGTCCAGAATCGGGGCCAACTGGCCGCGGGCATGACCACATACGACCCTCGGCGGAAGCAACTGATCAACACCTACAAGGACGTCGGCTCCGTCGCCGAGGTGTTTCGCACCAGTCATCGGGCAAAGTTTGACAGCTTGATGCGGGAATACGCCGGCCGCGCCGCCATCGGTCACGTCCGCTACGCCACCTGCGGCCAGTCCGACCGCGGCTACGCCCAGCCGTTCGAGCGCCATCACATCCGCAAGCACAAGTGGTTCAGCTTCGCCTTCAACGGCCAGTTGGCCAATTTCGAGCAACTCAAGGAGGAACTGCTCGGCGACGAGGACAACCACCTCGCCCGGGACACCGACACCGAAATCATCATGCACGCGATCAGCAAGGCCCTGTCGCACGACAAGAGCCCGCCGCTGGTGGACATGTGCCGCGAAGTCGCCGGGCGGTTCGACGGGGCCTATAGCCTGGTTTTTCTCGACGCCTTGGGCGACATGCTCGTCGCGCGGGATCCGCTGGGCATCAAGCCCTTGAGCTACGCGATCGAGGGCCCGCTGTTCGCCGCCGCCAGCGAGAGCGTCGCGCTGTTGAACCTGGGTTTCGCGCCGGAGAACATCAAGTCGCTGCTGCCCGGCCAGGCGATCACGATCACCAACGGGCAGTTGGAGGTCCAGCGGTTCGCCTCGAGCCCCCGGCAGGCCCACTGTTTCTTCGAGTGGGTGTATTTCTCGAACGTCGCCAGCACGATGGACGGCCGGAGCGTCTATCTCGCCCGAAAGGCGCTCGGTGAAGAGCTGGCCCGGCTCGAAACCGTCCCCATCGACCAGGACACGGTCGTCGTGCCGGTCCCCGACACGAGCAAGGCCGCCGCCGACGCGATGGCGTACAAGTTGAAGGTGCCCAGCGTCGAGGGCCTGATCCGGAATCGCTACAGCGGACGCACGTTCATCGAGGGCGGCGGTTCCCGCAAACGCAAGGCGCAAACCAAGTACACCCCGTTGCGCGAGGTCCTCGAAGGCAAACGGATTCTCCTGGTCGAGGACTCGATCGTCCGCTCGACGACGATGCGCGTGCTGACCGAACGGATCCGCAAGCTGGGGCTGGCCAACGAAATCCACGTCCGCGTGGCCTGCCCGCCCATCGTCTCGCCCTGCTTCTACGGCATCGACATGTCGACGGTCAAGGAGCTGTTCGCCCCGGCGTTCCTCCACGGCGGGCCGATGACGCCCGAGATCGAGGCCGAAATGGCCAAGGACCTCGGCGCCGATTCCCTGCGATACCTGCCCGTCGAGTCCATCGCCCGGGCGATCCGGCTCGACGCCGACCAGCTTTGTCGGGCGTGCATCACGGGCGAGTATCCCACGCCCTGCGGCGCGAGGCTGGCCGAGCGCGCGGCGGCGAACTACCTCAACGGCGTCAAGGGCAGGACGTACGAGGTGAGCGGGAAGGGATAGCTCCCGTTCACGCCACTTCATCGAGTTCGGCGTCGTCGGGCGACGATTGCACCAGGGCGAGCTTTTCGAGCCAGTCGAGCCGGCGCTTGAGGACCTCCGGCGAAGACTCGTCTCCGGACAGCGTTGAGGCGTCGAACTCCGGCGGCTGCTTGCGGAGCTTGCTGGCGTAGTAGTCGACCAGGTTGATCGACTCGTCGGAATCGATGCCGTCGCGATCGAGGTCGCCCCGGATCAGGCTCAAGTCCTTCAGCTCGTCTTCGGCGACGACCCCGCTCTTGCGCATCTTGTGGAGCATCTCGGAGAACTCGCGCGGCGTGATGTCGGTCACGTCGTACTGGGCCAGGATTTCTCGCAGCGGCGACGTCGCCGCCGAGGGGCTGGCGGACAGCGAGGTCAGACTCGTCGCCGGCCGTTGGCTCGTGGCCTCGATCGGTTCGCTCTGCCTGCCCGGCATCGTCGGATCGGGATAGAGCCCGTTGCGGACGGTGTTGATTTGCATCGGCGAGACTCCTTCCAGCCTGTCAATTTTGTCAATGCTGTCCCACGAGTGCTTAGCAACCGGCGTGCCAACCTGGCCGATGGCCGGGGGCGCGAGAGGCCGAGGATGGCGGAAGCGACGACATGGCAAGGACTTCGGCACACGGGACAACCGGCCCTGGACCCCGCGACGCGACGGCCCTCGTGTCCTGCCCCCGGCGTTTCTTGCCGATCACCCGGCGCGAAATCGGCCGATCAGCAACTGGTGGCACGTCCGTGAGCCCCCGGCGAAGGGCGTGACCAGCGTCCGTGACAATTCGATCACGCCCTTTCATGGCGTGCCGCCGGAGCCCGCCGGCTTGCGAAACTCGGCCCGATAGACCGCCTCGCCGTGCTGCCGCGTGCGGCGCTCGAAGTGGGTGCGGTAGTCCATGTCGTGTTCGGGCAGGGTCTCCGGAACGTCCAGCGGCCCCTCGAGATCGGTCGTCGTCCGGATCAGCTCGACCGTCGCGAGGAAATACTCCTCGACGTCGGTCCAGAAGTGCAGCTTTCCGCCGGGAAGGAGCGTCCGCCGGACGTCGCCGAGCAGCGACTCGCGCAGCACGCGACGCTTCTTGTGCCGCTTCTTCCACCACGGATCGGGGAAATAGACGTGTACGGCGGCGAGCGAGTCGTCCGGCAGCAACTCCTGGAAGAGCCGAATCGCGTCGCCGTGGACCACGACGGCGTTGGCGAGCCCTCGCTGGGCCAGGCCGGCGGCGGCGAATTGGGCGTACCTCGCGCCGATCTCGATGCCCAGGAAATCGTGCTCCGGCACGGCAATCGCCGCGTTGCGCAAGAAGAGCCCCTTGCCCGAGCCGACCTCGACCTCCAACGGAGCCCGGCGGCCGAAGATCGCCTCGGCCGTCCACGGGTGGGGCAGTTGGTCGAACGTCTTGAGATGGCCCGACAGATCGAGCGACGGGTCGACTTTGCGAAGTGCTCGGCGGCCCATGGTCAGGGAGTAGGGGTCAGCGGTTGGGGATTGGAGTTCGTTCGGAAGCACAAACGCCCGCCGACTGCGTCGGCGGGGCCGGTTGCCGGTGTTGACCGCGTGAGCGTCTTGGGATCAGGGATCAGGAAGTCTCACGACTCGTCGGGTTGGTCGTCGACGATCTCCACCGGCGGCTTCTTCGGCTCGTCGACGCGCAACAGTGACGAGAGCACCGGCATCAACACCAGTCCCGCGAGGAAGCCGCCGATGTGGGCCCAACAGGCCACGCCGCCGGACGTGTGCAGGCTCAGTTGCTCCTGAGCTTCGAGAAGCTGGAGGAGAAACCAGAGGCCCAGGACGAACACGGCGGGCACGTCGACGATCGTGATGAAGATGACGATGAACACGAGCGTGTGTACCCGGGCCCAGGGCCAGGTGATCGCGTACGCCCCGAGCACCGCCGCCACCGCGCCCGAGGCCCCGATCACCGGGGCGAGACTGTCAAAGTTGGTCAGCCAGTGCACGGCGGAGGCCAGAAGTCCGCCGAGCAGGTAGAAACCCAGAAAGACCACGTGGCCGAGCCGGTCCTCGACGTTGTTGCCGAAGAGCCACAAAAACCACATGTTCATGATCAGGTGCATCCAGCCGCCGTGGAGGAACATGCAGGTCACCAACGACAGCAGGATCGCGCCGCGGTCGGGCGGCAGCGGAACCTGGCGCTCGAGAACCCCGCGGCCGAAAATCGGATGACGGACCAGCATTCGCTGCGGCACGAGCACCGGCTTGCCGTTTTCGAGTTGGGCGATCCGCGCGGGAATGAATCCCCACTGCAAGACGACCGACTGTTGCTGCGCCGGCGGCACGGCGTAGCTCAACCACAGGAACGCGAGCACGTTGATCGCGATGATCCCGTAGGTGACCACCGCCGTCCGCTCGGTGGGGTTGTCGTCATGGAAGGGCAGAAACATGGGCGCGTGGGGGACTGTCCCGATTTTCGCGGCGCGAAGACTGTTGCCCCGCTAACGAACGCCTTCGCCGCGAAAATGGGACTGTCCCCCTCGCGGCATCGCCTTACGACTCGTTGCCATTGATCTGGCCGATCGGCAGGGAAATCCCCTTCAGGATGCCCTCGCAGACCAGGTTCTGGTCGACGAAACACTGGAACTCGCAGGTGAGCATATGGAGGCGGACTTTCAACAACCGGGCGACGATCACGAAGCGGTCGCCGGGCCGCACCACGCCGCGGAACCGGACCTCCTCCAGTCCCCCGTAGCCCACCACCTCGGCGTCCATCAGCTTGGCCTTCTTCGAATAGTACGACGCCACCTGCGCCGCCGCCTCGCACATGATCACGCCGGGCATCAGCGGCATTCCGGGCATGTGGCCGCGGACCCAGAAATCGTCCTCGGTCAGGTCCCTGTAGCCGACGCAGACCTTGTCTTCCACGTTCTCGTAGCAGATTGCCGTGAGTTGTTCCATCTCGTAGCGCTGCGGATTGTAGCGCCGGATCTCCTCGACGTCGGCGACGACGTGATTCAGATCGTACGCGGAGTGTTCGAGAATAAGTGGTCTCTTGGCCACGTCTGACTCCTTCGCGGCGACAGTCGATCAGTGAACGCTCGGGGGATCAAGCCCCACCCCATACGGCCACGAGGCAACCCCTACGCCCGACTACGTGCGCACGAACTGCCGCTTCGATTTCCGCGCCTTGCTGCTGGCTGGACGCTTCCCGTGGTTGGCTTTCTTCAATTTGCGCGAGGGCTTGGCCATGGCGGAGACTCCCTGGATTTCTGAGCGAACGCCAGTAGACGTTCTTTCTTTGTTTTGTTTCGTCCGAGCGAATCTCTTAGTGTATACGCTGGAGGGGCGAACGAAAAGGGTGGTATTGCCGTGGTTATTTGCCCCCGAGGCGGGTGGGTCGCACTGAGCGCATTGGGTGGTGGCCAGTGGCCGTCTGTCCGTTGGGGGTTCGGGGACGTGCCACTCGATTCGTTGCCAACCCCGGTCGCCTCCCACGGCTATTCGGCGCTATCCTTGTCCCCCTCCGGCTCTCGCTCGATCACGCGAACGTACTCGGCGGCGAAGAAAAAGACGCTCGCGGCGATGTAGACCCAGAGCATCAACGCCATGAGCGAGCCGACCACGCCGTAGGCGGTGTAGTTTCCGCGGAACATGAGAATCGCCAGGGCCTCCCGGCTAACCTCCCAGAGCACCGCGGCCAGAATGCCGCCCCGCAGGGCCGCCGACCAGGACACTCGAGTCCGGGGAAGCGTCTTGTAGAGCGTCGTCAACAGCACCCCGTTCACCACCAGGCTCAGCACGGCGTGCAACAAGGCCCAGGCCAGTCTGCCGCCGATCACCCCGGCCATGTAGTGGCGCAAGACCGAGGCGACCGTGCCGGCGATGAACGCCACCCACACCAGCGCCCCGACGCCCACGAGCATCAGAAACGCGCGGAGTCGATGGAACAGAACGTGCCGGATCGCGCCGGTGACGCCTTGGGACCGCCGGGGCGGGATGTTCCAGATCCGATCCATCGCGACGTCGAACTGCGTGAAGATGCCGATCGCGGCGACGAGCAACGTCGCCAGCCCAACCGGACCGCCGATCACGGCGTTCGTTTGAATCGCCTGCATCGCCGTTCGGACGTGCTCCTCCAACCCCGGCGACGTGTTTTGGGCCAGCACCCGCAAAAGTCCCTTCTCCGCGTCCTGGGCCCAGGGCGAAAACTCCAGGACGAAGCCCAGCGCCGCGATCAGCAGCAGCAGCAACGGAAAGAAGGACAAGACGGCGTAGTACGCCATCGAGGCGGCGATCAGGCTGCCGTCGTCGTGGCGCCAGCGCCGTAGCGTCGCTCGCAGTTGCCGCAGCCGCGTGCCCGACCAGTCGCGCACGGCTTTCCGCGGCGAGAACGGATTTTGACGCGGATCATTCATGGATCGGTATGGTGGGTCGAGCAAGCCACGATCCCGGCGGACCTCGGCCGCCGGTCGAACGTGATTGTCCCGGGCGGACGGGAGTTCGGCAAGAGGGTGGACTACGGAGCCTGTTGGACTACGGAGCCTCGCCGAGTCCTTGGCGGCCTCGACCCACCCTCCACAAGTACCCCCCGGGTGCAAGACAGGGTTCGCGCTGGAATTTGGTGTTGCTGACCAGAAGGGGGGTGGTTTACAACATACGGCGTGGAAAGTGGGCAAGATGAAAATGCTGAGCGAAGCAAGGAGGCTTCCATGCCGCAACATGAACAGG
>JAPLNP010000219.1 GCA_026401055.1 Planctomycetia bacterium
TGCCCAAGGCGCAAGAGGACGCCGCCGAGGCCCTGGGCGCCCTCGGACCACTGGCCAAAGACGCCGTGGGCCCGCTGACCGAGGCTTCGACGGACAAGAACGAATCTGTCCGCGCGGCGGCCGCCAAAGCCCTCCGGAAAATCAAGGGGCAGCCGTAAGAGGGGCAATCACATCACTCACACGACGCACCCGGCGGGCTTTGGTGCGTGCCACATGGGATTTCGGTCCCTGTCCGGGTCAATCAGGTAATACCCCCCCTGCTGGTGGTATAATCTTGTCGCCGTCGCGCCTTTCGCTCTGGACGTACCTCGACCCCGGAGCCTAAGATAATGTCCGGTTGGGTTCCCAAGGATTGGATCAACGGATGAGCACGAGGCACGCCTGATGTCAACGACGATGTTTCCCGAACGCGGCGCCACGCGGAGTTGGGGTGGCCACCCCAACGGCAAATGCCCGGACAAGCTCCTGGCACGGTACCAGACGATCATTGAGGAAAAACGCCTCAGTTGGACCGAGCACCACCGGCTGATTCGCCGCCTGGGCTCGGGAGGGCAAGGGGTCGTCTACCTCTCCGAGCGCCGAAGCACCGACAACTTCACCCTGCCCGTGGCCCTGAAAATCTTCACGCCCGAGCCGTACGAGAACGAGCGGGCGTACGACGAGGGCATGGGCCGCATCGCCCAGGTCGCCGCCCACGTCGCCCAAATTCAGCAGGACAACCTCCTGGACGTCCACAACTGGGTCGACCGCGAGCGGATCCGGCTGATGGAGATGGAATGGATCGACGGCTACGACCTGGACCGGCTCCTGGATAACCGGATGCTCGATCACATCAACCAGCGAGTCAGCAACCGGCGGTGGAGATACCTCAACGAGGTGATCGTCACGGCCGGGCCGGTCCAGCCGCGCGTGAAGCCGGGCATCGCCATCGCCATCATCCGCGATTGCCTCGCCGCGCTGGCCGCGCTGCACCGCGAGGGCATCGTCCACGGAGATCTGAAGCCCTCGAACATCATGATCAAGCGGACCGGCAACGCCAAGATCGTCGACATCGGTTCGGCATTCGAGCTCAACAACCTGCCGCCGGTCCGAACCTGCACGCCGACCTACGCCGCCCCCGAGGTCCTCGAAGGCAGCGACTACTCGCCGCGGTCGGACCTGGCCAGCCTGGGCTACGTCCTGATCGAGATGCTCGCCGGCGCGCCGCCGTTCCCCGGACGGATGAACTACCACGAGCTGCTCGAGGCCAAGCGATTCCTCGCCCAGCGACTCGCCAGCATCCTTCCCGAGCAGGTCGTCTGTAACCAGCTTCTGATGACGTTCTGCTGCGGTCTGATCGCGCCGGACCCGATGAAGCGCTTCCCCGACGCCGAGGCCGCCGAACTGGTCAAGGAAGGCGCGGCCAGCTTCCACCGCCAGTTGGTCAAGGGCGACCTTTCGAGCGAATACGACAACGAAATCCGCCTCTGGCTCGAACACCTCGAAGATTACGAGTACGCCTAACGGAACAGCGCGTTCATCGGGTGCCAGGGCGGCAGCTCGATCGAGTCCTGCTTGAGAATCTGCAAGATGTCGTTCGGGACGTAGGCCTTCTTGACGATGATGCTGTAGACGTGCTCGTCGAACCACGAGTCGTACATCGTCCAGAGGCCCCCGTCGCCCTTCTCCTTGCCCCAACTGTTCTCGACCAGCCACTTGACCGGCTTGCCGTCCTTGATGTCGACGCCGATGAAGACCATGGCGTGGTTGGGGAAGCCCTCGCGATAGAGCAGCCGATCGGCCTTGCTCAAACCGAGATCGACTCCGTAGATCGAGCGATAGTCGAAAATCTCGTTGGCCATGATCCCTTTCGTCCGGTCCATGTCGGCGCTCGCGTCGGCCGAGAAGAGAACCGGCTCGTTGTCCAAGAGCGACTTCAGCGCCAACTCCTTGAGCGTCTTCGCCGGAACGTTGGCGTAGTTTACCTCCGGATACTCCTGAATGTCCTTCACCCGGCGGAGCCGATAGTGCTTGCCGTACTGCTGGGTCGGATCGTCGCACAGGTCGACGTACTGATTCAGGTCCACGCCCACGAATTCCTTGTAGAAGCTCTGGGGCGTGTAGGTCTTCATCTCGCTCACTTTGCCGTCCTTGTCGACGTAGCGCCAAGCGAACTCGGCCGGCGGCTGACCGTAGTTCATCACCAACATGCGGTAGATCTCGGCCATCATCGCCTTCTTGGCGGAGCGGATCTCCTCCGGCGACTTGCCCTGCTTGACCAATTCGCGCAACCGCAGGGCGTCCACCTTCATCCGGCGCTGGATCACCAGGTTCATCACCCGGGTGTTCTCCGAACTGTTCGTCTCCGGCATGACCTGTTGGGGGACGACTCCGTGCTTGTCAATCAGGGCGACCACGTACTCCCACCATCCGCCGTCGGTGAACGAGTTCTTGAAGAGCCACTCCATTTCCCGGTCCATCGGATCGGTCTTGCCCAGCTCGATCATCTGTTCCAGGAAGCAGTTTGCCTTCTCGAGTTTGTCGTAGAACGCCATGTAGCTCTGCGAGAACTCGAAGCCGTCGAGCTTGTACTTTTCGATCACGGCCGGCCGCATCACGTTGAGCCCGGCAAACAGCCAGCACCGGCCGCTCGACTTCTGATTGGTGATCCCCTTGGCCTTGAGCTTGTTGCTGAAGACGTTGTTGTGCCGCTGGAGGATGTCGCGATTGACGGCCAGCGCGCTGACGTCGCCGCCCGTGATGGCGTTGTACATCGCCCGCGTCGCCGGATCCATCTTGAAGCCGGAGCGCAAGTCCTTGAGCATCTCGGGCGTCAGGCTGCCGTCGTCGGCCCGGGGGAACGTCACCAGCAGACTCAAGACAAACAGTGCCGCAAGCGCCGCGGCGCGCATGGGGAGGCGGGTCATCATGGCTCCTTCATCGATAGGGTGATATCCACGGAGGGTGGGAAGATAACAGATCACTATTATACTCACGATGGCGACGATCGCCCGCAAAACCCGACGCAAGGCCGCGGCCGATTCGAGCCCCACGTGAAGGGGGGCGGCAAGAACCGGAAAGGCAGCCGCTCGGCCAGTGTACGGGTCGACTGGGTGGCGCGCCACGGACAGGACGTGGCCGAGTTGCCGCCGATATTCGCCGGGTGCCGCGGACTGCTTTCGGCCGGTGTGAGAAGCGTGTGGTCGAGTTGCCACCGACGGCCGCCACGCCCGTTCGCCTGGGGCTCGAAAACGTGCCACCCGACTCTGTCGCCGACGGAGACGCCTCTCACGCGGCAACTCTCTCACGGCACGAGCACGATCTTGCCCGAGAGCGTGCCGGCGCCGCGAAGGGTGTTGTCCTCCTGGAGTCGATGGGCGGCGGCCGTCTCCGAGAGCGGCATGACGCGGCCGATCGTCGCGCGGAGTTGGCCGCTCGACATCCAGCGGTTGATCGCCTCCGACGAAATCCGCTGTTCGTCGGCCGGGGCGTTGAACATGGCGAAGCCGTACATCGAGGCGTCCTTGACGTAGAACGGCCCGACGGGAAACGGCGGCCGGCCGTCGCGGCCCGCGATCACGACGATCCGCCCACGCATCGCCAAATGAGCGACGGTTCGCTCGAAGTCGTGCTCGTGGAGCAACTCGAACCAGACGTCGACACCCTCGGGCGCGAAGCGGCGGAGGGCGGCGTCGATGTCGTCGGTTCTGTAGTTGATCACCAAGTCGGCGCCAAGCGAGCGGCATAGCTCGGCCTTCTCGTCGCTGCCGGCGGTCGTGACGACCCGAGCGCCGGCGGCATGGGCCATCTGGACGACGCAGGCGCCGACGCCGCCGGAGCCGCCCTGGACGAAGAGGGTCTCGCCGCTCTTGAGCCGGGCCTTGTGGAACGTGCCCAAATGCGCGGTGATGCCTACCAGGGCAATGGCGGCGGCTTGTTGGTCGTCGACTCCGTCGGGCGTGCCGTAGAGCCACTTCGCGTCGACCGCGGCGTACTCGCTCGACGTGCCCTGCCGGCCCAGAAGACCCTGGTTGGAGCCCCAGACGCGGTCGCCGGGCGCCAATCGCGTTACGCGCTGGCCGACCGCCTCGACCGTGCCCGCCAGATCGCAGCCGACGATGTAGGGCATCGGCAAGGGCATGTCGATCCACCCTGCTCGGAGGTAGGTGTCGACCGGATTGACGGACACCGCGCCGACCTTGACCAGAACCTGGCCCGGCCCGGGCGCCGGCGTGGGCCGCTCGCCGTAGGTAATGTTCTCCGGCGGCCCGGGCTTCTCGATATACGCCGCTTTCATGGTCCTCGCTCCTTTGTGGTAACCGCTCACGGGGGACTGTCCCGATTTTCGCGGCGCGGCTGACATTACGGCGCCAGTTCGCGTTTTCGCCGCGAAAACGGGACTGTCCCCTTCGCGCCGGCCGGCCCGCGGGACCCCGAATAAGTCTACGCGCCCAGGTCGGCCGGACAAGTGCGGCGGGTTGACATACCCCGCCCGATACGGTACTTTCTAGTATCGGTCCCTCCCCTATTCCCCCCTTTGGAGACTTCATCATGCGACTTCGAATTCCGTTTCGATCTGCCTTGGTTGTGCTGATCGTCGCCGTTGCGGCAACCGCGGTTCACGCCGCGATCAAGCTGCCGTCGATCATCAGCGACAACATGGTCCTGCAAGCCGGCCAGGCCGCGCCGATCTGGGGTTGGGACGAACCGGGTCAAAAGGTCACCGTCCGGCTGGCCGACAAGACCGCCGAAGCCACGGCCGGCGCCGATGGCCGGTGGCAAGTGACGCTCGACGGCCTCAAGCCCGGCACCGCGATGGAAATGCTCATCGAAGACGCCGCCGGCGACAAAAAGGCCATCAAGAACGTCCTGGTCGGCGAGGTCTGGGTGTGCTCAGGCCAGTCGAACATGCAGTGGCCCACCAGCGCCGTCGACCAAGCCGCCGAGGAAATCGCCGCGGCCAAGTATCCGGAGATCCGATTCTTCGCCGTCGAACGCGTTACGGCCGGAGAGCCCCAAACCGCCTGCAAGGGCGAGTGGATCGTGTGCAGCCCCGAGACGGTCGGCCCCCGCACGGCGGTCGGCTACCTCTTCGGCCGCGAGTTGTTCAAGTCGTTGAACGTGCCGGTCGGGCTGATCGACACTTGCTGGGGCGGCACGCCCTCCGAGACGTGGACCAGCCGCAAAGCCCTCGAGGCCGAAGCGTCGCTCAAGCCGCTGCTGGAGCGCTGGGACAAAGCGGCCGCGGAGAAGGAGGATCAGCGCAATAGTCCAAATCGGCCCGCCAATCTCTACAACGCCATGATCGCCCCGCTGTTGCCTTACGGCGTTCGGGGAGCCATCTGGTACCAGGGCGAATCGAACGTGTCCCGGGCGTACCAGTACCGGACGCTGTTTCCCGTGATGATCCGCGACTGGCGCGCGGCCTTTGCCCGGCCGGACATGCCCTTCGGCTTCGTCCAAATCGCCCCGTTCCGCTACGGCGGCCAGGACCCGGCCAACTGCGCCGAACTCTGGGAGGCGCAGCTCCTGACTCTCAAGAACGTCCCGAACACCGGCATGGTGGTCACCACCGACATCGGCAACATCCAGGACATCCATCCCAAGAACAAGCAGGACGTGTGCAAGCGGCTGGGGCTCTGGGCTCGGGCGACCGTCTACGGCCAGAAGGACCTGGTCTACTCCGGCCCGATCTACAAGTCGATGGCGGTCGAGGGCAATAAGATCCGCCTGACGTTCGATCACGTCGGCAGCGGTCTGATCACGCGCGACGGCAAGGCCCCGACCGATTTCACGATCGCCGGCGCCGATCAGAAGTTCCTGCCCGCCATTGCCGCGATCGACGGCAACACGGTGGTCGTCTCCAACGACGAGATCAAGGAGCCGGCGGCCGTCCGCTTCGCCTGGTACGACACGGCAATGCCGAACCTGTGCAACAAGGAGAGCCTGCCGGCGTCGCCCTTCCGGACGGACCAATGGAAAGGTCTGACCGAAGGGAACAATTAGCCCCCGTCGCGGAGATTTCCGTATTTCCGTAGGGTGGGCCGAGTGGAGCGAGTTCCACCAAAGTCTGGCAAATGTCGCTTGGTGGGACTCGCTTCGCTCGGCCCCTTCGCTCGGCCCACCCTGATACGGAGTCAACGTCGGCAAAGTCGTTTTCGTCGGCCCGTTGAGCGTGATCTTGACGGTCGACGCGATTGTGGGTGTTCAGGTCTTGTACTACCGGCAACTGGGCTTGGTCGAGAGTTCCGACGCCCTGTACCCACCCTCGGCGGAACTGGATAGCCAACTCGCCGCCCAACAGAGACGCCTGACCGACTATTGGGTCGTCGACCCGAAGAAGAACGTTGTGGCCATTCCCGTCAGCCGGACAATGGAACTGGTCACGGCGGAGCTTTCCGTTGGACAGGATTCACGGGATTGACAAGGAGTATCGCAAAACGTACCGCCGGGCGGGGGCAGCCGAGGGCTGGCACTTTCTCACCGGGCGGGAGGAGGACATCCAGAAGGTCGCCGAGGCCGTCGGATTTCGCTACCGCTATTCGCCCGAGCAGCGGCAATGGCGACTCATCCGGCCGGGGCTTCTCGTGGCCGTCCTGTTCTCGATGGCCGTCGCCGCGGTGGCCGTCGGCGAGACGGCCGACTGGCCCCGGCTGGCGCACGCCCTGTTGGGCACCGGCCTTGTCATCGCGGGCGCGTCGGCGATGAATCAAGTCCTGGAACGCCGGGCCGACGCGAGCATGTCGCGAACCGCGACGCGGCCGTTGCCCGCCGGAGGAGCGAAGGTGGCCGCGGTCGTCGACCCCTCCGGCCGACTGGCCGGGCGGGTCGCCGTGTTCGGCGCCGCGGGTATGCTCTTGGTGAGCCTCGCTCCCATGGCGTTTGCGTCGGTCGCTTGGCCCTACGGCGTCGTTGCGGTGGGCTTCGGTCTCGTCGATCTCGCCTCGGCCGGAAGGTTTCTTCAATACCCTTCGGACGCGACCGCCCGGGCGTTGTGGCGAGTGTCGCTGGTCCACCTGCCGGCATTGCTGGCAGTGTTGCTGCTGGCCGTGTGATGGGCCTCCTGACATCAAAGGGGCGTCCGTACCCAAAGGGCAATCCTTTGTGGCACGGCTAGGTCGGATAGGTCCAGGGGGCGCGGTAGGCGCGCTGGAGCAACGCGGCGGCTTGGGGGTCGCCGGGGATGGTTTGTTTCTCGCCATCCCACTTGACGCTCCGGCCGAGCTTGAGCGAGAGCATCGCCAAGAGGCTCATCGTCGTCGAGCGGTGGCCGATCTCGATGTCCGAGATGGGCTGTTGGCCCGAGCGGATGCACGAGAGAAAATTGGCCCAAAGCTCGGGGATGTTCTGCATGTCGGGCTTGTGCAAGGTTGGCTCCTCGTGGGCCGCCGGCTTGTCGCTGCCGGTCGGGTAGAACGTCCATCCGTCGAGCCAGCCGAGGTGCAAGGTGCCCTCCGTGCCGTAAAAGTAACAGCCGATGTTGTGTCGCTCGGCGTTGTTCGCGGCGAAGAGGCGGTGTTCCCACGTGGCGGTGAACGAGTCGAACTCGAACGTTGCCACCTGCGTGTCCGGCGCGTCGGTGTTGTCGCGGAGGATGTGCCGCCCGCCGGTCGACGAGACCGACTTGGGATGCTTCTCCTCGGTCCACCACATGATCTGGTCCATCCAGTGGATGCCCCAGTCGCCGAGTTGCCCGTTGGCGTAGTTCAGAAACGCCCGGAAACCCTTGGGGTGCATCCGCGGGTTGAACGGCACGAGCGGGGCGGGTCCGCACCAGAAATCCCAATCGAGTCCCTCGGGCGGCTGGGAGTCGGGCGTGGGACTGCCGGCGTCGCCGCCGTAGTGGACGAACGCGCGGACCATGCCGATCTTGCCGAGCTTGCCGTCGTGGAGGAACTTCATCGCCGAGATGTTGTGCGGCGACGCGCGGCGGTGCGTGCCCACCTGGACCACGCGTTTGTTCGCCCGGGCGGCCTTGACCATCGCGGTGCCTTCGTGCACCGTGTGCGAGACCGGCTTTTCGACGTAGACGTGGGCGCCGGCATTGACCGCGGCAATCATCGCCAGGGGGTGCCAGTGGTCGGGCGTGGCGACGATGACGATTTCGGGCTTCTCTCGCTCGATGAGTTCGCGGAAGTCCTTGTATTTCTTCGGCGAGCCGCCGGTGAGTTTTTCGATCTCGGCCGCCGCGGGATCGAGTTGGTTGCGGTCGACGTCGCACAGGGCGACGACGTTGGACTCGCCGGCCTCGATGGCCGTGCGGAGGATGTTCATTCCCCACCAGCCCGAGCCGACCAGGGCCGTGCGATACCGTTTGTTCTTGTCCGCGCCCAACACGGCGGGAGCGGCAACGGCCAGTCCGGCCGCGGCCGAGGCGGCCAGGAAGCTTCGACGCGTGACGTTCATGATCCGTTCCCCCTGAGCTTGATGCGGATGAGGTTTTGCCGACAGGGTCGCTTCCATGACCATGACCGAAACGCATCCGCCTGTCAAGCACCGCAACTCAAAAACGGTCGGAAAACGCAGGGTGCCACTGCTGACTTGCCCAGCGGTGCCCGGCGTGCATGAGGCGACTTGGGCAGTGAGGACGCGGCAAACCGAGCCGCGCCCGTCAGGAAGCGGCATGGCGCGGCACGATTGGCGAGTTTCTCATACCGCTCCCTCACCGTCGCGGCTCGGTGTTCCAGGGCACCCACACTCGCCACGACACTGCCGGACAAGCCGGCAGTGCCACCCAGAAACCGGGGCCTGTTCACGGCAAATCCGGCGGGCTACAATGGGGGCTGCTTCCCGGTTCCAAGCGCCCGGCTCCAAGCGATGGAGGTTCCCATGCATCCGACTTCTTCCTTCTCGCGTCGGCAGTTCCTGCGGCGAATCGCCGCGGCGGGCGCCGGGGTGGTGGCCGCCGTCGAGATCATTCCCCGCCGGGCGCTGGCCGCGCCGGGACAGCCCGGGGCCAACGACCGCATCCGCGTGGGCTACATCGGCTGCGGGCGGCGCGCCCATCAAATCATGGACCTGCCGGCCGAGGGCCAGATCGTCGCCGCCGCGGACGTCAACCTGCCGCGCGCCGAGGGCGTCGCCAAGCGTTCGACGTCGAAGTCGTTCAAGGCCCACCGGGATTACCGTTCGCTGCTGGACGACAAGAGCATCGACGCCGTGGTGATCGCGTCGCCCGACTTCTGGCGGGCCATTCACTGCATCCACGCCTGCCAAGCTCTCAAGGACATCTACGCCGAGAAGCCGCTGACGTTGACGATCAAGGAAGGCCGCGCGATCGTCAACGCCGTGAAGCGGCACGGCCGGGTGTTCCAGACCGGCGCGCAGCAGCGGTCGATGGCAGCCAATCGCGTCGCGTGCGAGCTGATCCGCAACGGGCGGATCGGCAAGGTCCACACGGTGATCGGGGCGAATTACCCCAGCCCCTGGCTGCTGAAACTGCCCGGCCAACCCGTGCCCGAGGGGCTCGACTGGGACGCCTGGTGCGGTCCGACGACGCCCGTGCCGTTTCACAACGATCTTTACCTGCCGAGGGCGAAACCGGGCTGGATTTCGATCTGGCCGTACTCGGGCGGCGAGATGACCGGCTGGGGCGCCCACGGGTTGGACCAGATCCAGTGGGCGCTGGGCGCCGACGGCGGCGGGCCGATCGCCGTCTCCTCAAGCGACGGGCCGTACAAACCGCCGGTCTTCGACGCCCCGATGGACGCGGACCAGGTCGATTCCCTGTTCAAGACGAAGCACAAGGTGACGTTCCTTTACCCGGGCGGGGTGACCGTGAAATTGGACGACGGCTCCGGCGCCGGGGGGACGTTTATCGGCGAGCGGGGGAAGATCATCATTCGCCGCGACGAGTTCGTCTGCGATCCGCCCGAGTTGGCCAAGGAGCCGTTGCCGGCCGACGCCGTGCGTCTCGACGTGAGCAACGACCACATGCGAAACTGGTTCGACTGCATGAAGACGCGCAAGGACCCGATCAGCAACGCCGAGGTGGGGCATCGCAGTTGCACGGTGTGCCACCTGGGCAACATCGCCCGATGGCTCGGCCGCGAGTTGAAGTGGGACCCCGAGCAGGAAGTCTTCCCCGGCGACGACGAAGCGAATGCGTATCTCGACGTCGATCGCCGCAAGCCGTACGCATTGCCGGAGGTCGTTTGAACGCGGTAGGGTGAGCAGCGGAAGCTTCACGCCTTGGGATAAACACGGCGGGTCTCTGGAAACCATCACTGACAGCTGACTTGAAGAAGGTAACCATGGCGGAATCGAGAGAAAAAGAACCTTTCCATTGGCAGTCGGCAATCAGTTACAAAACCCGCGAAAGAATCGTCGTGCGTGGTTACGACGTGAACGAGTTGACGGGCAACATCAGCTTTGCTGAAATGCTGCATCTGGTCTGGAAAGGGGAGTTGCCACCACCGAACGTCGCGAAGATGGTCGACGCCCTTTTGGTGTGTTTCGCGGAGCACGCCATGTCGCCGTCTTCCGCCTCGGCCAGGATGGTAATGTCTGGCGCGGGCTACATCATGCCGGCATTGGCCGGCGGCGTTCTGAGCATCGGCTACACTCACGTCGATGCGCACGAAGCCGCCGCAACCTGGATTGCGGCAGTCGAATTGATGAAAGAGAAGGGCTGGACATTGGAGGAAACCGCCGACTTCCTTGCCCAAGGAATCAGGAGGAAGGAAAAGGACGATGCCTTCGTGAGGCGTTTCGGCGACAGGAAAGTCATACCGGGATGGCATCATCCGCAACACATTCGCGACCTGCGGTCTCCACGCATTATCGAGTTGGCCGAACACCTGGGCGTGGCGGGAGACCACGTGAGGTTTGTCCTCGCGCTGGAAAACGCCACCGAAAAACACTGGGGCCGAAAGCTCTACATGAACGTATCCGGCGCCATTTCTTCCACGCTGGTGGACATGGGCTTCAACCCCGACGAATGCCTCGCCTTCTGCGCCATTGCCAGGTCGGTGAGCATCACTGCTCATTGCATCGAAGAGAAAAATAGGGAGAAGGGATGGAGGGCGTCTTCCGGCTCGAAGATTACTCAGCCTCTCGACCTGGCCCTGCAGAAGCCCGACTACTACGATGGCCCCGCGGATAGGGGGCTTCCCGAAGAGAAGATCATCGAACCCTTGACTCGCGCGCCGTACCACTACCTGGGTCAACCCAAGAACGAGTAGACCAGGGAAGACCGTTGGTTCAGCGTGGTTTTCACTCGAGTGGTGAATTGGCGAGACGCCGGTTTGCGAATGCCTACCCAAGAAACCGCGGCCTCGACCCACCCTGCATGAATCGTCTGGAATAGGATACTGCCATGGCCGGTTACGCCGCCGCGATCCTGCTGAGTTCGTTTCTGCTTTTCCAGGTGCAACCGCTGATCGGGAAGTACATCCTGCCGTGGTTCGGCGGGACGCCGGCGGTCTGGACGACGTGCATGTTGTCGTTCCAGGTGTTCCTGCTGGCCGGCTACGGATACGCCCATTGGCTGGCCGGGCGGCTGACGCTTCGGCGTCAGGGGCTGTTGCACCTGGTTCTGCTGGCCGCGTCGCTCTTGTTTCTGCCGATCATTCCGGCGGACACGTGGAAGCCTTACGGCGATGAGTGGCCAACCTGGCGGATCCTTTGCCTCCTGGGCGCGAGCATCGGGGCGCCCTACCTGCTGCTTTCGTCGACCGGGCCGCTGCTGCAAAGCTGGTTTGCGCGCACGAATGCGGGCCGATCGCCGTACCGGCTCTACGCGCTGTCGAACGCCGGCTCGCTCGCGGCGCTGGTCACTTACCCGTTCGTCTTCGAGCCGGCGCTGCGACTGGGAGGGCAGGCGTGGACGTGGTCGGCCTGCTACGGGGTGTTTGCGGTGCTCTGCGGCGCGTGCGCGGTGCGGGTGTGCCGTTTCCGCGGATCGGAAATGCCGGCGGACGCCATCGCAGCGACCGGCGCCGGCGCGGAAGATCCGCCCGTGGAGCCGCCGGGCCGGATGAACCAGTTTCTCTGGCTGGCCCTGGCCGCGTGCGGCTCGGTGGTCCTGTTGGCCACGACCGGCCTGATGTGCCAGGAAGTGGCGGTCGTGCCGTTTCTCTGGGTGTTGCCGCTGGCGCTGTACCTTTTGACGTTCATCATCGCGTTCGATAACGAGCGGTGGTACAACCGGGCCGTGTTCGGCGTGCTCATGGTGGCGGGAATCGCCGGGGCCACGGCGGTGTTGTACGTGGGCGTGTCCGCCCCGCTGTGGGTCCAGGTCGCCGTGTACTCGGGCACGCTGTTCGTCTGCTGCATGGTTTGCCATGGCGAGATGGTCCGGTTGAAGCCCCATCCCCGGTACCTGACCAAGTTCTACCTGATGATCGCCGCCGGTGGGGCGCTGGGGGGCGTGCTGGCGACGCTGGTGGCGCCCGCCGTGTTCACCTCGTTCTGGGAGTACCACCTCTCGCTGGTGGCTTGCTGTGGGCTTCTGCTGGTCACGATATTCCGCGACCGGACCTGGGGCCTCTATGCCGGTCGACCGCTTTGGGCCTGGTTCGGACTCGCGTATGTGTTCGCCATGCTGACCGGGGCACTCGCGTACCAGGCGATCGTGGACTCGCGCCAGGCGCTGGTCAAAACCCGCAGCTTCTACGGCATGCTCCAGATCGACGAGTACTCCGGCGGCGACAACGGACCGTACTACTCGCTTCGCCACGGTCGGATCATGCACGGCGTCCAATACCTCGACGAGGAGAAACGACGCTGGCCGACGTCCTATTATGGGCCGGAAACCGGCGTCGGGCTGGCCGTCCGATGGCATCCGCGGCGCTGGATCGACGAGCCGGACGAAGGCGCGTTGCGGATCGGCGTGATCGGCCTGGGCACCGGCACGATGGCCGCCCACGGGAAACCCGGCGACGTCATCCGCTTCTACGAGATCAATCCCGACGTGATCCGTCTCTCCAGCGAGTACTTCACCTATCGCCGGGACAGCGCGGCCCGGGTCGACGTCGTTCTGGGCGACGCCCGAATCTCGCTCGAGCGAAGCCTGCGGGAGCAGGGCTCGGAGCAGTTCGACGTCCTGGTAGTCGACGCCTTCAGCAGCGACGCCATTCCGATGCACCTCTTGACCCGCGAGTGTTTCGAGGTCTACTGGAAGCACCTCAAGCCGGACGGGATTCTCGCGGTACACATCTCGAACCGCAACCTGGATCTGGGACCGGTGGCGCGGGGTTTGGCGGCGGAGTTCGGGCACGAGGCGGCGCTTTTCGACACGTCGGACGACGACGCTCGCGGGGTGGACGCGGCCGACTGGGTGCTGGTCACCGCCAATCGGGAATTCCTCGACCGCGCGGAAATTCGCGATGCCCGGTCGCCCTGGCCGGACGATGCCCGACCGCCGCTGGTCTGGACGGACGACTTCAGCAACCTGTTCGCCGTGCTGCGCTGGTGAGTCGCGTTTCTTGCCCCGGGCCGCCGACACCGAGCCGCGCCCGTCAGGAAGCGGCATCACGCGGCATGATGGGCCGGTTCTTGGGACCGCTTTCTTACGGTCGCGGCTCGGTTTTTCTCTCTTACGGTCATGGCTCCGTTTGGACGAGATCTTACCCCCGGCCGCACAACCGCGATAACGGTTCCAGGCGTTACCACCGGTCGCCGGAGCCGCCGTCGGCGCTCACATCGCCGCCGGATGCCCCCTCCAGCACGACCTACCCTTTCGTATACGGAAAGAATTGCAGTTTTTTGGGAGAGGCAGACTCGCGGGCACGCTTGCCGCCGGGGCGCAAGCGTGGTGCCGGTGATCGTCCGATGGGGATCGACGCCGCTTGGGTTTCCCCCGGTTGCCGTTTTCTCGGACGTCGGCCCGGCCGCGTCCCGAGAGAAAGATGCACGCATGATGGCCCGCCATGGTGATTCGTCCCGATTCCGCCGCCGCCCAGCGGGAGGCGAGCGGGGAGAAGGTGACAGGCACGTTGTGCCCGCGGGGCCCGAAGCGTGCGTCGCACAAAGGGTGATTGTCACCTTTTCCGGCCTTCTCTCGTTGTGTCTTGCCGCCGCTTGCTTGCCGGCGCTGATGGGCGCCTCGCCGTCGCCGGACGCCGAGCCGCGACGCGTGTTGGTCCTCAACTCGTACCACGCGCAATACGCGTGGACGCAGTCCGAGGTCGAGGCCATTCGGGACGTGATTGCCCGAGACGCGAGGGACGCCGAACTCTACATCGAATACATGGACACGAAGCGAGTGTCCACGGAGGAGTATCTCCAGTCGCTTCGGCGGACGTATGCGTTGAAGTATCGCGGTCTCAAACCGGACGTGATCATCGCCACCGACGACAACGCGGTTGACTTCCTGCTGGACTACAACGACGAGCTTTTTGGAGGCGCGCCGGTGGCCTTCTGCGGGGTGAACGATCCGCGGAACGTGACGTCGGCCCGGCGCCCCAACTTCACCGGCCTTATGGAAGTCCCCGACATCCAGGCGACGATCGACCTGGCCTTGTGTCAGAACCCGGACGCGAACCGAGTCGTTGTCATATCCGACACGACCGCCGCGAGCGAAGTTTGCCGGAACGCCGTGGCCGCCCTGACGGGGCAGTGTCCGGGGCTGAAGTTCGAGTTCCTGCGCGGCGAGGACTACTCGCACGCGGAACTCCTCGAGAGGCTCCACGCGATTCCCGCCGAAAGCATCGTGCTCTTGATGCCCTGGGTGCGCGACCGAATCAACCGTTACACCCCGATCGAGGAGGGAACCCGGGCGATCTCGGCGCATTCACCGGTGCCGGTCTACGGCATTATGGCCATGCGTTTGGGGCACGGCATCGTCGGGGGCAAGCTGCTCCACGGCGGTCATCAGGGACGCGCCGCCGCCGAAATGGCCGTCCGCATCCTCAACGGGACCGCTCCCTCGGAAATCCCCATCCAGAGCCGTAGCGACAACCCGATCATGTTCGACCACGTGCAACTGGCGCGTTGGGGAATCCCCATGTCGAGTCTGCCCGCCGGAAGCATCGTGATCCATCGTCCCCTTTCCTTCTACGAGCAGTACCGGCGCGAGATCTGGCTCGTGGTCGGCGTCATCATGGCGCTGGTGGCGATCGTGTGCGTGCTCTTGGTCAACATCGGTTTGAGGAAGCGAGCCGAGGCGTCGCTGCGCTCCAGCGAGAAGCGTTTTCGGTTGTTGTACGAGGAAGCGCCGCTGGGATACCAGTCGCTCGACGAGCAAGGACGCCTGCTCGAGGTGAACCAGGCATGGCTCGACCTGCTCGGATACGATCGCCACGAGGTTCTCGGACGCAGTCTCGCCGAGTTCCTGACCGCGGAGGAACAACCGCGGTTTCACGAGGGGTATGCCCGCTTCAAAGAAGGCGGCAAAACCCGCACCGCCCATGTCGAGTTCGTCCGCAAGGCGGGCACGCCGCTTCTCGCGTCGGTGCACGGGAGAGCCGTGTACGACGTCGACGGGAAGTTCTCGCGGATCCATTGCATCGTGCACGACATCACCGAGCGCCATCGCGCGGAAGAGGTCCTGCGGCTGGAAGAGACCCGTCTGAAGGCCATTCTTGCCCTGAACCAGATGACCGAAGCGCCGATCCAACAGATCACGGATTTCACGCTCACAACGGCGATTGAGCTCACCGGTAGCGAGCGAGGCTACCTGGCCTTCGTCAGCGAGGACGAGAGGGTCCTGACGCTCCACTCGTGGACGACCAACGCGCAGGATCAATGCCAAATGATCAACCGGCCGATCGCGCTGCCGGTCGAGACGACCGGGCTCTGGGAAGACGCCGTGCGGACGCGCAAGGCCGTGATCGTCAACGGCGACGCGCTGCCGAATCCGCGATGGGAAGAGTCGCCCGGCGGCGAGGTCCTCGCCGGCCGCCGCATGAACGTGCCCGTCTTCGACGGCGACCGTTTGGTCGCCGTGGCCGGCGTGGGCAACAAGGCCGGGGAATACACCGAATTCGACGCCTGCCAACTCGCGCTCCTGGTGCAGGGGATGTGGAGGTTGATCGAGCGGAAGCGAGCGGACGAGCAGCTCAAGAGCCACGCCGCGGTGCTGGAGAACGCCAATCGCAACCTGGAAACGTACTCGTTGGCCGCGCGGGCGGCCAGCCAGGCCAAGAGCGAATTCCTCGCCAACATGAGCCACGAGATCCGAACGCCGATGACCGCGATCCTCGGCTTCGCCGAAGTGCTCCGCAGCGAAAGTGACGCCACCGACGCGCCCCAGCAGAGAATCGAAGCCATCGACACGGTCATCCGCAACGCCAACCATCTGTTGGCGCTTCTGAACGACATCCTCGACCTGTCGAAAATCGAGGCCGGCAAGCTCGAAGTCCAGCGAGTCTCCTGCTCCCCCGTCGAGGTCGTCAACGACGTCAGCTCGGCGATCCGGGTTCGTGCCCGCGCCAAGGGCCTGAGCCTGACCGTCGAGTTCGAAGGTCCCATTCCCGAGAGCATCCACACCGATCCCAACCGCTTGCGACAAATCCTTTTCAACCTGCTGGGCAACGCGGTCAAGTTTACGCCCGAGGGAGGCATCCGCGTGGTCTGCCGGCTCCGGCAAGGCGAGGGCGACGAGCCCCGGCTCGAACTCGACGTGATCGACACCGGCGTCGGCATGACGCCCGAGCAGGCCAAGATGGTCTTCGACCCGTTCACGCAGGCCGACGCCTCGACCAGCCGGAACTTTGGCGGGACGGGCCTGGGCCTGAGCATCAGCCGACGACTGGCCCGACTGCTCGGCGGAGACGTCTCGGTCGAAAGCCGCCTCAGCGCCGGCAGCACCTTCACGGTCACGGTGGCCACCGGTCCCCTGGACAAAGTGAGCCTGCTCGACTGTCCGACCGCCGCCAACAAGCCCTCGGAAGAACCGGCGCCGCGGGACGCCGAGCGGGTGGACCGACTCGACGGCCACGTGTTGCTGGTCGAAGACGGCGCGGACAACCGCCGGCTGATCGGCTTTCTGCTGGAGAAAGCCGGCGCCCGCGTCACGTTCGCCGAAAACGGTCAGATCGCCTGCGACATGGTTCTCGCCGGGCAACCCGACTCGCAAAACTCCGACGCCGGCCCACGCTGCCCGTTCGATGTCATCCTGATGGACATGCAGATGCCGGTCCTGGACGGCTACGAGGCGACGCGGCGGCTGCGCGCGGCTGGCCACGCGGGCTCGATCATCGCGCTGACGGCCCACGCGATGATCGAAGACCGCCAAAAATGCCTCGACGCGGGCTGCGACGAGTACCTGACCAAACCGCTTAACCACCAGCAACTGTTGGCCACGGTGGCCCGCTACACCGCCGCCGAGAAAGTGGTAAGCGGTGAGTGGTAAGTGGGAAAAGACGGCCGGTGGACATGCCCGGCGCGCAGAGCCAAGGCCGCCACTGCCAGAATGATGTCTCTCGGGGGGGGAAGTCAATGGCTTATTGCGTCAGAGCAATTGGCTTCTTTCGCCATTTTCCCCACATGACCCCCGACGGCTGCCCCGACTGCTTGTAGGCCAATGCCAGCGAGCGTAAGATGCTGGTCTGATCATGGCGCGGGTCGGCGAGGAAACAAGTGTCGCCTTTCGCTCCGCGAAAGAAGCGGGTTTTCGCGGAGCGAAAGGCGACCATGCGATAGTTGTTGATTTGCCGGTCCTAAGGTCGCTTGAGCCTCCATGGACTGATCTCGTGAACGAAGCATCCAATAGCGAATCGTTGACAACGCCCCCAACCGCGCGGACCGCCGGACGCCGCGCCATGGCATTCGAGATGGCCGCCGTGTTGTGTCTGATCGCGGCACTTCCGCTCGGCTACGCCGTGTGTCGGTTGTCCTGGGGCGATGAGTACCGGCAGTTGTGCGACCAGCGAAGCTACCTGGGCTACTACACGCCCGTGGGATTCGACAGCAACGAGGTGCAACGGACGTTCTACACTCTGCAGTGCATCCCAATCATTCTCTTCGTCATGTGGCGAAGCGGCGACGGCTGGTCCCATTTTGGCATCGTCAAGCCCGCGTATGAGAAAGACATCGCCATCGGCTTGGGCCTCTCGCTCGCGATCGTCGGCCTCAAGTGTCTCGTCCACGTGGCATCGAATGGATGGTACCCCATACCCACCTTCCTGGCCAATCCTGTCCCGTGGCGTCGCGCCGTGCTGATTCTCGCGGACTGCTGCGCGGTCGGCTTCTCCCAGGAACTGTTCGGACGTGCCTATCTCATTCCGCGTCTTGAGGCGATGACGGGCACAACCGTCAAGGCCGTCGTCCTCAGCGTGCTCCTGTTTGGATTCCTGCACCTCTACCAAGGGCTCGATGGCGTCACCGGATCGCTCATCGCCGCGACGGTCTGGGGCATCGCGTTTTGTCTCACTCGCCGTGTTTGGCCCGTGGCCATCTCGCACGCGCTGACCGACTTCGTCATTATCACCCATCTTGGCGCAATGGCCGGCAGCTAGCCCAACGTCGATCGCCTTTCATGCAGAAGTGGACCCGGCCGTTGATTCCGCGTTCCGTATAAGATATGCTGCACCTGGCGAAAACGCCCCGGAACCACTTCGAACAGCCACCTGGAGATCGCCAATGAAACGCCTCTTAAATCTGCTCGCGTCGCAACTTCTCGTCCTCCTGCTACTCGTCGCCCTCCTGCTCGGCCCGGCGCGAGCCGCCGACCCGCCGGCGCGCAACGCCGGTCCCTGGAACCTCGAAACACTCAAGAAAACGCCCCCGGCCACCTGGGGCCCGAAAACGGGGCTCCTCGAAGAGGTCTACTACGAGGGCGAGCCGCTGGCGGGCAAACCCACACGAGTGTTCGCCTACTACGCCCGGCCCGAGGGCGACGGGCCCCTGCCGGCCGTGGTCCTGGTGCATGGTGGAGGCGGCAAGGCGTTCGCCGAATGGGCCACGCTTTGGGCCAATCGCGGGTACGCCGCGCTGGCCATGGATCTGGCCGGCTGCGGTCCCGACGGCAAGCGTCTTGCCGACGGCGGGCCGCCCCAGGACGACGACGCCAAGTTCGCCGACTTCACGCCCGA
>JAPLNP010000439.1 GCA_026401055.1 Planctomycetia bacterium
CTCGTCCAGTTCGACAGCGACCAAGCGAAACTTATGGCGAATCCGTGCCTCGACTTTCGCATCTTGCATACGCGGATCATCGCATCTTCCGCCACATTTACCAATACCAATTTGTAAAGGTTATTTTTTCGCCCTGCCTAAGAATGCATTGAATCGCAGTGCAGTGAGGATTCACAATATGAACACCGCCGCTTCCATCGAATCGACACGGCATCCGCGTCTTGGCCTCGTTCGGCCCACCATGCTGCTGCCGGTGTTGGTCGTCGCCGCGGTCGCCGCAGGCTCGTCTTCTCGGAGCGTCCGGGCCGGTGACGAGGCCGAGCGCAAGGTTCGGATCGAGCAAGCGATCGACGTCGCGCCCGTCTGGTCGGGCCACTACGTCGACTTCGCGCTGTTGACTCACGATCGACGGCAACTGGTTGCGTTCTACGATCCCCAGCGGCGAATGACCGTGGGATCCCGTCGGCTGGATTCGACGACGTGGCATTTTGTGCGTCTTCCCCTCCCCACCGACGAGCTTGCCCATCGCCAGGATCGGCCGCCGGCGACGACGTTGGGCTGGGACAGCCATAACGGCGTCACGCTGGCCGTCGACGGCGACGATGGCATCCATCTCAGCGGCAACATGCATTGCGCGCCGCTGTTGTATTTCCGCACGATCAGGCCGATGGACATCGACTCGTTGCGTTGGCAGCCGGGCATGACCGGCCAGAGGGAACGCAAGGCCACGTATCCCACGTTTCTCGTCGGCCCCGACGGCGAATTGATCTTCACCTATCGCGACGGCGGGAGCGGCAACGGCGACCAGATCGTCAACCGATACGACCCGAACCACCAGACGTGGAGCAGGCTGCTCGACACGCCGTTGTTTTCGGGCCGGGGAAAGATGAATGCGTATTTCACGGGACCGATTCGAGATCGATCGGGCAAGTACCACCTCTCCTGGATTTGGCGCGACACGCCCGACTGCTCCACGAACCACGACGTGTGCCACGCCCAAAGCAACGATCTGCTTCACTGGAGCACGAGCAGCGGGGACTCCCTGACGCTGCCCATCACCTTGGACACGGCCGAGATCGTCGATCCCGTGCCCTCGGGCAGCGGTGTGTCCAATGGAGACACGCAAATCGGGTTCGACTCGCAAGGACGCGTCATCATTTCCTATTATAAGTTCGACGCCCGGGGAAACACGCAACTGTACAACGCGCGAAGAGAGGAACAGGGTTGGCGAATCCACCAAACGAGCGACTGGGACTACCGGTGGGATCTCCGAGGGACCGGCGCGATCGTGTTCGAAATTACCCTCGGACCCGTCACCGTCGATCGCCGGGGCAATCTGACGCAGTCCTATCGTCACGTCAAATACGGTTCGGGCTTGTGGCGTCTGGACGAGGCGACGCTCAAGCCGGTTGGCCCCGCCGACCTCGCGGCGCAGCCCGATCCGATGCCGCCCGAGCTTTACGACGTGCAGTCGAAGGAACCGATGATGAGGGCCGCGTTCGCGTCCGACCTCGGTCGCGCCGACGAGCCGGGCGTTCGTTACCTGCTCCGTTGGGAAGCACGTCCCGAGAACCGCGATCGGCCGTATCCCGGCGAACCACCCCAGCCGAGCATGCTCCGGGTGTACCAACTAAAGCTGCCGTAACCGGGCGAGCCGCCGGGCAGCGGCGTCTGGCAACCACGGGCCGAGGATTCCCGGCACGGACCGCCTCGGGCGATCCGTCTTGCATCATTGTTCAGGTACAACCACCCGATGGGAGGGTGTTTCCTTGCCGCGGATGGGTTGAAAACGCACTGGGGCGAAACAGCCGACGGGTTGAGGCGTGATGAGACTCGTGACACGTATGCCGGAAGAATACTGGGACATGTTCGCGACAGGCGTGGAAATGGCGCGGGCTAGATTGACGTGTCGCGGGGAAAGGGCTACCCTCGTGGGGAGTTCCTTCCCGCATTCGGCATCCTAGTGCGTGAGTATCCGCCGATGTGTGGTGTGTGCGATGTCGGACTCTACCGTTGCCGCTTTCCAGGATGATGAAGGCGTTAAACATGAAGCAGTTTGACTTCGTGAAGTCGTTCTACAAAGCTTCGCACAACAGGGACACCTTTGTCGCTGATGTCGATGCTCTGGTTGGCTCTGACCCGCGAAACATGCGCGTGACCTCAGTGCCATTTAGCGCCAATTTCCAGCCAGCGACTACGTTTCCCAGTATCACTGCGAAGGCTCGTAAGGTTCGGCTCGTTACGGCGTACGACGGTGCGCAGCTCTACGAACTGCGATACTCGTATAAGTTGGGGGCAGCCGAGCAGACGAAATGCGGAAGGTTTCTGGTTTACGAGCACCCCGTCTATCGCAACGTATTTGTGGCGGTGACATTTGAAGGCGGGAGGTTTGTTCAGAAAGGCATGATGCCTTTCTTGCGCGGCCAGTTCCCTCGCCTAGTGGTTGGTTTTGTTCCACACAAACGGTTGAAACGACTGTTGGCCGCCTTTCGCGCGGATCATGACTTCAGCGAGTTGATTGTTACGCGGGCAACGCAACGACTTCGGCTGCCCGAGGAAGGTGTCCATCGCCGGGTCATGCCTATCATGACGTGGCCTGACATGGCGTTGGATGAGGCCATCGACTGGCTTGCCGATCACAACGGATGGTTCAAGTCTGTACGGTTTGACGCGAAGCGCGATGGGTACACGGCAACACGCGTCTCGTTGACTCGGGACGGCATAATCTCGTGCGATTACCTCTACAATCAGGTGTTTCAATCGTTTGTCATGCCCGTCTGCAAAATCCATCACGAGAACTACAACTTGTTCTCCAATAGAGCGCGACGAGACAACCCCACCCTCGCTGCACGACCTCTGACGATCACGTTTGACGAAGGACAATTTGACGATATCTCCGAAAACCAAAAGCTTATCCGCGCTCTTCGAGTTATGAAGACAACCTCGATCTCTGTGCTGCACGGCAACCCGTATGTCCATGTTAGCGCCGTCGATTATCTCGACGGGAGCACGTTCGATCTTTGGGTGGTTGACTCGCGGGAGCTAGTGCTGGTTCCTCAGATGTATGCGTCTGTCGGGGCCATCAAACGACTTGTGAATCATATCTTCGACACGTACGCCGAGGGAGAAGTCAAAGAATACTGTTTGGGGGCGTTATGACGGAAACCGATTTTCGCGACTCGATCGACGATTACGTGACGTCGATCCACGCAATCCTGGGTTTCGCCAATTTCTATCTTTGGGACCCTGAAACTAGGACGGACGTACCTGACGTCTTGGTGTTCCAGGGCAGACATCTGTGCCCGTTGTCGGCCGCAACGGAAAACGAGGTAAGGAACGACGGCAGCTACGTCACACCGGATCTTGGCGTCCTCCTGCCCGATCACACGGGCGTGCTCGCCGAGGTCAAACTCTCGTTTCCGAAGGACCAAGCCCACTGGATGGATGACTTCAAACAGTTGATGTCGTATGACGCGGATCTCGATGGCTGGCCATCGGAAGACGGTCGGGTCATCCGGCATGAGGTGGTCCTAATCACCGAGCAAGGCCGCGCGGTCCGCGTGCGGAAGTTCTACGAGAACCATGCGGGAAATGAGATCAAATTCGAGCGACCGTTCGTCATTGTGGCTGTCAACCGATCCGACAACCGGCAACCCTACTACTTCTTCCAGCGTACGCTTGGAAACCTGACTCGCACTGTGCTTGACAGCCGACTCGAGGAGGGCGTGAAGGTGCCAATGACCGTACTCCTGGAGAAGTATTCGACTGTGAAGCTGTACGACGCAGAGCCACCGCTACCCTACATGATGGACTTGATCTGGACTCATGTAGTTGTAGATGCCGCTCGCCAGGAGCCAAAGTTTTCCAGGTTGCACAAGAGGCACAAGCTCCCCGTCGTTCTTCAAGTGGAAAGCATTGTCGAAAGGCTTCGTGAGGAATTCTCGTGTCGGTCAATTAGTGCGCACGCGTCGTGTGGCACTCCTTCGGTTCCGAAAAAGACGTGGATAGTCAATGCACTGGAGCAGTTCGTATCGATGAAGGAAGCCGAATGGATCGACGCCAAGAAGGAGGGTATTCGCGTATTCTTTCAGCGGATTGAAGATTCACTGGACCACTTCATCGCTAGCTCTTGCCGATCGCCGGATGACGAAAAAGGACCTCCAGACCAACAGCCGCTCTTGCAGTTTCCGGACGACCCGGATGGCATCTGACAGGGGAAGTCAGACGGGGCGCGTCGTCAGAGCCGGCGCGAAATCTGTGGTTTCTTGTGGACATTTGAGAGACGAATTCTGCCGTTGCCCGAGAACGTGGCACCCATCGGATCAGGTTCGCCGATCGCCCGCCCAATCGAGAGCCGGACGCTTCGCGAGTAGCGAGTTGATTCCCCGATATTGCCCGTTTTGTCGAAGGACTTCGCTGCGGGACGCGCGAACTATCACGTGCCGGGTCGTGACTTACGGGACGCGGAAACGTTCTGCTGCCGCCCTTGCCACGGGGTCCGAGAAACCGCATCCCAAGTTGTATTCACGAAACGAGTTACAGCGTCGGTTTTCCCGCCGGCGAGGTTGTGTTGGAAAAGGGGAATCGGTATACTGGACGCCTTGTGTTTCTGGCTCGAATCTGACTTGGCTCTCTTCGCGCAGGGAACGGTCAGCGCCGATATCCACTGTGTCCGTCGAAAGGACTCCCCTTGTCTACCGACTCGAACTTACCCCCCGAACCACCGAAGGACGTACCCCCCGAGGGAGCCGCGACCGGAGGTAATGGTAATACCGAAGGTCGTATTCTGTCGCTGCCCATCGAGGAGGAACTCAAGGACAGCTACCTGACGTACGCGATGAGCGTGATCGTCAGCCGGGCGCTGCCCGACGTGCGCGATGGGCTCAAGCCGTCGCAGCGGCGGATCCTCGTGGCGATGAACGACTTGAACCTGACGCCGGGGGCCGGCCGGGTCAAGTGCGCCAAAATCTCCGGCGACACCAGCGGCAACTACCATCCGCACGGCGAAAGCGTCATCTATCCGACGCTCGTCCGCATGGCCCAAGAGTGGAACCTGCGGTACGTCCTGGTGGACAAGCAGGGCAATTTTGGTTCGATCGCCGGTTTGCCCGCGGCGGCGATGCGGTATACCGAGGCGCGGATGTCGGCGACCGCCGCGTTGATGCTCGAGGACCTGAAGCTCGACACGGTCGACTTCGTGCCCACCTACGATGAACGGCGGACCGAGCCGAGCGTGCTGCCGTCGAAGTTCCCCAATCTGCTGGTGAACGGGGCCAACGGCATCGCGGTCGGCATGGCGACTTCGATCCCGCCGCACAACCTCGGCGAGGTCTGCGACTGCGTGGTGAAGATCATCGACCAGCCCGACGTCTCGATCGACGAATTGATGGAACTGTGTCCCGGCCCGGACTTCCCGACCGGCGGCGTGGTCTGCGGGCGCGACGGCATCCGGCGCGGCTATCACACCGGGCGGAGCACGATCGTCGTGCGCGCCCGGGCGCATATCGAAGAAGGACCCAAGCGCAACCGCATTGTCATCACCGAGATCCCGTACCAGCAAGCGCGGGACCGCGTCGAGGAACGCATCGCGGCGATGGTCAACGAGGGCCGGATAGCGGGCATTTCGGCGATCCGCAACGAGAGCGACCTGAAGGAACCGGTGCGGCTGATCTGCGAGTTGAAGCGCGACGCCGATCCGGACGTCGTGCTCAACCAGCTTTACCAGTTCACGCCGCTTCAGGACAGCTTCTCGCTCATCTTCCTGGCCTTGGTCGACGGGAAGCCCCGGGTGTTGTCGTTCAAGGAGATGCTCGAGGAGTTTCTCCGCCACCGCGTGACGGTGATCCGTCGCCGGACGCAGTATTTGCTGTTTCGGGCGAGGCAGCGCAAGCACACGGTCGAGGGCCTGCTCTTGGCGCATGCCAATATCGACGAGGTAATCCGCGTCATCCGGGCGTCGAAGACCCAGGCCGAGGCGAAGACGCGATTGATCGAGATCCAGTGCCCCGGGGCGATGCTGCACCGGGCGTTGGGCGACGATGGGTTCGCCGTCTTTCAGCAGGAACGCGGCGTCGAAGAGAACTACTCGCTGACTCCGGTCCAGGCCGACGCCATTTTGCGGATGACGCTCGGGCAGTTGGTCAACCTCGAACAGGAGAAACTCGTCGAGGAGCACCGCGATCTGCTCGAAAAGACGGTCGAGTACAACCGGATCCTCTCCGATCGCCAGAATATCCTCGACATGATCCGCGACGACATGCTGGAGTTGAAGCGAAAGCACGCCGACGCGCGGCGGACCGAAATCAGCGGCGAGGAAATCGGCGACATCGACCTGGAGGACCTCATCACCGAAGAGACGATGGTCGTCTCGATCAGCAGCAACGGCTACATCAAACGCACGCCGACCACCGCGTACCGCTCGCAGCGCCGCGGCGGCAAGGGCCTCAAGGGAGCCAAGACCGAGGACGAGGACCCGATCCAGCATCTGTTCGTCGCCAGCACGCACGACTACCTCATGTTCTTCACCAACTTCGGCAAGGTGTATTGGCGAAAGGTTTACGGCCTGCCCCAGTCGGCTCGGGACAGCCGCGGCCGGGCGATCGTCAACCTGCTGGAACTCACCGAGGGCGAACAGATTACCGACTGCCGCGCGGTCCGCGACTTCGACAAGCCCGACTGCTACCTGATGATGGCGACCCGCAAGGGCCTGGTCAAAAAGACGCCGTTGGAGGCGTATCGTCGTCCGATGAGCAAGGGGATCATCGCGATCAAGATTCGCGAGGGAGACGAGCTGGTCGACGTCGTGGTGACGCAGCCCGGCGACGAGGTGGTCCTCTCGACCAAGAAGGGCATGGCGATCCGCTTCCAGGAGTCGGACGCTCGCTCGATGGGCCGCAATTCCAGTGGCGTGAAGGGAATCAAGCTGGCGACCGACGACGAAGTGGTCGGCATGGTCACCGTCGAGCCGGAGGCCACGTTGTTGACGGTCTGCGCCCACGGCTACGGCAAGCGGACGCCTTTTGGGCCCGGCATGCGCGACGAACCGGACGTCGAAGAAACCGCGGCGGTGGACGAGGGCGACGCGGAGGTCGAAGGCGAGGGTGAAGGCGAGGAGGTCCTCTCGTCGCAGCGGTCGTACCGAACTCAACACCGCGGCGGCAAGGGCCTGCGCGATATCAAGACCACCGCCCGCAACGGCCCGGTGATCGGCTGCGTCCGCGTCGACGACGACGACGAGTTGCTGATGATTTCCGCCCGGGGCAAGCTCCAACGGATCGCCGCCAGCGACGTGAGCATCGTCGGCCGCAACACGCAGGGCGTTCGGATCATGAGCCTGGACGAAGACGACACGCTCGTGGCGCTGAAGCGGCTGCCGCGCGAGGACGACGAGGAAGAGGCGGCCCCGGCGGATGCCGAGTAGCGCGGGAGTAGTGGCCAGTTGTCGGTTGTCAGTCGTCGGTGGGTGGCACGCCCTGAGCCTCCGGCGAAGAGCGTGGCTCTACGGCCGCCGATGCCGACCACGCCCTTCGCCCCGGGGCTCAGGGCGTGCCACCCAAGTGCCTACCGCTTTCCCCGAGCCCCCGCATGACCCATCGAGCGCTGATTACCGGCATCGCGGGGTTTGCGGGCGGATTCCTCGCCGAGCACCTGCTTTCGCTCGGCGACGCGGTTCTCGGCGTGTCCCAAGACGGCGGGTGGACGCCGTCGAGTCCCCCGGCGATTGCCGGGCTTGTCGACGTGCTGCCCTGGAACATCGCCGAACCGGGCCGACCCGAGCGGGACGCGCTGCGACGGATCGAGCATTTCCAGCCCGACGCGGTCTATCATCTCGCCGCGCTGAGCGTCCCGGACGACTGCGGCGACCATGAGCCGACGCCCCAGGCGGTGGCCACGAACGTCGAGGGCACGCGCCGGGTGCTGGAACTGGCGGCCTCGCTGCCCGGCCGGCCTCGCGTCCTGCTGGCCGGCAGCAGCCACGTCTACGCGCCGGTCACGCCCGAGAATCCGCTCGTAAGCGAAGACGCTCCGCTTGGCCCGACGCGCGGTTACGGCAAGACGAAGCTGGCCGCCGAGCGGCTTGCCCACGAGGCACACCAACGCGGCCTGGACGTCGTGATCGCCCGGGCGTTCCAGCACGCCGGTCCTCGGCAGAGCCCCCGAATGATGCTGTCCCAATGGGCCCGGCAATTCGCCGCCGCCGACCAGCCGGTCGAGATCCACACCCGCGACGCGCACGTCGATCTGACGGACGTTCGCGACGTCGTGCGGGCGTACCGGCTGCTGATCGAGCGGGGCCGTTCGGGCGAGGTTTACAACGTGGGTTCGTCGCGGGATTGTCGCACGGGCGATCTGGTCGAACATCTCCGCCGGCTGGCCGACGCGGGCCGCGCGATCGTCGAACTTCGCCCAGGATGCAAACAGGACGCCATCGCCGACATCACCCGACTCGTCGAGCGGACCGGCTGGCGGCCGGAGATTCCGATCGAGCAGACGGTGGCCGACACGTGGGAGTATTGGCGGGGCGCGTGATTGACGCTTGGCGGCCGAGGCGATACATTACCAACGGAGTGCCACGCCCTTCGTCCGGGGCTCCGGGACGTGCCACCCACCCGGCCTCCCAAACTCAAGCCCAAGAAGAAAGGACGGTCGCCATGTTTGTCGTGAGCAGTTATCCGCTGGCCGTGGTTCTCTGCGCGGTGACGATGTTGTGCTGGGGCTCCTGGGCCAACACGCAGAAGGCGGCCGGAAGTCAGTGGCGCTTCGAGTTGTACTACTGGGACTACGTCTTCGGCGTCGTCGTGCTGGCCACGATTTCGGCCTTCACGCTGGGCAGCTTCGGCACGGCGGGACGCGGGTTTCTGGTCGACGCCGGGCAGGCCCATTTCGAGTACATCCTCTCGGCCCTCGTGGGCGGCGTCGTGTTCAACCTGGCCAACATCCTGCTGGTGGCCGCCATTGCCATCGCCGGAATGTCCGTCGCGTTCCCGGTCGGAATCGGCCTGGCCCTGGTCGTCGGCGTCGGCGTGAACTACATCATGAAGCCGACGGGCAACCCGGTCTTGCTCGTCGCCGGCGTCGCGCTCGTGGCGGCCGCGATCGTCCTGGACGCGATCGCCTACCGCCGCCTGAGCGGCCGGAGCAAGGGCGTGAGCACCAAGGGATTGATCCTCTCGCTGGCGTGCGGCCTTTTGATGGGTACGTTCTACCTGCTCGTCGCCCGAACTCTCTCGCCCAACGAAGACCCGACCGTGCTCGACGGCGGCTACTTGAGCCCTTATACGGCGGTCTACTTCTTCGCGCTGGGGATCCTGGCCAGCAATCTGATCTTCAACCGCGCGATCATGGCCAAGCCGCCGGTCGACGACCCGGTCAGTTGGGCCGACTATCGCAAGGGAACCTTCCGGCAGCACGCCCTGGGCGTCGTCGGCGGCATGATCTGGTGCACGGGCATGACGCTGAGCATCATCGCCGCCGCGACCGCGGGTCCGGCCATCTCCTACGGCCTCGGCCAAGGCGCCACGCTGATCGCCGCCGTCTGGGGCGTCTTCGTCTGGAAGGAGTTCCGCGACGCCCCGCCGGGCACCAACCGCCTGCTGGGGCTGATGTTCCTCTCGTTCGTCGTCGGGCTGGGCCTGATCGTCGCGGCGAGGATCGTGTAGAGGTGACCGCCCAACGGCGGCAGTTCTCGTTGAATACTTGGGACGCTCGATACTCGATAATAGGTTGATCCATTGGGTGGCACGTCCCTGAGGAACGAAGGGCGTGGTCGTGCCGTAAGCAACGCCCTTCGTTCCTCAGGGACGTGCCACCCGCCAAGGAGAACGAACATGACCCCTCGCGAGCGCGTGATGGCGGTGCTGAACCGCCGGAAGCCGGACACTATCCCCCTGGACATCGGCGGCACCGACTGTTCGAGCATCCATGCAATTGCCTACAAGCGGCTGCGAGAGCGGATGGGCCTCGGCGTCGGACCGATCGACTGCGGTTGCCTGATCCAACTCATCGCCAAGACCGACGCCGACGTCATGGACGCCCTGGGCGTCGACGTCGAAGTCCTCTGGTTCGGGTCGAAGCGGACCAAGCTCTGGAAGACACCCTTCGGCGTCGATCTGGTGGTGCCCGAGGCGTTCAACGTCGAAGACCTGCCCGACGGCTCCTCGGTGGTACGCGACTCGCGGGGCGTGCCGTACGCCGTCCGCGCGGCCGACGCTTACTATCACGATCCGGTGGGCGCGCCGCTGGCCGACGTGAAGTCCGCCGCCGACTTGGACCGCCACGACGCCCTGTTCGACCGATGGGACTACTCGTCGGTGTACGACGAGCCGCTGGACGCGATGGGCCGGCGGGCCCGACGGCAGTACCAGGCCACCGACCGCGCCGTGGTGACGCTCTGGCGGATGCACTATCTGCAGACCGGCATGTTGATGCGGGGCTACGAACGCTTCCTCATGGACCTGATGGCCGACAAGGACCTTGCCCATGCCTTGCTCGACAAGCTCCACAAGGTCTATCTCGCGCGGATCGACACCTTCCTGGCGGCCTTCGGCGACGGGTTCGACATCGTGTTTTTGACCGACGATTTGGGCACGCAGAAGGCGGGCATGATCTCGGCCGGGCTGTACCGCGAGATGATCTACCCCTACATGTCCGAGGCCGTCGGCAAGATCAAGGCGGCGGGCAAGAAGGTCGTGATGCACTCCTGCGGCGCGGTCTCCTCGTTCGTGCCCTATCTGATCGAGATGGGCGTCGACGCGCTGAACCCCGTGCAAGTCAGCGCCGCCGGAATGAACCCGGCCGAGTTGGTCCGCCAATATGGCAAGGACATCGCGTTCTGGGGCGGCGGCTGCGACACGCAGCACGCGCTGAACGCCTCGGACCCCGAGGTGGTTCGGGCCGACGTGCGTCGCCGGCTGGCGGAGTTCGGCCCCGACGCCTCGCTCGTGTTCACGCAGGTCCACAACATCCAGTACGACGTCCCGCCGGAGAACATTTTGGCCATGCGGGACGAGTTCTGGAACGAGACGCGAGGGTGATTACCGCTCTTCGATCCCGTACCGGTCCCATTTCTTGCGGAGCGTGGTGCGGTGCAGGCCGAGGCGGCGGGCGGCGGTGGCGGCCTGGCCGTGGAAGTGCGCCGCGGCGGCCTCCAGCAGCGGCGGCTCGACCAGCGCCAACAGGCGCTCGTGCAGATCGTCGCCCGGCTCCGACAAATCGAGTTGCGCCTCGGACCACTGCCGGACGAGCGTCGCGATGGCCTCCTCCTGGATCACGTTGGCCGTGAAGGCCGCCGGCGTCGGGGCGGGCAGGTACTCCGGCGTCAGGTTGCCGCCGGTGGCGAGAATCATCGCGTGCTCGATCGCGTTGCGCAGCTCGCGGACGTTGCCGTACCACGGCCGGCGATCCAACTCCACCAGCAGATCCCGGGAAATCGACGGTTCGGCCATGTGGTTCTTCGCCGCCAAGAGATGCACGAAATGCTCCGCCAGTTCCCGGATGTCCTCGCGACGCTCGCGCAGCGGCGGCAGCGCGAGCTCGAACGTGACCAGCCGGAAATACAGGTCGTGCCGAAACTCGCCCTCCGCCACTCGCCGGCAAAGGTTCTGGTGCGTCGCCGAGATGATCCGCAAATCGACCTGGCCGGGCTCCTCCGCCCCAACCGGCACCACCTCGCCGTGTTCCAACGCCCGAAGCAGCTTCACCTGGATCGGCATCGGAATGTCGGCCACCTCGTCCAGAAACAGCGTGCCGCCGTCGGCCTGCTCCAAGAGACCCTTGCGCGGCTGATCCGCGCCGGTGAACGCGCCGCGGACGTGGCCGAACAGCTCGCTCTCGGCCAACGTCGGGCTGAGCGAAGCGACGTTGACCGCGACGAAAGGCTTGTCGCGCCGTCGGCTGTAGCGATGGATCGCCCGGGCGACCAGCTCCTTGCCCGACCCGCTCCGTGCTCAATTCGCCGTAGGCGGTCATGATGACGATCGGGACCGGCGTCTCGGACGCGGCGGCCAGTTGCTCGCGAAAATGGCCCATCGCCGTCAGTCCGTCCATGCCGTGCAGACGGACGTCGAGGAACAAGACGTCGGGCCGCTGCCGCCGGGCCAGTTCGAGGCCCTGCTCGGCCGACGCCGCCGACGCCGTCGTGAGCCCCATCCGCTCGCCCAGCTTCGTCAGTCCCCAGCAGATGCTCGGCTCGTCGTCCACCACCAGAAGATGCGCCATCGTCAACCCTCCATCTCCCCGCCGGGGACTGTCCCGATTTTCGCGGCGCGGCCGACGTGATCATGCCAACACGCGCTGCCGCCGCGAAAATGGGACTGTCCCCCTTGCATGCGTCTACACATCCACCTTCCCCCCGATCACCGGCAACTCCACGATAAACCGCGTCATGCCGTCGCGCCGCTCCCAGCGAATCGAGCCGCCATGGGCCTCGGCAATCTGGCGCGAAACGAAAAGCCCCAGGCCGGTACCCTCGGGCTTTTCGGTCACGAAGGGCTCGAAGAGCTTCTCGTGCACCGACTCGGCCGGTCCCGGGCCCGAATCCTCGACCGCCAGCGCCGCCCGATCGCCCGACCGGCGAAGCTCGACGCGCACGGCGCCGCGGGCCGGCGCGTCGCGGCTGGCCGCCTCGACGGCGTTCAGCAGCAGGTTCACCAGCAGTTGGCCGAGCGAGTCGCTCGATCCGCGCACGCGGACAGGCTCGTCCGGCTTGTCAAACCGCAGGTCGATCCGAGCATGGTGGCACGTCGGCCGGACGAGCCCGAGCATGTCCTCCACCAGCGAGTCGAGCACGAGCGATTCCATCACCGCCGGCCGGGATTGGCCCAGCGTGAGGAATCGCTGCAGGTACGACTCCATCAGCTTCAACTGCCGCGAGGCGATTTCGAGCGATTCGGGACGAGGGTCTTCGGGACATTCCTGCCGGTGCAGCTCGATCGCCATCATGGCGCCGGTGGCCGCGTTGCGAAGCTGATGGGCCATGCCGGCGCCGAGTTGCCCAAGCGTGCGGAGCTGCTCGTTGCGGCGGACTTCGTCCTCGTAGCGGCTGAGCTGCTCGGCCATCTGGTTGACCGACGCGGCCAGGTCCCGGATCTCGTCGTTGCGCCCGGCGACGTGGAGCGGCCGGAAATCGCCATCGGCCACCGCCGCCACCTGACGGCGCAATTGCCGGATCGGCCGGACGAAACGGTGAGCCAACACCGTCGTGACCACCACCGCCACCACCACGGCCGCCGCGCCGGCCAACAGGCCCGGGTAGGCCGCCTGCCGGGTGGCCGCCCACCAGCGATCCTTGGCGTACAGCACGACCAGGGAGTCGGCGGTGGCCGTCCCGCGCGGTCGCAGGGGTACTCGGCCGCTGAGGTAATCCCGGCCGGCCAAGTGAATCACCGAATTGTCCGAAAAACGCCCCTCGTCGGCGGCCTCCGGGACGCGAGCCAGCCGGTTCGAGTCCTCCGCGTCCAGGGACAGCGTTCCGTGGCGTGCCCGGCCGCCGTGGTCCAAGAGCACGAACTCCGCGCCGGACAGCCCGGCCATCTGGCGGAGGACGTTTTCGGTCAACGGAAAGCTCGCCTCGCTCAGCACGGTCACCACCCGGCGAAGGTTTTCCTCCTGCGCCAGCCGTGCCCGATCCATCCCCAAATAGGCATTCGCCATGCTCACCAGCGTGATCGCCAGGACGACGACCCCGAGCATGGGCAGAAGCAACTGAATATGGATTGGGCGCCTCATGGCAGGATCGGAGGGTTGGCGATCGGAGGGGAAACGCGCTCGGCCAGCCTGCACATTACACCACCGACGGGTCCGCCGTCAACCGTAGCGCCGACGTGTTGAAATCTTCGACAGCGGTGGCGACGGGATCGACAGGCACGTGGCGATCCTGCTCGCCAGAGCCCCAGGCGTCCCGTGCTCCAGACAAGGCTATCGACCTCGCTTCCCACGCCGTCGCCAAGCGGAAGCGAGCAAGCAAAGACCGCCGGTACCTAGGAGCAGGAAGAAAGACGGCTCGGGCACTACGAACTTCATCAGGAAGATGTCAGGGCCGCCCGTGTTTGGGCCACCCAGACTGCCTTCGGTCGAACCGCTGATATACACATCGCCCGCCCGGTCCACGGCGACGGAACCGCTCCACTCCCACGCCGAGGTACCCATCTGCTCGCACCAAAGCAGATTACCCAAAGAGTCGTATTTTGCCAAGAAGACATCATCGTCACCCGCGTTTGGCCCACCTAGGCTGCCTTCGGTAACACCAGTGACGTAGACATTCTCGGTCGCGTCCACGGCCACTGAGAATCCCTGATCATAACTGGAGGAGCCGATCTCGTGCGACCAAAGCAGATTGCCCGAAGGGTCGAACTTTGCCACGTAGGCATCAGCGTAGACTCTTCCTGCCGCACCCAGGGCGCCGATAAAGCCGGTAAAGCCGGTGACGTACGCATTCCCGTCTGCATCCACGGCCACGGAGTCGGTGCTGTCGAAATCCGAGGTGCCAATCTGCCTGCACCAACACATTTCACCCGAGGAATCGTACTTTGCCAAGAACCCGTCAATCCCGCCCATGTTTTGCCCACCCAGACTACCGTAGGTGTTTCCGGTGATGAATGCACTCCCGTCCGCATCAACCGCCACAGCAGTACCCGACTCCCAACTTCGTGTGGCGATTCGGTTGGACCAGAGTAAGGCAGGGCGAAAAAATAACCTTTACAAGTTTTACGATCGTGGCTTGATGGAGTAGTTCCATTCACCGTGGAATTTTGCTCGCGTGATGCGGAGGTGTTCGAGTTCGTCGTCGCTTACCTCGATTCCGGTTTCATATTG
>JAPLNP010000515.1 GCA_026401055.1 Planctomycetia bacterium
CCCGGCTGTCGGCGACCCCTCAGTCGCCGGGTTTTTGTGTAATCACACAGCCAGGATAACGGAGTCCTTTTGTTTGCCCCAAGATCAGTTTCTCATACTGCTACCGCCCAAATCCGGGAAAAAGCGCAACGGCATAGGGACGGCGCGGGAGTGTGAATTTCCGGGGAAGAACGGGGTAGCCCACGTTCTCGAACCTGGGCGTCTGATGAACGCGGGAGGTTCTTTCGAGCCGCGTCACTTCCTCGAAGACCTCCTGTCGCCTCGCGACACCGATTCAGAGAACCGGTGCCACCCGCGAACCACGCCCTTCGCCGGAGGCTCAGGGACGTGCCACCCGTCGGGCGCCGCTTTCCGCTTTCCTTACGCTCCCTGCGCCTTCGACTTTGAGCCGGCCAGATACGTGTCGCCGTGGCGCCGCTGGAGCCACCAGCGCTTGAGTCGCAGGAGTTGGGCTTGGGGGGCGGCCGGCGCGAAATGGGTGTAACGCCAACTCGTGACCAGGCCCGTCCACCAGTGATGCTTGCACTCCAGCAAGCCGGGGCCCATGTCGAAGTGGGTGTCGCCGCGCTGGAAGCTGTCCTCGAACATCATCCATTGCAGCACCCGCCCGGCTCCTTCCTTGGCCCACTCGGGATCGAATCCTATCCGCAGCCCGTACACCCGGCCGTTGCAGTGGTAGTTATAGATGAACGCCACGGGCCGGCCGTCGACCAAGAGGAGGTTCAGGTCGAGCGAGCCCGCCCGGGCGGCGGCTTTGTGGGCGTCGCGGAGGAACCGGGCGACCGACTTGTGGCAGAGCGTGTTGCCGGTGGCCGAGTTGCCTTGCCAACTACGCCGCGCCAACCGCACACACGCCCGATAGAGGTCCCATCGCGGGTCGCCATCGCCGTGGGCGATTCCCTTGGGCCGATAGCGAACGTAGCTGACCTTGCCCCGCCGGCTCAGGTGGCGGAGGTGGCGGCGGAGATCCGCCCGCCACTTGGGCGACCGGCTCTGCCAGTATTCGTCCCACGTTCCGGTGATCTCGACGACGGCGGTCTGGTCCCATGCCTGCGGCTTGGGCGTAAAGCCCGCCGCCTGCATCGTGCTCGGCGTCCGCCCATGGTCACAGCCGGAGCGGTCGACCCAGCGCAGGTCCACGAGGTCCCAATCGCGTGGGCTGCGCCGGACGTGTCGCATCGCGGCCCGGAGCGTCGCCGTTGGATTGGGGCCGATCGGCCCGTAGAAGCTTCCCCAGTTCTCCAGCGGATACGTCAGCACGCGGACGCGACCCGCCCGGGTGCTCTCCTCGCGGACCACCAGCGGCAGGATCCCGATCGGCTTGTCGTCGGCGTAGACGATCAGGACGCGGAGCCGCCGATTGGGACTGCTGCCCGGGCCGAAATGCCGCCAGTAGGTTTCGAGCCAATCGAGCGACTGGAAGAACGTGGCCCCGCGGGTCTGGCCGAGCAAGGCGTCCCAGACCAGCCGGTACGGGGCCAGTTCGTCGACGTCGTTGATCTCGTGGACAAAGGTCATGGTCGGTTGCTCTGGGCGGTGCCGGGCGGCCGGGCGACCGCGCGTCGCCGGGCTACCCCGTACTGGGAGCAACCGGTATGCCGCGTGGCCGTTTTGCCACGCGAGAAGAGGCTGGGGAAATATAACCCCTTGCTGAGAAACGACTTATGGAGCCACGCAATGTCCCCGCGACGGTGGCTCTGCCCGATCGGATGTGGCTCAAAGACAACACGGCGGTTGCCAAGAGAGCCCACTGCGGGGTGCCACTGCCGGCTTGCTGCCCAGCAGTGCCGCAGCACGGATGGACAAGCTGCTGATCGAGTCGTGACAATTTCCGGGCGATTGGGTCCATGGTATCATTGAATCAGACGGTTACGGGGCGGTCATTTTCATCTGTGGGAGGCTACCGTGAAGTTCGATCGGATCACACATAGCCCGACGGTGATGGGAGGCAAGCCGTGCATCCGCGGCTTGCGGATCACGGTCGGGACGATTGTGGGCCTGCTGGCCTCGGGCGCAACTCGCGAGCGAATCCTGGCGGCCTATCCTTCTCTCGAACCGGCCGACCTCGATGAGTGCCTGGCCTATGCGGCCTGGCGGCTTGAAGAACGCGAGGAGGGGTTGGTGGTTTCATGAGCCTTCGGATCGTCGTCGACATGAACCTGTCCGTGGAATGGATTCCATTGCTGAAGGAAGCAGGTTGCACGGCGGTCCATTGGTCCGCGATCGGCGATCCGAGGGCGGACGATTCGACGATCATGGCCTGGGCGTCCGCCCACGATCACGTGGTCTTCACGCACGATCTGGATTTCGGCACGACACTGGCGCTGGCACATGCGGGCAAGCCGAGCGTGATTCAAGTTCGCGCGAGGCGCATCTTGCCGGAACACATGGGTATCACCGTGCTTGCCGCGCTGAAGCAGTATGAGCGGGAACTGAGCGAGGGGGCGTTGGTGGTGATCGAGCCGGCCAAGAGTCGCGTTAGAATCCTGCCTCTGTAAGGTTTCGGCTTCTCCGGGCGGCTGCGAATACGAATGCCGTAATCGCCATCCGGCAGTCGAGGTCCGCCCGGTGACGCAGCAATCGCACCTGGTCTGCCTCGGCCGCCGGGTGAATGGGGTGTTTACCGAACGCGACGGCATGATGGGAACGGGGTTCGCGCCGTCGCCTGTGTTCGGCGGCTTCGACGCACTCTACGTCTCGCAAAGAAAGTCGCCAACCCCCGGCCGGTGAAAGCCATGGGGTTGGCGACGGGGAGTGAGTATCGAAATAGCCGGGTGCCACTGCCGGCTTGCCCGGCAGTGCTGCCGCACGGCTGGATGTGCCAACCGTGGCGCCCCGTGGCCTACTTGTGGCGGACCCAGCCGAACGTGACCTGGTCCAGGTGTTCCAGGGCGCCGAGGATCACGTTAAGCGTCTCTTGGGGGATGTGCGAGCTGGCCCGGTACTTCTCGTCGGCCTCGCGCTTGAGCGTCTCGAGGACCTTGCTGCCGTGCTCGGCCGGGATGTTGCTGATGTCCAGCCGCAGCGCGAAGTCGTACTGCTTGTTGAGCCCCTGGAGCACCTTGGCGGGGTCGTCGGGCGCGTCGGAGAGCGCATTGACGCTGTCGCTGACGAGGATCCATCCGGTTTCGGTCACTTTGGCGTAGAGGACCTTATTGCCCTCGGTGCCTTCGACCCGATAGATGCCGTTGCCCCAGTCGCTGGTGCTGGCGATGTACTGGCCCAGTTCGGCGGCCAACTGCTGGGCGTCGGTCACCGGCACGAAGCCGTAGGCGCTGAGCTTGTCGTCTCGGATCTGGAGGACCGCGCCCCAGGGCCGCGTCTTGTCCAGGCCGTCGAGCGGCTTGCCTTGGGAAAACAATCGGAACATGCTCGCGAACCACGTCGGCGCGCCGGGGGCCTGGCCGATGTCTTTGACGCAATCGGGGTTGGCCACGAGCGCGTCATAGGACGACATGGACAACACGACCAGCGGCTTGGCGTCCGCCGCGACGGCCTGGGTTGCGAAGACCGACAGCCCGAGCACCAGACTCACGGCCAACATCAACAAGAAAGACTTTCTCACGATTCTTCTCCCTTTGTGAAGAGACATCAACGATCCGCCCCCGGAACGCCCAGGGACGGGGAAATACGCTGTTTTGTTCGGGCGGTTGGGTGGAGCGTCCCGAGCGCGGCGAAGGACGTGGCAGGCGTCGGCGGCGGTTCGGCCACGCCCTTCGCCCGAGGCTCAGGGACGTGCCACCCAACCACTTGCCACTTACCACTCACCGCCCCTCCTTCGCCACCAGCATTTTCAACGGCAAATTGTCCAGCAACATCTCGGTGGCCGCCCGGGCGTCGTGATCGAGGTACGCCCATTGCTTCCGCGCGAGCGTCGAATCGACCAACGCCCCGACGTCGGTCGCCGCCAAGTTGCTCACGTCGGCCAGGGCGTCCAAGCCGGCCAGCGGGTCCGGGCTCCGGTGGGCCAAAGCCGTCGTCGTTGGCGTCTCGGAAATCGG
>JAPLNP010000040.1 GCA_026401055.1 Planctomycetia bacterium
GATGCCGAAGAACGCCCCCTCGATGGCCGCGGCCACCGTGCCCGAGTAAAGCACGTTGATCCCCGCGTTCAGCCCGCTGTTGATGCCGCTGACGACCAGATTGGGCGGGCGGGGACAGAATTGGTGGATGCCGATCTTCACACAGTCGGCCGGGCTGCCCTGGACGGCCCAGCCCCAGCGCCGGTCGCCGCCCGAATGGTTCTCGTTCTCGTTTCGGAAAACCTCCTTGACAATCAGCGGCGTCAGGTAGGTGATCGAGTGTCCGACGCCGCTCTGTTCGGTGGTCGGGGCCACGACCACCACGTCGCCCAAGGTGCGAAGTTCCCGTTCGAGCGCCGCCAGGCCGGGGGCGTAAATTCCATCATCGTTGGTCAGTAGAATCAACACGCCGGTCGCACTCTCCTCTGGGCAGACGGAACAGACGTCCCGCCGAGACAACCCTCATCATAATCCCGGGCCCGCGCCGCTACAATCGGTCGGGGCCTAACACCTTGCCACGACAAGCGTTGCGGCCGCCGGTCGTGCGTGGCAGTGTGGCCACGGTGCGGAAGACCCACCGTACCCGGGTCGCGTGGCGGCATTTCCCGTCGCGAGGCAGCCCACCCGCGATGGGGTCACGCACGTCGAGGCATCGCGGGACATCCGCGGCCGTCCGGCGTTGCGGCCGGCCGGAAGATGTCTCGAAAAGGCAACCTGGCGAGCGCGTCCGGCGTTGTCTTGCGTGAACATGCCTCCCAACGACGGGTTCGGCATCGCGCGCTGCGCTATCCTCGGGCTCCCGCCTCGCCGCTAATCCCCCCCGGCAGGTCTCGGGCAAGAGCCGGACCCAAACATTTGACACAGGACTCGCAGGGTGCTTAGGATAGTATTATGCCGTCGGCGGTGGTCACATCGCCGAAACGGCGGCGCGGCTTATCCGACGTCCGGCTGCGGTTGCCATGGCCTCGGACGCATGGTGTTTCTTTCTCGACACATATGAACTCTCCGGCGGGTGACTTCCCCGACCCACCCGTCGGTCGGCTGTGAGTCTGCCACTATCATTGAGAGACCAAGCTTATGCGTCGACTTCTCCCCGGGTTTCGGTTTGCCACGCGGTCGTCTGGCGGAGAACGTTCCCGGCAACGAGATGGCAGGTCCAGCACCTTATCGCACGCCGCACCCTTTGCCCGGCGCTTGCGATGCGAGCCGTTGGAGGATCGGAGGCTTCTGAGTGTTGGCCTCCAGCCGATCACGTCATCGATGGGCGCCTTTATATCAACGGATGTTGCGACCGCAACCGATTTCTCGCATTTGGGAGTATCTGCCGTTTCTCCTTATGACACCTTGGTTGCCTACTGGAATTTCGACGTCGATCAGGAACACACGGCAAAAGTCCCTTTCTACGAAATGAACGACACGTCCGTGACCTCCGGGGGCAATATGCTTTACCTCGACAAGTCCACGGGCGATGTTTACCAGTCATTTGATGCCCGCGTCCGAAGAAGCCAAGATAACGGCGCAACCTGGGAAATGCTGTCTGATACACCCTGCGCAAGCGCCCCCTCCTGGATATTCATCGATTCCCGACGCACCCTTTTTTCCTCCGGATGGGGGAAGCTATTCAAGAGAACCAGCGGCGACACGACCTGGACCTCGCAGGCAGTCTTCGGTTGCCAGTCTAGCCAATTCAGGCCATTCGGAATGAGCGAGGATTCCCTTGGCAATCTGTATGTCGGTGAATATGGAGGACAGTATGAAGAGCAATGTGCCCGGATCTTCAAGTCTTCAGATGGCGGCGAAAGCTGGGATCTGGTTTACGAGGACGGTGCAAGGCACGTGCACATGGTTCAGGTCGATCCCTACACGGACTATATCTACGCCACCACTGGAGATGCTGGTGTAAGAAGCAAGCTCTTGAGGTCAACCGATCATGGAGAAACATGGGATGTCTTGCAGGCAAGCAATACGGAATATCAATATATCTCAATGGTATTCACGCCGGATTACAGAATACTGGGCACGGATATCGGCGACAAAACCGGTGACAACAAAATAGTCAGAACGGCGGACGATGTTGTTTTTGAGACGGTTCTCGCTTATGGCGCGGCCGCGGATAATGGCTATGTGTACGGCCTCTCCAGAGATGACCGGACGGGCTTGATTTGCGCGGGAACCATGGGTTTAGACGGTCAGCACTCGACGATCTACTGTTCAGCCAATGATGGAGATGAGTGGTTTCTGCTAAAAGAGTTTGAAAAGACCTCCGGAGCGCCCGCGGGAGTGATGGCCATAACTTCCTTTGACCAGGATGGCTACGCCTTCTCGTTTGACTCAATCACGGATACCGTCCATCGTTTTAACATAGTAAACACTCCCGTATACCAGGATGAATATTTCTACGTCGCCCACGACTACGGCTCTAGTAATGAGGGACGCTACATCGGAGATGCACACGCGGATTTGGGCGGGGGATTATATGGGAAAGGCGCTTCGTTCGATGGTGATGGAGACTACGTCGACTTCGGAGGTGATGGTAGCCTGAACCTGCGGAACGACCTGACCGTGTGCTTTTGGTTTAATAAGGCAACGGAAATCGGCGCCGAGGACCATTTTTTGGGAAGAGCGTCCAATTATGAAGTCGTTTGGAGGTCCGCTGATAATAGCATCTACCTTTCCTGGAAGGATTCCACGGGCTCGCCGCGGGCGTTTGTCTGCGCTGCGCCAGGCGCCTTGAATCAATGGACGCATATCGCTTTCTCAATGAGTTTCGACGGCGGAACGAGCTATTGTTACCTCAATGGAGTTGAGGCTGGGCTTCTCGAAGGCACTCCCGATAACCAAGGGTCTTCGGCGAGCCTTTACGTGGGAATCGGCTATGATGGGCAGACCCAGGAGTTCAGTGGTTCCATCGATGAGTTGATGATATTTGACTCATCCTTGACGGGATCTCAGGTTGAGGAGATCTACGCCGCGCAGGCACCACGCTTCGAGCCGAGCGGAATTCAGGAATTCCAGCAACGTGCGATAACTCCCGGTTCCAATCTAGTGGAGATAACCGAACGCAAACAGGAATTGGTAGGCAGCAGGATAGAGAAGAGATTGGGGCAGTGGAGACCCGAGCTGGGCTACGACAACTCCGATTTCGTTGGAAGCAGTGGCTTGGTTGCCTATTATCACTTCGACAGCGATTACGATGACGCGACGGGCCCGAATGAGGGGATTGTCTATGGTGATACGAATCTGACCGCGGCAGGGGTTTATGGTCAATCAGCATGTTTTGACGGTAGTGGTGATTTTGTCGCGCTGCCTGATCGAATCGTCAATACGGGTCAGCCGTTTACTTATTCCGCATGGGTCAAGGTGAACGCCGATCGCTGGGGGAACATAGTAGGTGGGTTGGGATATGATATGGCCATACAGTACTACGCCAATGGCGATCGGATTCTCTTTTCCTTTTACAACTCTTTGAATGTGGCATTCGATAGCTTTTCGGAGGTGGATTCGATAGAGCTTGGTAGCTGGTATTATGTGGCGGGGGTCTACGACGGCTCTCAGATTGCGCTTTACGTAGACGGAGTGGAAGTCGCCAGTAACACGATCAGTGGCTCGGGAAGGGTGAGTACGAAGTTCGGAATTGGCGCCGTTAATATGGGCAATGGAGCGTCTACCCGGAGCCTGGACGGCCAAGTAGATGAGGTTATGATTTTCCGTAGGGCTTTGTCCGAAAATGAAATAGCGGAACTGTACGTTAAAGGAAGGGCACTGTTTGACTATTCCGATTACCAGGCTTCGGATTTCTTCCGGGTGGATGAGGACTCAACCAACGTTATCGTCGATTACTTGTACGTTGCGGGAGATTCAACAAATCCTTTCTATTCTCCAGCATTGGACATAACCTCCGTTAAGCTGCACGCGGGTTGGTATCGTCTTGGCGACGCAAACCTCGACGGTACCGTGGATGATCGCGATGCAAGCATTCTGGGGGCCCATTGGCACACTCCGTCAGGCGCCACTTGGATCGATGGCGATTTCAACGGCGATGGTCGGGTGGATGATCGCGACGCCTGCATCCTGGCGGCCCATTGGGGCGCGGTGGCCGAGTTGGCAACGCCGGTGGAGGCCGCTTCACGGCCCGCGGATAAGCCCGTTGTGGCGGGGGACACGCGGTTCGTTGGTCCCCGGCAGACCTCGCCTTCGCCGGTCGAACGACGGCGGCTGAGCAGCCCGCGCGAGGCAGCCAGCCAGGCGGCGTTTGCCGAGGCCCATGACTCCGCTGAGCCGGGGCAACAGCGTCTTGCCGCAGCATGGTCGTACGAAATGACGCGGCAACCTACGCGAAAGCGGTTGATTTCCCTGGCCGATCGGCTCGCTGCCGCTCCGGCGGTGGACCTACTTATGTCCGGGCCAGAACGGCGCTGAGGATCAGAGTGGGCATGTTGCCTGGCGGAAGCGAGCTTGCGGCTGCTCCCCTAGGGGAGCAGGCAGGAGAGCTGCCAGTTCCGAGGGCTGACCCAAAATCAAATGTGCGCAACTTGACAGACACTACCACCAGCCGCCGTCGCACTGGCCCGCGCTGCTGGCCACGACGCGGTATCCGTCAGGTTCGGCAGTCCCCTCAAGAAGCCGTCGCGGAGCGCCATGCAGTCCCGATTCGCCTGCTCATCGTCGTGAACGGTTGGGAGCCTGGCATTCGCCGAGGGCGATCCGCGCGAGCCGGACGCGGTTCGTGATCGAGGTGCCTCTCGAGACGTTACTTCACGAAATCAACCGTTTGCTCACCCTGAAATGCCGGAATTTCCTGGAACCGGTATTCCAGATCTTCCGCTGCGAAGAGATACAGACTCAGAGGCAACGTCGCTTTCCCGGTCGCTCTCACCCGCACGCGCCCGGACCCCGGATCATGGTTTGCCTCGGTGATCTTGGTATCGTACCTGTTCTTGGCATACTGACTGATATAGTCGTAGCTCTTGAGGATCCGGTCGCATTTCGAAGTCATTTTGTCGATGTCCGCCAGCACCTTTTCCCATTGGCTGACCGTCAAGACGGCGATTCTCTGCTCGTGAGTGAACAAGCAGCCAAAGAAGAGCGAGTCTAGCCCCAAGAGGATTTCGTGGGCCCCTTTGCGCGCCGCCGCGTCCAGGTCGTTCGTCGAATGCTCGTTGCCAAAGGTGGTGTTGCCCCACAGGCAGTCAATGTCCGCATCGCTGATTCTGCCGTCGGGCGCCACCAAGTACGGGTGTGCCTCGACGTTGAAGAACTCTGGATCGTCGGGCATGTAATCGCAGGTGAAGCCTGGATCCCCATACGGTTTGGGATTCCAGGCGTAGGCCGTGGGATCCGAGTAGCTCCTTCCAAACCTCCCCGCGAACATCAAGAACGTCTCTCCGCGCTCCTTGAGAAACGGGAGCGAGTTGATCCCGGGATTGAAGTAGTGCGAATTGACCGTTCGGCTGGGCTTGATTCCCCAGGTCGCGAACTGGCCATCCAATTTGGCGAACGCCTCGCGCAACTCGGCGGCGGTGAATTCCACCGGGCTCGCGCCGGACTTATCCAAAACGCGCTGGTTGTAGATGTGCCGCTCATTGGTCCAGGCGTGCGCCGAGAATTCGGCCAGGCCCTGGTCGAATTTCTGCTTGATGACCTTGCCGTCTTCCGGCGTGATATCGTCCGTAAAAAGCCCGACGTTCGGAATGTACCCGAATCTGTTAAGCGCGTCGATGTAGCGGAACGATGCCGCCGCACTATCCTTGTTGACGAGATAGCGACTTCCTGAACCGGAGGCATCGTCGATTCGGGTGGTCACGAACGGGGGCATGGCCATCATCACGAACGGTTTCCTGGCTGCCCACGCGACGGACCGCCAGAATACGCCGTCCAGTCCGTGGACGTGGCCGAAGTACTCGGGAAGCCAGAACTCGGAGGAAAGGGTGAACTGCACGATTCTGCCCTTGCCAAGGGGCACGGCGAACGCCGCGGGGAGACCCTGTTCCGTCCGAAGGAGAATCTCGCCGCGCGGTATCCCGTCCAACGACGTGAATGCCACGGGGCGTCGCAGCCGGTATGTCTCATCAGGTCCGTATGCACGGGTGATGGGATGTGTATTGCTCGTGATCCGAACCGAGGCCGTGTTCGCCACGGCGGGCGATTGCACTCCCAGCATCCCCTGATAGACGGCAGGATACTCGGAGAGCATGCCGTCGAAGTTGACGAGGCCGACTCCTGTCTCTACCGCCTCCTGGATCGCCGCGACGTGTTTTTCGGATAAGCGATGTCCCAGACCACTCTGAGCGAGGACTAGTGCTGAATGAGATAGCAGAACCTCGGTGGTCAGCGGTTCGGCGGCCAGGTCAAGCACCTGGAACGGCATGCCAAAATGGTCTAGGGCGGCAAGGAGAGTTCTGTCGAGGAGAAGTCGTTCTTCCCTTGCCGAGCTGTCGGCCAACACCAGTAACGTCATGTTGCCGCTGGAACGGGTCCATTGGGCAACGCCGTGCGATTCCGCGGCGCTGGATGCGACCGGGAGTACCAGCACTGCCAGCACCGTGAGAACGGACACGAATACTGATTCCAACAGGCGTGGCGATGGGCAAGGCATGTGTCGGCCTCCACTGAGAAGGGGGAATGGCGTGGGCCACAGGCTGTCCAAGGACCGTTGAAGGTTCGTGACGGTTCGCGGCACCCGCCCTTGCCGCCGTCGTGGCCCACGGTAGCAACCTAACGAAAGCGATCTTCGCCGCGGCCTCGGCTCGTGTCAATCGCCCCCACACGCTGCCCGTTGGTGTTCGCTAGGGGGTGGTTTGAACCCCAACACCAGGATGGCGGCCGGTCCGACGCGATTCCACGAACTAGCGACGTCGACAGCGTGCGGATGCTCTTGCGGGTAGCCCTGGGCAAGGGCTCCAAGGAGCGATTGGTGCTCCCTTCGCGGCTGAAGGTCGTAGGTCACCGATGCTGCCGTCGAGGAAGAAGGGCTCCAGCATCGGGAGGCGGCCGGCCACTGTCAAGCGGCGGAAACGGTCGTGCGATGCAGGCCGCTTACCACTTAACCCAATCTGACCTTGCCCTGGGCGGCGGTTCTTGGGACACTGCCCCGCTCGATCGAGGATCGTGGGCCGAGGAAGAGTCCCATGTCGCGCTTGGCCGCCGTCGGAGTGCTGCTCGCCGCCATCGTCGGCTGCGCGCCGGGCTCTTTCTGGACCGGGGGTACCCAGCCCGGCGCCGTGCTCTACCATGCCAATCCGGTGCTCGTCCCGGCAGGCAACCCCGAATGGCTCTGGGAGAACCTGGTCGACGTCGTCGACGACTACTTCCCGATCGAACGGGAAGAACCGGTCCGAGTGATCGGCGGGGTTCCCACCGAAGGGCGTCTGGATACTTTTCCCGCAGTCGGCTCCACATTGCTGGAACCGTGGCGTGACGACGCAGCCAACTCCTACGAGAAGTTAGAAGGCACGCTGCAGTCCATCCGCCGCAGCGCGGTCGTCCGCGTTCTGCCGGCCGAGCGGGGATACTGGATCGACGTCGCCGTGTTCAAACAACTCGAAGACGTCCGCGAGCCCTTGCAGGCGGACGCCGGCGCGGCCACCTTCCGCTACGACGGCTCCCTGACTCGCGTGGTCAATCCGGTGGGCGAAGAGCCCATCGACGAGGGCTGGATCAACCTGGGTCGCGACGCGCCCCTGGAACAACGGATCCTCGGCCAGCTTCTCTCCCGACTTGGCGCCGTGCCCTGCCGCTGACAGGCGGGTGCGTGTTCGCGTTCTCTGCCCGGTCCAACCGCGGGCTGCCGCCGCGCGGCTATTCTCAGCGGCGCGAGTGATCCTCCGGACACTCAAGCGGCGACAATTCCCTGGAAGCCTCAAGTACTAGGTTGAGTTTGCCGATTGTTTCGATAGCGCCGATTAACCGAGCGGTAGCGGTCGGCGTGCGTGGTTGCGAAGATCCCCTAAACCTCTCAGACTACTAGGTCACAACCACGCTCACTCGGCCCATTGGAGGTACTGACGCATGCGTCTGACTTGGCTGCCGATTCGGTTTCTGGCGGTGTTGGTGCCGCTGGGGGTGGTGGCGCTGGCCGGGTGTCAGGCGGTCAACTTCCACGACCAGACGCTCGACGAACCGGTGCCGGCCGCCATCGAGCCGCCGC
>JAPLNP010000557.1 GCA_026401055.1 Planctomycetia bacterium
GACTGGTAGACCCTACCCAGATAGGTTCTCCTCGTTGTGGCTACATGAACAGCGCCGTCTCTGCTTGGCATGACGTGATTATACGCACTGTCAAGCCGTTGTCAAGGGGCATCTGTGCGCTTTTAGTGGCTACATAATGCACTTCATTCCAAGCACGCAACCCCTTGCAGCCAAGCCACTTAACGGCGAAAAGCAGCTCGCAAACGAGGAAAAGTCTGGACTAGAATGGTTATGGCTACCGAGGGAGAGTCTCGCCGAAAGTACCTGACGCTCGAAGCGGTCGATCCCGTGACGGGATCGAAATGCGAGGTTCTGGTATCCTACGACCGGATGCAGGCAGTCGCCCGGCGGAGTATCGGACAGGCCAAAGAGTGCGGCCACCTCGTTCCCATGGTCCTCCAAGAACCGACTGCCGTTTTTGAGGGGTTGCGACGGGACGAAGATGAGGACCGGCAGGGTTACGGCTGGCGGTGCTACTGCGGAATTCCCGAGCGTGCGTATCGTAGCGACGGCACCGAGCGACCGCCCTATCCGAATCAGGTTTACTTGGTTTTCGTCAACGACGAGTACGTTGCCTACAACTGGAGATGGGAGCCGGCGGATGCCGACAACCCGCGGCTTCCCGAGAATCACGAGCAGCGATTCAAGAGAAAACTATTATGACCGTCACGTCCAATAGCGAGTTCGCAAGGCGGATGGTCCTGTTATCCAGGCCCGCCGAGCAGTTCAAGCCGACAGCGGCGTATGATCCCGACGGCGACTGCATCGAGTTCCTCGCCAAGCCCGACCCGTTCTACGCCGAGCGAGTCGATGACCTGGTGACCGTCTATTACAGCCAGGAGACGGGGGAACTGATCGGCTCGCTCATCAAGGGTGTTTCCAAGTTCTGTCGGGAGATTCTCGCCAAGTTGCCGGGCTTTCAAATCGAGATCCATCATCCTCCGGTCAGCCTCCAGCACATCTTTCAGGCTCGCATGTGGTCATTGCCTCGGCCCGATGATCTTGCCACGCTCACCTATCGGAAATTGATCGAAATCTCCGACAATGCCGTGGTTGAGGGGGAGCTTTGCCTCTCGTAGGCACTACGCGAACGGCGTGACGCCGGGCATGGCGATCGGGTAGTTGCCGTCTTTGTCGGGCATGGCCGGCGGGTCGGCGTCCAAGGCGTAGGTCTTCGGGGCCAACACCTGCTCGGAGTTGATCGCCTGATCCCACGTCAACACCTTGCCCGTGGTGGTGACCATCCGCCCGAGGATCGCCAGCATGGTGCTCCGGGCCATGTAGACGCCGTTGTTGATCGGCGTGCCCTTGCGGATCGCCTCGAACAGCGCGACGTGCTCCAGGTCGTACATATTGCCCTTGGGCCCGTCGTAGCGCCACTTGTTCTCGCCGTCGATCTGGCCCTTGAGGACGTCGCACGTGCCCTTGGTGCCGACGAATTTGTCGGACGTGTCGCTGTAGCAGCCGTTCTGCTGGCGGCAATAGGCATGGACCCGGACGTCGTTGGGATACTCGTAGACCACCGCGTGGTGGTCGTAGATGTCGCCTAGCTTGGGGATCTGGCGTCCGCCGGTCCCCCAGGCCGTCGCCGGCGGCTCGTCGCGCATCGCCCAGCCGGCCTTGTCCAGGCTGTGGATGTGCTGTTCGACGTTGTGGTCGCCGGAGAGCCATGTGAAGAAGTACCAGCTTCGCATCTGGAACTCCATTTCGCTCATGCCCGGCTTGCGCTCGACGGCATGGCCGACTTGGCCGGTCAGGTAGGTCTCCTGGATGGAGAGGACGTCGCCGATCGCGCCGTCGGCCACCCTCTGCATCGTCGCCCGCACCACCGGATCATAGCGCCAGCACAGGCCGGAGACGAGGCTCAAGTTCTTCTTCTTGGCTTCCTCGGTCGAGGCCAGCACGCTCCGCACGCCGGGGGCGTCGACGGCGACCGGCTTTTCGCAGAAGACGTGTTTGCCGGCGTCGATGCAGGCCTTCAGGTGTTGGGGCCGGAAATGAGGCGTCTCGCCCAGGACGACGACGTCGACGCCGCTGGCGATCAGTTTCTGATAGCCGTCGAAGCCGGTGAAGCAGCGCTCGGGCGTCACGTCGACCTGCCCGGCGTGGCTCTTCTTCAGATTCTCAAGGCTGCCGGCGATCTTGTCCGCGAAGACGTCGGCCAGGGCGATGAGCTTGGCGTTCTTGTCCGCGTTCATCGCGTTGGCCGCCGCGCCGGTGCCGCGTCCACCGCAGCCGACCAGGCCGACCTTGAGGATGTCGCTGCCCTGGGCGTGGGCGCTTCGGGCCAACGACAGGCCGCCGGCCAGCGCCGCGCCGGCCACGACGCCCGAGGTCTTGAGGAAATCGCGCCGGCTGGCGCGGAGGTTCGTCGAAGCGTTGTGTGACGTGGACATGAGACTCTCCTTCAATGGGATGGCGGGCACTACAACCGCGGCGATCCGCGTGAAGCCACAAGGCGGGGCCGACAGGCGGTTTGGCAAGGCCCCTATGATAACCCGGCGTCAAGGGCCAGGCAAGTGATCCCACCCACTGGACGGGCTCCGGGGCCCCGCGTCTTCACGCTTTCCATGACGGCGGCAACCGGCAAGGGCATCGCGTCATATCGGAGTTTCTCGGACCGATGAGTTGCGCGAAGCCTTCTCCTTGCCACCAAGGACGATGTCATGGCTCCATGCTCGGGTCCACCCCAACGGCGTCGGACGTAGCCGGCTCGCCGCTGAGATACTCGCCCAGCGACGCCTGCCACAAGACCGCTGGCGGGGCGCCGGGCAAGGCATGGTACGCGGCCGTGTCGAGAACGCTGAATCGCGGCCGGGGGGCCCCGCCGCGCCGGGCGGTCGATATCGCGACCAGTTCCGCCGCGAGGCCGGTCTGGCGGAGAATCTCGGCCGCAAAGCCGTGCCAGGTGGTCTCGCCCGCGTCGACCACGTGGTACGTGCCCCGCGCCGACGTCTCGATCAGAAACCGGATCGCCCGAGCCACGTGCGGCGCGTAGCTGGGCGTGCAATGCTGGTCGTCGACGACTTCGAGGCGTTGGCCGGCTCGCGCCAATCGCAGAATGGTCTGGACGAAGTTGCCGGACCCGCGCTGGCCGGCGCGTCCGTACAGGCCCGAGGTGCGGACGATGAGGTGCTTCGTCCACGCGGCGGCGTGGCGCTCGCCGGCGAGTTTCGTGTGTCCGTAGACGCTAAGCGGCGCGGTCGCGTCGGTCTCGCGATACGGGATGTTCCGCCCGACGTCGCCGCCGAAGACGTAGTCGGTGCTGATCTGGACCAGCAGGCAATCGAGCCCGCGGCAGGCCTCGACCAGATGGGCCACGCCGTCGGCGTTGAGGGCCCTGGCCAACTCGGGCCGCCCTTCGGCCTCGTCGACCCGGGTGTACGCGGCGGTGTTGACGACGACGTCGGGGCGGAGGTTCGCGACGTGGCGCAGCACGCCTTGCCGGTCGGCCAGGTCGAACTCCGGCAGGTCCAGCCCGACGGCCTCGCGGCCAAGCTGCCGGCAGAGTTCCGAGCCGAGTTGGCCGCCGGAGCCGGTGACGACGATTTTCATGGCGGGCCTTTCACGGCGCGAGGGGGACAGTCCCATTTTCGCGGCGGATACGTTCATTGACGACGGAACGTCCGCCGCGCCGCGAAAATCGGGACAGTCCCCTGTCAGTCGCTATCCCAGCCCCAGCCGCTCGCGCCGGTACCGGCCCGAGGTGACCCGCCGCACCCACTCGGAATTATCGAGGTACCACCGCACGGTCTGCTCGATGCCCGAGGCAAAGTCCACCCGAGGCGTCCACCCGAGGCGGCTTCGGATCTTGCCGGCGTCGATGGCGTAGCGTCGATCGTGGCCGGGCCGGTCGGCGACGAACCGGATGAGCGACTCGCAAGGCACGTGCGCCAGATCGGGTCGAAGCCGGTCGACCGTTTGGCAGATCATGCGGACCACGTCGAGATTGGTCCGCTGGCAGTCGCCGCCGACGTTGAACGCATCGCCCGGCTCGCCGCCGGAGAGCACCGCGCGGATCGCCCGGCAGTGGTCCTCGACGTGGAGCCAGTCGCGGACCTGCCGCCCGTCGCCGTAGACCGGCAGCGGACGGCCTTCGATGGCGTTGAGAATCATAAGCGGGATCAGCTTCTCGGGGAACTGGTACGGCCCGTAGTTGTTCGACGAATGGGTCACCAGCACCGGCAGTCCATACGTCCGGAAATACGCCCGGGCGAAATGGTCGGCGGCGGCTTTCGAGGCGGAATAGGGCGAATTCGGGGCGTAGGGTGTCGCCTCGGTGAACTTGCCCTCCGGCCCAAGCGAACCGTAGACCTCGTCGGTCGAGACGTGCAGGAACCGAAACGCCTCGCGCCGGTCGGGGGCAAGCCCGGCATGGTAACCGCGGCAGGCCTCGATCATCGCGAACGTGCCGACGACGTTGGTCTGGACGAACTCCGCGGGCCGGTCGATCGAGCGGTCGACGTGGGACTCGGAGGCGCAATTCACGACGCCGTCGGGCTGGTGCTCGCGAAGCAGCCGGTCCACGAGTGCCCGGTCGCCGATATCGCCCTCGACGAAAACGTAGCGGGGATGCCCGGCCACGTCGGCCAGCGAGTCGAGGTTTCCGGCGTAGGTCAGTTTATCGAGGTTGACCAGTCGGCCGGGCTCCTCGGCGAGCCATTGCCGGACGAGGCAACTCCCGATGAACCCGGCGCCGCCGGTGACGAGGATGGTCTGCATCAGGGGTCAGGGGACGGGGGACAGGGGACAGGGATTAGGGATTGGAGGCTCGGGGCAATAGCCGCGCGGCGGAAGCCCGCGGTTGAAGCCGCTTTCCGCTCTTCTCGATCCATTCTCGCGATCAGTCGCCGTTCCAGGGGTCGTTTGAGTCGCGTGAACCAGGGTTCCTGTTCGGGATGGATGGGGTCGACGAGGATGGTCACGAGGCCCGCCAGGCGGCCGGCCATGACGTCGGCGAAGAGTTGGTCGCCGACCATCGCGGTGCGGGCGGGGTCGAAGCCCCGTTGTCGCACGGCGGCGCGGCATCCCCAGGGCAGCGGTTTCAGGGCGTTGGGCACGAACGCCAGCCCGTGCCGCCCGGCCAGCCACCCGATCCGCGCGGCGTGCCCGTTGGAAACCAAACACAGTCCCACGCCCGCCTCGCGAAGCCTCGCAAGCCACGCGGCGATTTCGTCGGGCACGTCGTCGGTGCGGTACTCCTTGAGCGTGCAGTCGACGTCCAGCAGCAGCGCGTCGAGGCCCAGCCCGCCGAGCCGTGGCGGGTCGAGTTCCAGGACGCTGCGGACGCGGAGATGGGGGGTCAGAAAGGGGAGCATGACGGCGGGATTGACCCAATGGCCGTTCGATTATCCTCCCTCTCCCAGAGGGAGAGGTGACTTGTCCTTACCATAGACGACAGCCCCGGCGTTGAGAAGGGGGTTGCGGAGGCGGCGCGAAGGAGGAAAGGACGCCCAGAGCAGTGGGCGGGGAAAGAAGAACGGGCCGTCCCGCGGGACGGCCCGTTGTCGCTTCA
>JAPLNP010000447.1 GCA_026401055.1 Planctomycetia bacterium
TCAAGAACCACGTCGAGGGTGCTCACGAGGCTGACCGCATAGTCGCCCGCCGGTAGCACGCCGCCCGTCTTGACGAAGCTCAGCGTGTTGGTGACCTCGTCCCACACGAGCGATCCCTGGATCCGCTCTTCCGTCGGCTTGCCCTCGTCCTTGATCACTCTGACGTCGGCCAGGTCCAAACCATAGTCGTTCGTGGCGTAGAGGTACAACACACCGAGATTGATCGGGCGCGACGTTGTTGACCGTCAGGTCAAGTTGCCCCGCGCCCATGTGCGCGACGGGATCCTCCCCCGGGGCCTGCTCGATGAGCGTGACGGTGATCGGCCCCACGGGAGTGCCGCCATTGTAGACGTTGTCGTCGTAGTAGTGCTGCTTGGCGCCCGCCGTGGTGTAGTTGCTGCTGCTTCCGTCGCCCCACAAGACCACGTACTCGATGATCGGATCAGCACCCGGATCGGTGACGGCCCCAAGAGTGAGCGTGTACCACGCGCCCTCGTTCGTCTCGTCGTTGCCCAAGAGGGCAATCGTCGGCGCGACGTCCGTCACCTCGATCGTCGCGGTCACGGTGTCGTACCCGCCGTCGTCGTCGGTGACCGTCATGGTCACGATGTACTCGGCGTCATCGTCGGGAGTAAACGAGAACGTCGGGTCCGATCCCTCGGCGTAAAGCACGCCATCCTTCGTCACCTGCCAGATGTACTCGAACGTGTCGTAGATGCCCGGATCGACGATCGAACTGGTCAACTCGATCAGCGTTCCCTCGGGGCTGGTCGCCGGAGCGCCGAGAATCGAAGGCGTCGGCGGGACGTTGTCGACCGTCATCGAGACGCTACCCGTGTCGGCGTCGCCGTCGTTGTCGCGCAGACGCACGTTGATGTTGAACGTGTCGGAGGTCCCCGTCGGGTTGTCGTCGGCGTAGAGGTGCTCCACGCTGAAGCTGCCGCCGGTGACGGTGACCGTCTGGTCGTAATCGCCGTCGCCGTCCCAGTCGATGTCCAACTCGTGGGTATCGACCGTTCCGGCATCCGAGTAGGTGCCGCTGAGCGTCGCGGACTGACCCTCGTCGACCGGCGTCGTGACCTCCAGCGTCTCGACCACTGGCGCGACATTGCCGTCGGTCACCTCGAACGTGATCGTATCCGAGCCGTCGTCGTCGTCCTCGACGGTCACCGTGACGGTGTAGATGCCCTCGTCGGCGTAGACGTGACTGCCGTCGAAGGAGCCCTCGGTCGCGACGCCCGGGGAACCGGCCACGTCGATCGTCGGGCTGTCCGTGTCCACCGGCGTCCCGTCGTCCCAGTTGATCGTGTAGGTAAACGTCTCTTCCGTCTCGCCGCCGGTGTTCAGCGGATTGTCGAAGCCCGGATCGGTGAAGACGCCGATATCCTCGATCGACAACTCCGCGCCCTCGTCGATCGTTTGATCGTCGACCTCGTCGAGCGTCGGCGCGACGTTGGTGACGGTTACCTCGAAGGTCCGCACGTCGCTGCCGCCGTCGTCGTCCGTGACGGTGACGGTAACGGTATAAGTTCCATCGTCGGCATAGACGTGGCTGCCGGAGAACGACCCGGAGGTCGGAACGCCCTCGCTGCCCATCGCGTCGATCGTGGCGGCGTCCTCGTCGGGATCCGTGCCGTCGCCCCAGTTGATGCTGTAGGTGAACGACACGGTGTTGCTAAGGGCAACGTCAACAAATTCGGGATCGGTGAACGAGAAATCGCGGGCATACGTGTCGCCTTCGGCGATGCTCGCCGCGGAGTACCCGCCGATCTCAAGCGTGGGCGCCACGTTGGCCACGACCACCTCGAACGTCCGGGTTGGGCTGAAGCCGTCGTCGTCGTGCACGGTCACCGTCACGGTGTACGTGCCGTTGTCGGCGTAGACGTGGCTGGCGTCGATGGTGCCGGTGGTCGGCACGCCTTCACTCCCCTGCGTAACGCCGCTGACGTCCAAGCTCATCGCCCAGTGACCGTCGCCCCAATCGACGTCGTAGGTGAACGTCTCCTCGGTGCCCGCCGCGACGTTCGTGAAGCCCGGATCGCTGAACGTCATCGTCTCCATGTTGAAGACCGAGCCCTCGTCGACGTACTGCAGCGGCGTCGGCTCGTCGAGCGTCGGCTCGACGTTGAGGATCGTGACGGCCTCCTGCCGGGTGTCGATGCCGTCGTCTTCATCCGTGACCGTCAACGTGACCGTGTACTGGTCGTCCGCGTCGTCGTCGGCATAGGTGTGGGTGACGTCGTCGCCGACGGCCGAGCTTCCGTCGCCAAAATCCCACGTGTACGTCAGCGTGTCGTCGCCCGGATCGGTCGCGGCGGCGCTGAAGCTCAACTCCTCGCCCTCGTTGCCGCTGGAAACGTTCATTTCCCTGATCGTCGGGTCCGCGTTGTAGGCGTTGACGGTCACCTCGTCCACCGCGGTGTTGCCCGCAGCATCCGTGACGGTGTAAGAGAAAACGTACGTCCCCTGATCGACCGGCGTGAAGCTCAGCGTATCGCCGCTGGCGTCATCCACCGACTGCCCGTTGGTGCTGCTCTCGAGATGCCAGAGTTCGTCATAGGGGCTGTAGCAGGGAATGGGATCGTCGAACTCCCCGACCAAGGTGGTCTCTTCCCCTTCGTAGACGTCTTGATCGACGCCCGCGTCGGGCACGGGGGCCTCGGTGTCGACGTACACCGTCAACGTCCCGGACACGCTGGCATTGCCGGATGGATCGGTTGCCCGGGCGACAAGGTCGTGCCGTCCGTCAACCAGATGCGTGCTGATGATGCTCCAGTCGCCCGAGGGATCGGCGTAGATGGTTCCCAGAACCGTGTCGCCCTCCATCAGGTCCACCGTCGCGCCCGCTTCGGCCTTGCCGGTGAACTCGGGCGTGTCGACGTTGGTGATGTTGTCGTCGTCGAGGTAGCCCGAGTCCGAATCATCCGCGAGATCCGGATCGGAGACGGTCGGTGAAGTCGAATCCAGATCGCCTGGCTGGAAGCCGGCGACCACGGGCAGGTAGTCGGGCGGCGTCGTGTAAGAATTGTGGTCCGTCCCGTCGGTCAGCCACGGGGCAACGATCACGCTACCTGCCACTGCGCCGCCCTTGGGCGTGCCGGCCCATGTATTCAACGGCGTATCGGGGCCGTTGTCGCTGCCCCACCAGTTGCCGGAGGCGTCGATCGGACCCAAACTGGGCGTGCCGATCACGTTGACCGCGTTGGCTCCGTTCGCCAAAACGCCGTCGCCGAAGTGGTTCTCGGAGATCTGGATGCCGGTAATGAAGTCCACGGGGTTTTCACGGACGCCGGGGGAGGGAGGATTGCCGGTGTAGTAAGACTCGTTCAAATCCACGCGAATGCCGTCCCACGGCTGATAGCCGTCGCCGAGGTCCCCGTTGTTCTGGATGAAATTGTTCGTAATGGCGATGTTCTTCGTCTTCGGGCCGATGTAGATGCCGTTCTTCTCGTTGCCGGTGATGGTGTTCCCGATAATCGTGATATCCTCGATCGACTGGGCCAACTCGCTGAGATCGCTCCCGTCGCGGATCAACGCGATGCCGTTGCCGTACTTGAGGTTGTCGGCGTCCGCACTGTTCTTGCCGCCGTTATCCGTGATCAGGTTGTTGGAGATCGTGACGTCATGCACCTTTCCGGCGAATTCGATGCCCGAACGATGATTTCCGGTGATCTCGTTATTGCTGATCAGCGATCCCTCGAGATTTCCAGCCGAGACGACCGGCGGATACTGTTCGTTGTCCTCGGGCCCCCACAAAAACACGCCGTCGCCATTGCCCAAGGCGTCGAACACCTTGTTGTCTTCGATGTTGACCTTGGTCGCGTAATCGTGACCGCTGACATAGACTCCGAATCGACCCTTGGAGCCGTCCTGTGAGCCCATATTCGTGTTTGGTCCGATGACGTTGTTCCGGATGTGCAAATCCGTTATCGTTTCGGCGGGCAGAACATAGACCAAGTGGGCGGTATTGAAACCGCCTGTTTCGAATGCCTTGAGGTTGGCAACGACAAAGCCGTCGAAGGTGACGTCGTTCGCCGAGATGGTGACTACGGAGGCGTTCTCCGATCCCGTCGGTTCGAGGATGATGGTCTCGGTCTCGTCGTCAAAATCATAACCGGAGGGAACTTCGTAGCCTTTCTTGCTCACGCCGGAGGACGCCCCGAGAAGAGTGAGAGCCCTATCGACAACGATACGCTCTTCGTAGGTCCCCTCCTCGACGTTGATGGTCCAGCCGCCCGAGGTGAGATTGATGGCGCGTTGGATGCCGTGGTCGGTCCCGCCCTCCGTGACGAAGAGCGTGTCGTCCACCCAAGTGATAAGGCCGGCGGCCGTGTTGTCGTCGTCGAGCAGGTGGTGCACCTTGTCTTCGATGCGGAAGTCGTCCGTTTCGTCGAAAGTATTGCCGGTTCCCGCCAGATCGTAGCCCTCGCCGGACTGGTTGTCGATGAAGAACGTGTCGCCGGCGAAGTCGTTGCCGGCGCCGAGGGTCACCTCGCCGGCCGAACTGGCCAGCAACAGATCGGTGGCGTTGTCGTTGGCGCCGTCGCCGGGCGCGCCGTCGTCGAAGTCGTTGTCGGCCAGATCGGTGACGCTGCCGCCGTTTTGCAGGCGGATGCCGGCCGTGCTGTTGTCGTAAACGTGGTTGCCGGTGACCGCCGCGGTGCCGCCGTCGACGTCGATGCCGATGGCGTTGCCGTGGATCGAGGCGGAGTTATCGGTAATGGTCGCGCTGGCGCCGCCGCCGCGGACGAGGATGCCGGTCCCGCCGCCGGATATCTCGTTGTCGCCGTCAATGGTCGCGTGGTTGGTGAACCCGGTCGTCGGATCGCTGTCGATCACAACGCCGTACGCCAGGCCCGTGATCGTGTTGCCGGTAATCGTCGTGTCCGTATCGTAGATTATCTCGACGTTGGTGAGGTCCCAATCCGGTCGGTTGCTGATCGCGATGCCCACGCCCTCCGGAAACGCCGTGCTGGTGCTGCCGGTGGAGATGATCGTGTTGCCCGAGATCACGTTCGGCACCGGAACGCCGTCGACGCCGCGTCCCACGAGGATGCCCAGGTCGGCGCCGTCGAGGTAGATGTGGTTGTCGCTGATCGTCGTTCCCGCCGAGCCGGCGAGGAAGACGCCCATGTTGTCGGCGCCGCCGGTCTCGAAGTGCATCGTGTTGCCGGAGACCACGCTCGCGGCGTCGGTGTTGTAGAGGCGAAGCCCTCGCGCGGAGTCGCCGAAGTTGCTCATGGTGTTGCCGACGACGCTGACGGTTGCGTCCGTGTTCTGGTGATAGTGGTAGATACCCTCCGGGATCCACGCGTATCCCAGGTCGAGCGGTCCGTAGTACGAGTTCGCCGTTCCGGCGATATTCTCGATCGTGTTGTAGTTGATGGTGACGGGATCGGAACCGGTGTACCACGCCACGTAGATTCCGCCCGAAGCGTTGCGGATCTCGTTATGGCTGTAGTCGCCGGTGCCCCTGCTGCGGATGGCGTTCTTGTAGACGACGTTGTCGATGGTCGACCAGGTGACCTCGTGGCTGGCGCCGGAGTTCGACTCGAAGTTGATGCCGTACACGTAAGTGTTCAGGACGGACACGTGGTCCACGTGCGTGTTGCCGCGCGATGGATTGTAGATGCCGACGCGGTAGTTGTTCTTTCCGGGGGTCAGGTCCAAGTTGCCTTGTCCGTCCAAGGTGACATTTTGCACGGTCACGTTGTCGCTTTGAATATGCAGGCCGTACTGTACGACTCCGCCCGTGGGCGATGGCAGGTTACCATCCTCTCCCGCCGGCACGATCTTCACGTCCTCTTGCGATTCGCCGTCGATGGTAAGGGCATGATCGATGACGATGTTGGATTCGCGGTACGTTCCCGACGCGACGTTGACGGTCCAGTTCTCCGCGGCGGCGTTCACCCCGCGCTGGATGCTCGGGGCGCCGGTGCCCATGAACGGGGAGTAGCTGCCGGGCGTGACGTACACGTTCTCGGCGACCAACAGCACCAATCCGGCCGTGCCCGTGGCGCTGAGCGGCGCCGCGGTGAACGCCGGTCCGTCGATCTTGTGGAGGATCGCGTCTTCCAAGGTGAACTGGTCCGCCAGGTCCGGATCGTTCGTGGCGATGCCGTCGATCGTGTTCCCGACCGCGGCGGTCAAGTCCCAGGTATCCGCCCCGGCATGGGCGATGGCGGCCAGCCCGGAGCCGTCGATCGCGTTGCCCGAGAACTCCGTAAACAGCCCGGCGGCATCCTGCATCAGCAGCACGCCCACGCCGTTGCCGGAGACCGTGTTGCCGACGACGGTCAGATCCGACGAGACCGGCCGGTTCGCCGCCGGAGCGAAGGCCAGTCCCACGCTGAACGCGTAGCCGCTGACCACGTTGGCTTTGAGAGGATCGATCTGGTGTTCTTCGTCGAAGCCGCCGATGGTGACGCCGACGAACTGCCCGCCGATGCCGGCGCCGTCGGAGCCGACGTAATCGCGCACCACGTTTCCGGCGATCTCGGAGTCGACCAGATAGCCCGTGTTGCCATACCTGGCATTGACGACCTCGTTGTCGCGGATCGCGGCCACGGTGGCGACGTCGTCGCCGGTCGATGCGGTCCCTCGGTCGTCGCCCGCGGTGATGCCGCTGGTGCCGACGCCGACAATGAGGTTCTGCTCGATCGTGCCGCTGGCGGCGCGCCAGAAGTTGATGCCGTCCGCCGCGGCGTTGACCACGTAGTTGTTGCGGACGACGACGTTCGCGGCGCCGTCCTCCTTGACAACGTGGATGGCCTTCGTGGTGTTGGCGAACTCGAAGCCGTCGATCGTCACGTTGTCGGCGGCGACGCGGAACGTCCCCTGGTCGCCGTCGCTAAAGCCCGGGCTAATGATGGTTTCGCCCGTCAGGGTATCGCGCGAGCGGGCATCCTGGCCCTGCTTGGCGCCCAGCAGGGTCACGCTCTTGTCGATGGTGACGACTTCCTCGTACGTGCCCGCCTTGACGTACACGGTGCTGCCGGAAACAAGGTCGATGGCCTCCTGGATGCGGCCGACGTCGCCGGTTTGCGGGCTGTCGTCGTCGACGTTCAGGTAGGAGAAGTCGCCCTGGAAACCGTTGGTCGGATCCGCGCCGAGGTCCGTTCCCGAGTTCAGCCACGGGGTGAAGTCCACGCCGTCGCTGACGCCGGCCCCGCCGCCCGAGTAGACACCGCCGGGCCCGGAGGCGTCGCCCCACCAGTTGCCCGAGGCGTCGACCGTGACGGCGGTCTGGTTGTCCAGGCCCAGAGTGCTGTCGAGGCTGTTGTAGCGGACGGCCAGGCCGGTCGGCGCCGCGCCGCCGTCGTAGGTGCCCACTTGGACGGCGATCAGATTACCGTCCAGGAAGTTATTCTCGACGACGGCGTTGTCGGAGCCGTTGCCCACCCACAGTCCCACGTCGCTGGCGGTGACGGTATTGCGGAGGAGTTCGTTGTCGGTGGAGCCGCCGTCCAGGGCGATGCCCCAGCCGTCGCCGTTGCCGGTCGTCACGCCGCTGACGCGGTTTTCGATCAAGTCGTTGTCCGCCGAGGCCCACAGATAGATGCCGTTGCTGGCGGCGCCGGAAATCGTGTTCCCGCGGACGGTGCTCTTCGAGGCGTTCTCCAGATCGATGGCATTCCAACCGGAGGTGGAGATGACGTTGTCCTCGATGGTGGCGTGGCTGGCGTTGTAGAGCTTGATGCCGGCGACGTTGCCGGTGATCTGGTTGCCCTCGTCGACGGTCACGTAGTCGGAGGAGCTGATCATCACGCCCATGTACCCGGCGCCGATCGTGTTGTGCGCGACGGTTCCGGTCGCGCCGAAGGCGACGACGATGCCGACCTCGTCGCCGTCGGCCTCTGAGGCATTGCGGTTCACCGTGTTGTCGCGGATCACCACGTCGGGATCGTTGCCCGCGCCGAGGTCCCCGTAGGCGGCGATGCCGTTGATGGTGTGGCTGACGACGTTGTTCTCGACGCTCAACAGGGAATCGCCCAGGATGCGCACGCCCGTGGCCGAGGGGTCGTCGCCGCTGAAGCCCTTGACCTCGCTGTCGAAAAGGCCGGCGTCGGCGGCGGTGGCGCCGCGGACGTTGCTCAACAGCACGCCCGTGTAACGGTCGTGTTGGTGGATCTGGCCGCCGGCATCGATGGTAAAGCCGCTGATGGAGACGCTGATGGGAGCGCCGGACGACGTCGCGGCGACCACATAGTCGCTCACCCAAGGGGTCGATCCGGTGGCGCCGGCGGCGCCGAGGTGCGTGCCGATAGGAGCCTGGATGAACGTGTCGGCCTTGCCAGCGCCGAGCAACGTCAAGGACTCCTGGATCGTCACCTACTCGACGTACGTGCCCGCCGCGACATTGACCGTGTCGCCGGCGGTGGCGGCGTCGACGCCGCCCTGGATCGTGCTGAAAATAGCGGGCACGGTGATGTCGGCGGGGTCAGCCGACGTGCCGACGGTCACCGCGCGGTCGAACGTGTTATCGGCGAGAATTCCGGCCGTCAGGTCCAGTGCGTACCCGTCGCCGTCGAACTGCTTATCCGAGTTGTCCGAGAAGATGTTATCGTCCACGTCCGCCGACGCGCCTTCGCCGCGGATTCGGAGGCCGGCCGTCGCGGCGCCCGAAATCCCGTTGAATTCGACGGTCGCGACGACGTTCTTCGTGCCGGTCTGCGCCAGATCGATCCCCACGTCGAAGCCGGCGACCACATTGCCGGTGATCGTAGCGTAGTCGGAGTCGTCGGCCACCGGGTTGTTGTTGCCGTCCAGGAAGAGGGCGCCGTCGTCCGACATGGAGATGCCCGTGGCGCCAGCCGCCGGGGACGTGTTTATCAGAATGTTGCTCGTGATCTGGGCGAGATGGTCGGCGTCGCCGTTGCCGAAGAGCACGATGCCGTCGGCGTCGCCGCCGGCGGTCACGCTGTTGTTCTCGACCGTGACGTCGCCCCGGGCGCTGCGGACCAGAATGCCGTAGCGGTCGGTGGCGGTTCCGACGAGCGTGACGTTGTTGGCCAACTCATCCGGCCCGCCGATAATGCTCCCGTCGGCCGGTCCGGCCAATTGGATGCCGTACTCGACGTTGGTCAACGTGTTGCCCTGGACGATGGCCAACGGCGCCCCGGCGTAGTAGTAAATGACCTCGATCCCGGACACCGTATTGCTGACCTCTGATCCCGTGATGGTGACGTCGGCGTCAAAGACGGCGATGCCGGGTCCCAGGGTGACGTCGTCCACCGCGCTGTTGGTGATGCTGTTGTCGCTGCCGACCCCGTCGGGCGAGTTGATTTGGATGCCGCGACGATAAGTATGCTGGACCGTCACGTTCTCAACCGCGACGTCGTCGAACACGGCGACGGCGATGCCGTGATCGGTCATGATGCCGCCGCGGAAGCGGTGCTCGACGGTCGGCGAGGTCGTCGGGTCGTCGCCGTCGATCGTCAGGTCGCGGATCGTCACGCCGCTCGCCTGGAGCAGGAAGCCGTAGGACACGATCGCCCCATTGAAGGAGCTGTCGTCGTTGCTGTCGGCCACGTCGGAGTACAACACCACGTCCTCTCGGCTCTCGCCGTCGATGGTCATCGGCTTGGCAACGGCGATATTCGATTCAAAGTAATCGCCGCTGAAGACGTGGACCGTGCCGTCGGCCGCGACGGCGCTGACGCCGTCGGCAATCGTGGCGAAGGCGTCCACGCCCATGATGACGTCCAACCCGACGCCCACGCCGTCCGGATCGACGCCCAGGGCGACCTCTGCCCAGTCGTCGTCCACGTACACCGTCGAAGCCGCCGCCACCCGGCCCTGCGCGTTGCCGAAGTCGATGGCGGTGCGGCTCGCGTCGTCGGTGTCGTCATAGAGGTAGTTCTCGATGACCGACGGGTCGACGTAGGCGCCGAAGATGTTGTTTCGGGCGCTGACGCCGACGCCCGTTCCGCCCGCGGCCACCGTCAAATTAAGGTTCTTGATGGCGTAGTTGCCCGCCACGACGCCGTCGGTGTAGCCGGTCAGGGTGTTGTTTCCGAGGCTTCCGAGCGAGCCCTCGCCGGCGTCGACCAGGGCGTTGCCCTGAACCAGCAGGCCGACGCCGTTGCCGGTCAGGTCGTTGTCCTCCAACTTGACCTCGACGATGCCGGCTGCTCCGTTGGCCGCGATGCCCACCGCGACGCCGTTGACGGTATTGTCTTCGACCGCGATGCGGAGTGAATCGAGCGCGTGGTGCTCGATGACGATGCCGGTGGCGGCTGGGGAGTCGGTGATCTCGTTATCGGTGATGGCGATGTCCTGGCCCTTGACGCTGATGCCGGCCACGGCGCTGCCATCGATCACGTTGCCGGAGATATCGACGAAGCAAGTGCCGCCCCAGAGGCTCACGCCGCTCTTGTTGTTCGTGAAGGTGTTTTCGTGGATCGTCAACGGATGTGCGGCGTCGACGCCCCGGTTGTTGCTGCCGTTGAGGGCCCCGCCGACAAAGCCGGTGGCCGCGTTGTGCGAAACGTCGCCGCCCGTCACGCCCGTCAGGTAAATCGCCTGGGCATCGCTGGCTGGGGAAGTGCCGGGCAGAAAGCGGTTGCTGGTGATCGTGACGTTGCCGGCGGGAAGGGGCTGAACCGCCACGCCCGTCTTGTTGACGGTAAACGCATTGTGGTCCACCGTCAGGGTCTGCCCACCCTTGTAGATCAAACCGTACCGACCGCTGATGATGTTGTTGGCGACGGTCAGGCTGTTGCCCCACGCCCGGATCGCCGAGGTGTCCGCCGTGGGATTGGTCGGGTCGCCCGAAAGCGTGAAGCCGTCGATGGTGACGCCGTTGACACCCAGCGGAACCTCGATCAGGACGTCCGGGTTCGGGGTGGCAAGGCCGACTTCGGTTACGACGGTCTCCGCGCCGGTCCGGCCGCGGGCGTCTTGCCCGGCCCGGGCCCCGAGCAGGGTCAGGCTCCTGTTGACGTTCAGCCGCTCGGCGTACGCGCCCGCCTCGACGTTCACCGTGCCGCCGATGGCGGCCAGATTCACGCCTTCCTGAATTCTGCCGATGCCGCCCGTCTGCTCGCCGGCTGCCGAGACGGTCAGACTGGAGCGGTCGCCCTGAAAGCCGTTGGCCGTGATGTCGTCGGAGTCGTCGCCGCTGTCGAGCCACGGCGTGTAGTCGATGTTGCCCGTGACCCGGGTTGCCGGATCCACGCCGTCGCCCCACCAGTTCCCCGAGGCGTCGACGACGGCGGAGAGATCGTCGTTCGAAACGGCCTGGCCGACGTTGGTGGACAGATCGTTGTCGTGCAGCACGGCCGTCGTGCCGGCGTTGACGAAAACTCCGACGTGGTTCGGGTCGGCGCTGGTCGCGCGGACCCAGCTATGGCCGACGTCAAGACTGCCACTGGCAAGACTGATCCCAAACGTACCGCCTTGGACTCTGGCCGCCTCGATGGTCAAGTCGTCCCCCACAAACGAAATGCCGCCCAACCCGACGTTGCTGACGGTCATGCCTTGCAGAGTCAAGTCGGCCGTGGGAGAGATCACCGACAGCGTATAACCGAACGGCTTGTTGGGATTCACGACCGTTGAGTCAACGCCGTCGCCGATAAGAGTGAGCGACCTGCTGATCGTCAGCGCCTCGGGGTACGTGCCCGGGGCAACGCTGACCGTGCCGCCGTCGCTGGTGTTCGCGATCGCCGGCTGAATGGTCTCAAACGCGCTATCGCCCCAGACGAGACCCGGGATCGGCGTGCTGGAGCCGTGCCAGGTGACTTCGTCGCCGGGGTCCAGAAAGTCGGGCGTTCCGTGATCCACCACCACTTCCCACTTGCCCGCGTACCCGTCGACGATCTCGTGGTTGCCGACAAGCTGGTCCACGTACGCCGCACTGACGCTCAGCAGCCGGCGATCCTCCAACTGTCGCGGGGCGAAAGCCGCGTGGACAGCCCGCCACCCAGCGCCAAGGCCGCCCGCCGGTCGCCACACACCGCGCGGCGGAAAGCGCTGACAAGTCCTGAGACAATCGAGGTCGACTGCTCTAAATAATCTGGGTGTCTAGGAGCAGGTCGTCGTGGTGGACACCCCATTTCCACACCTCGATGCCGTGGTACGACCTGCAACGCACTAGTACCCCATACGGGGGATTCTGTCGTGGTCCCTCACGGGGTTCTCTCCGAAACTGATTTCATACTGGGGTATCTGCGGAGACTAATCTAATTGTTCCTTCTTTTCTCATTCTGATGAAAAAGTCGGGCGATACCACCTGTAAGTCGCGTATCGAAAAACCGGAGGGCTCAAAGTGTTCCGGTTAGGCAAACACCACTTACAGTAGGGGGGATCGTCATGAATACAGGGAAAGCAACCCTGGTCCTGCTTCTGGGCATGCTCCTTGTGGCAGCCTCGGAAATGGCGAGTCGCGGCGCGGCGCCGGAGACGGCTGCCACGCGGATACCGCTCAAAACGGATGTGAGTCCGAGCCGCGACTTGCGTGATTCGGGCGACGGCGCCGAGCAGTCGCTGCTGATGCGCGGCGAGGACGACGGGGCCGGCTTGGTCAACGACGCTTGTGGCGACAGTTGCGACAGTGGCACCAGTTGCGACAGTGGCACCAGTTGCGGCAGTTGCGGCAGTTGCGCCTGCGGCGGCACTTGTGTGCCGAGGGTGCGGTTGTTTGGCGACTTTCTCTACCTTCGGCCGCGCAACGCCGAAGTACCCTACGCCGTGCCCTACAACGGGCCGATCACGCCGCCGCCCGCGATCCCGGTCCAGGTCGGCCGGATCGCGACGGTCGATCCCGACTACGAGCCGGGGTTTCGCGTCGGCATCGAGCGCTGTCTGAGCGAGTGCTCGAGCATCGGGGTGACCTACACGCAGCTTGACACCAGCACCTCCGACGCCATTTCCGTCGGCGAATCGTATGTCCTTCGGTCGATGGTCATCCATCCGTCGACCTTCGACGCGGGCGAAGACGGGCTCGATGCGGCCGCCAGCTATGACATCGGTTACAAGCTAATCGACGTCGACTATCGCCGCATTTGGCTGTGCGGACCGCGGCACCGCCTGAGCTACGTGGCGGGAGCCCGTTATGGCCGCCTCGAACAGTCGTTCCGCTCGACGTTCGGTACCCTCGGCACGGAATCGGTCGACACGAACGTCGACTTCGACGGCGGGGGCATCCGCGTCGGCCTGGAGGGGGAACGCCAAGCCGCTTGTTCGGGCTTCCTGGTCTACGGTCGGGCGGCCGCCAGCTTCGTCGCCGGCGAGTTTCGCGGTCGCTATTTCCAGGGCAGCAGCGAAGATACCGAGATCGTCAACACGTCTTGGAAGGCCGGGCGGATTGTGCCCATGCTGGACCTCGAACTGGGAGTCGGCTGGGCCACCCCGAGCGGACGTCTTCGCATGACTGCCGGATATATGGTCAGCGCGTGGTACAACACCGTGAAGACCTCCGATTTCATCGGCGCGGTCCAGACCAACGATTTCGGCGGGTTGAGCGACACGCTGACGTTCGACGGCTTCGTGCTTCGAAGCGAACTCCGCTACTAGCGCGGCGGTTCGACTCATCCGGACAGACCTCGACGCCGAGTTTGGCGCACCCAAACTCGGTTTTTTTTGCGCGCTCGAAACAGCGACGCGAGGGGGACAGCCCCATTTTCACGGCGGAAACGCGTCGTTGGCGGCACAACGTCCGCCGCGTCGCCGGCGCGGGGACAGATCTCCGTGAACGGGCTGGGCCCGCGAGACTGTCCAGCGAAGAAGCCTCCACCCCGTTACTCTTTCCTCAGGCTACCCAACTTGCCTATTTTCCACTCAACTGGTGAGCGTCCGCGAAAAACTGTCCATTTCATTCGCCTTTTTCATCTTCCTTAAAGCGCGTGGGGCTCATTGACGACCCATTCTACCCAACGTATACTGCGGCCACACGCTTCACGATGGCGGCCGTGTTGGGATGGACCCGCGCCGAGGGGCAAATTGTGGAGGCTCGTCATCGCGGCGTTTTCCGGTCGTGCTCGATCATCAGCCCGGGCAACGCATTGGCCCACTGTCTCTTTTCTTGGGGAGCCGAATCATGAAGCCCGACAAGCATCTCCGGCCTTTTGGTAATGGAAAAAAGCTTTGGCGGCAATGGACCCGTGGCGTGGCCAACCGCGGTTGGGGGCGCGAGCGGCGGCTGCGGTTGGAGCCGCTCGAACAGCGGCACCTTTTGTCGGTGACACTCAACAGCACGTTTGACGGAATGCTCGATACCGGTCTGCGTCCGCCCGACCCGATCACCGCTGCCGGTCCCGACAACCTGGTTGCCCTGGTCAACGCCAGCGTCGCGCTGTTCGACAAGGGCGGCACTCAGCAGGAGTTGAATCCCCTGGCGACCTTCTTCGACACGGTCGCCGAGGATTTGAGTACGCCGTTCGATCCCTGGGCGGTCTACGATCGCTATTCGGACCGGTTCTTCGTTTCGGCCGAGGAGGTCGAGAGCGGCGAGGGCGCCGACGAGGCGAACCTGCTGATCGGGGTTTCCACCTCGGACTTTCCGGACACCCTGAGTTCGGCCGACTGGCGCTGGCTCGCCGTCGACGGCACGTACGATTTCGGCGGCGACGAGGTCGAGAACCTGGCGTATATCAACTACGCCAAGATCGCCACCGACGCGGACAGCGTTTACATCGTGGGCAACTACTTCTACTTCGACGATTCTCCGAGCGAGGGATATGCCGGGGTTGTGATTACCCGACTGGATAAGGCCGACGCGCTGGCGGGCACGGTGACGGTCACCGCGCAGGTCGACGTCCCCGCGGTCTTCCGGACCGACCCGATCGCGATCCTGCAGCCGGCGCAGAGCGTCGGCCGCGCCGCGGGCGAGCCGCAGCTTTTCGTCGGCGCCGATCCGGAAAACAACGGCATCGACGTGTACGAGTTCGACGATGCCAACAACCTGACGCTGGTCGCCGACGACTTGTTCACTCCGTGGACCACGTTTACCGGCGGAGCCCCGCAGCAGGGCGCCGGCGACACGCTCGACACGCTCAGCGACCGGCTCATGAACGCCGTGTGGCGAGACGACTCGCTCTGGACCACGCACACGATTGACGTCAACGGTGACGCCACCGTGCGCTGGTACGAGATCGACACCGCCGCCGGCTATGCCGAGATTCAGGCGGGCGACGTTAATCCGGGCGCCGGCATCCACACCTTCATGCCGGCCATCAACGTGAACGCCTCGGGCCAGATGGCGCTCACGTTTACCCAGAGTTCCGACGACCAGTTTGCCGACATGATGATCACGGGCCGGCAGCCGGGCCAGCCCGCCGGATTCACCGAAACGCCCGTGGTCGCCCGAAGCGGCTCGGCCGGCTACAATCCGTCGGGCGAGGGCGAGCAACGGTGGGGAGACTACGCGGGCTTGGCGTTGGATCCCCAGGACGACCACACGTTTTGGGCATTCGGTGAGACGGCCGCGACGACGGACGCATGGAGAACCACGTTTGCCCAGTTCGAGGTCGGCCCGATGACGCGGGACGAGCTCGAGTCGCCCACCAACAACTCCTTGTCGACGGCCACCGTGCTCGGCTCGTTGCCCAAGATCACGCTGCGCGACCTGACGATTGACGACGGCGACGACGTCGATTATTTCCAGATCACGGCGCAGGACACGGGCAAGCTGGCGATCAACATGTTCTTCCAGGACGCCTTGGGCGATCTCGACATGCGGGTCGAGGACGCGGACGGCAACGTAGTCGGCATCGCGACCTCCGCCACCGACGACGAACTGCTGGTGATTCCGGTCGTCGGCCAACAGCGGTACTACCTGCGCGTCTACGGTTTTCTCGGCGCCACGAACGTTTGCGACCTGGAGATCGAGAACTTCGCCGCTCCGGTGCCCGACGCGGTGGTCCTCGATCCATTCCACGACACGGGAGCGAGCAATTCCGATAACGTGACGTCTAACGAAATAGCGAGGATCTTTATCGAGGCCGACCTGGCTGACTTTGCCGCCGAGGGAATCAACATCCTCGGCCCGGCCGAAGTCACTGCCGGCGCCCCCGGCGCCGCCGTCGAGGTCTTCGTCAACGGCGTGTCGGTCGGCTATGCCACGCCCATGCCCGGCACGAACAGTACCCTCTTCCAGTTCGCGTTTGCCCCGGGTGACTTGAAGACCACGTTCATCCCGGTCGGCGGCGGAGGCGGGCTGAATTTCGTCAAGGGGGCCGTCCGGATCTTCGACGGGCAGCTCGTGCAACAAGACGGACGCAGCCAACTGTCCGCGCCCTTGTTGCTCACGCTCGACACGACCGCGCCGATTGCCAACGTGCCCGACCTGTTGCCCACCAGCGACAGCGGCACGAGCAACACCGACGACGTCACCGACATGACCCAGCCGGCTTTCGGCGGAACCGCCGAAGTCAACGCGAAGATCCGCGTTTACGCCAACGGCGTTCTGGTGGGCCAAGGCGTGGCGGGCTCGGACGCCACCGACGGCGTGATCGGCAACGGCCTGGGCGCCTGGGAAGTGACGGTCGAGCCGTTGGACTACGGGGCCTATTCAATCCAGACCCGCGTGGAGGATTTGGCCGGCAACCTCAGCGGCCTTTCGGCTTCGTTGCCCATCGTGATCGATCCGTATGAACCCGATGACACGATCGACACGGCCACCGTGCTGGGTTCCGAGGAGAAGGTCACGCTCCGCGATCTGTTGCTCGAGGATATCAGCGACGTGGATTTCTTCCAGATCACGGCCCAGGACACCGGCAAGTTGATCTTCAACGTCTTCTTCGAGGACGCCCTGGGCGACGTGGACATCCAGATTCAGGACGCGCTGGGCAACGTGATCGCCAGTTCCTCCTCCGTCACCGATGACGAGCAAATCACGATTCCGGTCGTTTCCCAGGAGCGCTACTTCCTGCGGGTCGGTCTGTTCGACGATCCCGACGGCGAGGGAAATTACTATGACCTGGAGATCGAGAACTTCGCCGCGCCGCTGGTCGACAACGTGGACCTGCCGGCGAAGGATCAGTTCGACGTGCTCAACGACACGGGCCTGAGCCAGTCCGACAACGTCACGTCGAGGACCACGCCGGAGATCATCCTCGAAGCCGACCTCGACGACTTCTTTTTCGAGGGCATCGGCATTCTCACGGCCGCCCAGGCCGAGGCGGGACTCACGCCCGGCGCCGCCGTCGAAGTCTTCGTCAACGGTAATTCGGTCGGTTTCGCCGAGCCGATCGCCGCCTCGGGCAACACGTTGTTCCGCTACACCTTCGAGCCCGGCGAGTTGCCCGTCACGGACCTTGATCCCGAGGCCAGTTTCATCGCCGACAGCGGCGGCTGGCTCCACTACGTTAAGGGGGCCGTGCGGATCTTCGACGGACAAATGGACGACGCGGAGGTGCCGCAGCCCGATCCGGCCACCGGACGGACGCAGCTTTCCGAGCCGCTCGAACTCGTCGTCGACACGGTCGCCCCGGCGGCGTCGCTGCCGAACCTCTTGGCCTCCAGCGACAGCGGACGCTTCAACAGCGACAACGTGACCAACATCACCACGCCCGCCTTCGACGGCGCCGCCGAGCACAACGCCATCATCCGGGTGTTCGCGATCGACGTGACGGATCCGGGCAATCCGGGTCCGGCCGAGCTGGTCGGCCAGGGCCGCGTCGGAACCGACCTGACCGAGGACGGATTCAACCAGGTCGGCTCGTGGGAAGTGACCATCGAGCCGCTGGACGATCACAGCAACGACCCCTCGCCGCTGACGCACTACGCGAGCTACCGGATCGTCACCGAGGTCGAGGACCTGGCCGGCAACATCACGCGGCTCGGCAGTGAAGAGTCGCTGCGGATCTGGATCGACGCGATCGCGCCGAACACACCCTATCTCGACCTGGTCGACGCGAGCGACTCGGGGCGGAGCAACTACGACGACGTCACCAACGTCAACCAGCCGACCGTCACCGTGACGGCCGACGACACGCCGCTCGGGGATGGGAATCCCTTCCCCAATACGATCATCTACCGGATTTACGATCGGCCCGATCCGAGCCAGTTCGGCGGCGGAGCCAACAACGGCGAGGTGCTGCTGGTCGATTCGTTCGTCACCAACCCGAACTTCACGGCCAACGGCTTCTTCACCGAGGTCCTCCACACGCTGGCCGACGGCGTGACCCCCTACACGCTGTTGGACGGCGTACACAACCTCAAGCTCGAAGTCGAGGACCTGGCCGGCAACCTCAGCGAGGACTTCCTCCTGACGGTCACGATCGACACGGTGGCCCCGCCGGTGAGCATCATCGGCATCGACCCGGCGGCCACCGACACGGGCATCGAGGACCAGCCCGGCACGTTCGTCGACCGGATCACCAGCGACACGGCCACTGGGTTCGTCGGCTGGGCCGAGGCCGACGCGATCGTGCGGCTCTACGCCGATCCGGCGAGCAACAACGTCATCGACAATGCGGCCGAGTACAGCCTCACCGTGGCGCTGCCCGAGGACGGCAACCTGGCCTTCCCCGACGGCCAGTGGCGGACCGCGTTCATCCGCGACCTCAACGATCCGAACTTCTTCCCGCTCGACGGCGTCCGCGAGATACTCGTGACGGCCGAGGACGTGGCGGGCAACGTCAACACGGTCAGCGATGAGTTGGGCGACGCGGACCAGACGCTGGACATCTTCATCGACACTCGCGGGCCGCAGGTCGATGAGGTGTCGATCGCCGGCCATGAGGACTACGACCTGTTCGACCCCAAGCCCTCCGAAGACGGCCCCACGCCGCTGGTCTACAGTCTCGACATCGACCTCATCGACCGGCCAGTCCGCGTCGACGAGAGCGCCGGCGGCGGCCCGGTGTTCGTCTATCCTGCCGCGAACGAAATCCTGGCGACCACGGCCGGCAACTACGTGCTGGTTGGCGACGCCAACGGGATCGTCCCCATCGCGTCGATCGAATTCCTCGACTACACGGTGGCGGGCGACGTCGGACGGACCACTGTCCGGCTGAGCTTCTACGAGCCGCTGCCCGACGACCGCTTTACACTCACCGTCTCCGACCACGTCATGGACGACGCGGGCAACGCCCTGGACGGCGAGTCGGACGCGGCCGAGCCGCAAGAGGCCCCGCTGTTTCCCTCGGGCGACGGCGAGCCCGGCGGTGATTTCGTGGCCCGCTTCACCGTCGACAGCCGGCCGGAAATCGGCGTTTGGGCGGCGGGAAGCGTCTGGGTCGACACGAACGGGAATTTCTCGTTCGATCCCTACAATCTCGATTTCACCAACCGCGACATCACCTACGTCCTGGCCTTCACCAGCGACAACGTGTTCAACGGCAACTTCGCGGCCGCCGCGAATGGCGTGGCCGACGGCTTCGACAAGCTGGCCGCCTACGGCAGGGTCGGCGGCCAGTACCGCTGGCTGATCGACACCGACAACGACGGCGTGCCGAACCTCGACGTTCTCGATCCGGCTCACGTCAACGGCTTGCCCGTCGCCGGCCGCTTCGATGGCTCGACGACCAACGGCGACGAAGTCGGCCTGTTCACCGGCACGACCTGGTACTTCGACACGAACCACGACTACCGGGTGGACAAGTCGCTGGTCAGCGATCTGCGGGGCTACGCGATCGTCGGCGACTTCGACGGCGACGGCTTCGACGACCTGGCCACCTATGTGGACGATCACTTCGAGTTCGACCTGGCCAACGGCGTGTTGCGCGGCTGGGACGGCCACATCGACGCGGTGATCGACTTCGGATTCATCGGCGTCCGAGAGCGACCGGTCGCCGCCGACATGAACCAAGACGGCATCGACGACATCGGCCTCTGGGTGCCCGACCGCGCCGGCGCCACGCCCGAGGAAATCTCCGAGTGGTACTTCCTCATTTCCGAGAGGGAGATCGACAACGGCGACGGCGAGGTGGCCCTCCAGGCCAACGGAAGTCTGGTGCCCGCGCTCGACCATCCCTTCACGCCGATCCCGTTCGGCAAGGACGTCTACGCCAAGTTCGGCGACGAATACGCCATGCCGCTGGTCGGCAATTTCGATCCGCCCGTGACGATCGACGAGAGCGTCGTGCCGATCGGCGCGGCCCGGTTGAGCGCGACTTTGGTCAAAACGCCCAGCACGGTGGGCGCCCGCGGCGAGGTCGACGCGCTGCCCGCAAGCGATGCGTCGATCGACGAGTGGGACACGCATTGGGTCGAGATTTGGGTCAATGCGGCCGACACGAACGGCGTCGGCGTCGCCTTGGCGATGGCCGACCTGGCGTACAACACCGATTGCTTCACGCCGACCGTGATCGAGTACGGCCCGGCGTTCACCGAGAACCAGATGGGCACGATCGACGACGCGGCCGGGGTGATCCGCGGCCTGGGCGCCAGCACATCGGCGGCCGATCTGGGCGACGGCCAGTACGTTCTGCTGGCCCGAGTCCAGTTCGCTCCGGCAACGGACGACCCGGGCTTGCCGGTTTCCGCCGATGCCCGGGTCGAATCGCGCTCGTGCGACGTCGCGCTCGGCGAGACCCGCGTTGCGTTGGCCGACGATCTGTCGGCGGCCGTGCGACTGGCTAATCCGCCGGCGACCGCACTGCGGCCGTTCGTCTACGACCTGGACGACGACGGCACGGTGGGCCTCGGCGACCTGTCGTACTTCGCGGCCGCGTACAAGCACGCGGTGGGCGCGTCGGGCGTCGGATACACGTATGCGTCCGACTTCGACGGCGACGGCGTGATCGGCCTGGGCGACCTGAGTTACCTCGCCGCCGTCTATGGACGCGCCCGCGAGGGCGTCGTGCTCGCGGCAAGCGGCTCCGGCTCGCAAGCCGCGGCCTCCGTTCCCTCGGCGGCCTCGGCGGCCGTCGACACGGCCATGACCGAGCAAACCGAGGACGGGCAGACCGACAACAAGAGCCTGTTTGCAGCCTGGGCCCAGACGCCCACGCGGCGAACCCGTCTGGTGCAGCCCAGCGACAGACTCGCCAAGACGTTGGCCGTCGATTGGTACTTCACTGAGAATCGATGATGGGTCCGTAGGGTGGGTCGAGGCCGCCGAAGCCCCGGCCCACCCTTCACGTCAGTCACTCGTCGCCGTTGCCACGGCCGCGCGAATTCCGTTCACCCGGCGGCCGAGCCCCACCAGGATTCACGGTTTCCGGCCGGACCGCGCCGCGTTCGATTCAACCCCCTCCGTGGAGACATTTCTTGCTCTATCGCTCCTGGGACTATTGACACCCCCCCCTCGCACACGGTATAAGTAGTACGATCGTACCGCAGGCCACCCACGGGTCGAGGCAAACGTCGCGAAGGTTAAAGGAGCCGCGTCATGCACCGCATGTTCGGAGTGTCCCGTCGCGGGCGATCGGTCCGCCCAGCATCCCATCACGCCAGACACGGATCCAACCCTGCCGCAAGCCGCCTGCTCTACCATCGCCCGTTGCGGTTGGAGTACCTCGAGGACCGCTCGCTCTTGAGTCTCGCGCCGACCGGTGTGGATCTCCTGCCCGGCAGCGACTCAGGCATTCTCGACGACGACAACCTGACGAACCGCGACAACAGCTCGGCGGAAACGGCCCTCGACTTCGCCGTCTCCGGCACGATCCCCGGCGCGATCGTCACACTTTACGCCGACGGGATCGCCATCGGCAGTCAGATGGCCACCAACGCCGTGACCACCATCACCACCGACGGCGCCCAGGTCCTTGCTGACGGCACTCACGCAATCACCGCCCGGCAAACCGAGCCGGGCGATACGGAGTCGGGCAACTCACCGGGACCAATTGTGACGATTGATGCGGCCGGTCCGACGCAGGTTGAACCGCCTGTTGAACAGATCGCCAAGCTTCGGGCGGGCGATGGTGCCGCGGATGACAATTTTGGCTGCTCCGTTTCCATCAGCGGCAGCACGGCAATCATCGGCGCGTCGCGCGACGATGACCACGGCATCGATTCCGGCTCAGCTTACGTTTTCGAAGATACTGGCTCGGGCCGGATCCGGGTTGCCAAGCTCAGTCCCGACGACGGTGAACCGGGGGACCATTTCGGCAAATCCGTTTCGATCAGTGGAAGCACGGCGATTGTCGGGGCCGAAGGCGACGATGCCCTGGGCAGCTTCTCCGGTTCCGCCTACATCTTCCAAAGGAGCGCTTCGGGCTGGATCCAGGTTGCCAAGTTGACGGCCGACGACGGAGGGGCGGACAAGTACTTCGGCGGCTCTGTTGCGATCTGTGGCACGACGGCGATTGTCGGCGCGCACCGTGACGACGACTTCGGCAGCTCCACCGGTTCGGCCTATATCTTCGAGGACATCGGTTCCGGCTGGACCCAGACTGCCAAGCTAACGGCGACCGACGGCGCTGGCGGGGACTACTTCGGCTGGTCCGTTTCGGTCACCGACGGCAGGGCACTTGTCGGGGCGTATGGCGACGACGATCTCGGCAGCGTGTCCGGTTCGGCTTATGTCTTCGAGGATACCGGCTTGGGCTGGACCCAGATTGCCAAGCTGACAGCCGGGGACGGGGCGGCGAATGACGTAGTTGGCTGGTCCGTTTCGATCAGCGGCAGCAGCGCGATTGTTGGGGCGTATGGCGACGACGACCTCGGCAACTCCGCCGGATCGGCCTATATCTTCGAGGATGTCGGTTTGGGCTGGTTGCAGGTTGCCAAACTGACTGCCGACGACGCAGCTTCGAATGACAGGTTCGGCTGGAGCGTTTCGATCAGCGGCAGCAGGGCTATTGTTGGGGCAGTCTACGACGATGACCTTGGAAGCTCGTCCGGTTCGGCCTACATCTTTGAGAACATCGGGGCAGGCTGGATGCAGGTTGCCAAGCTGACCACCAGTGACGCAGCGGCGACTGATTACTTCGGAAGCGCCGTCTCAATCTGCGGCCGCACGGCGATCGGCGGAGCCACTGGGGACGATGCCCCCAGCAGCAATTCCGGTTCGGCATATCTCTTCGACGATGCGAGGCAGCTGGACGAAGATACCGGCGCCAGTGTTCACGACCGGGTGACGAATGACACCACGCCCGAGCTCGTATTCAGGTTTGCCGAGGCTGTCTACGGTGAGAATAGCGACGTGGTCGTGCTCGATCCGAATGGCGATCCGGTGACGCCGGACTCCGTTGCGGGCTGGGGGAGCAACGCTCTAACATTGACCTTCGCCACGCCTCTCACTGTCGATGGAGAGTACTCGGTGACGCTCCGCGGGGCGAGCACGATCACCGACACGGCCGGTAACCCGCTGAACGATGGTGTTGACGAACCCGTGACGTTCACGTTGGACACCGTGGCGCCGGCCGCCCCGACCGCACCCGATCTCGCGTCCCTGAGCGACACAGGCGTCAGCGATACTGACAATCTGACCAACCGTACCATGCCCAAGTTGGACATCACCGCGGCACCGTACTTTCGTGTGTATCGCGACGGCACTCAGATCAGCCTTGATTACGAGAGTGGGACGAGATACGCGGACGCCGGCGTGGCAGACGGCACCTACGAATACACGGTTACCGCCATTGACGCGGCGGGCAACGAGTCTGGCGCGAGTGCCGTGCTGAACGTGACAATCGACACCCAGGCACCCACCGCATCGCCCGCCCTCGATCTGCAACCCGGCAGCGATAGTGGCATCGACGGAACGGACAGGATTACCAGTGACAGCACGCCTACGTTCGACGTTGATACCGCGTCCTACTTCCGCATCTACCGCGACGGCGTCCGCATCAGTGGCGATTTCGAGAGCGGCTCGATCTACACGCCGTTCAGCCAGCGCGACGGCACATCCGATTACACTGCCCGTGCCGTTGACACCGCGGGGAACGAGTCGCCTCCGGGCAAGGCGATTCGCGTGACGATCGATACGTTAGGACCCATGCAACTCCTGGAACAAATTGCCAAGCTGGTGGCCAGCGACGGCGCGGCGGCTGATTATTTTGGCTGTAGCGTTTCGATCAGCGGGACGAGGGCAATCATCGGGGCGGATCTCGACGATGACGGGGGAACGTCTTCCGGTTCGGCCTACATCTTCGAGAACACCGGCGACGGATGGATCCAGGTCGCCAAGCTAACCGCCGACGATGACGCGGCAGACGACTACTTCGGCTGCAGCGTTTCGATCAGCGGGACGAGGGCGATCATCGGGGCGGATCTCGACGATGACGGGGGAACGTCTTCCGGTTCGGCCTACATCTTCGAGGACACCGGCGACGGATGGATCCAAGTCGCCAAGCTGACCGCCGACGATGGCGCGGCAGCCGACCACTTCGGCCATAGCGTTTCAATCAGCGGGAACACGGCCGTTGTCGGCGCGCACGGCGACGATGACGATGGCGACGACTCCGGTTCGGCCTACGTCTTTGAGGACACCGGCTCGGGCTGGACGCAGGTTGCCAAGCTGACGGCCAGCGATGGGACGGCGAGTGATTACTTCGGAGGCTCCGTCTCGATCTGCGGCCATACGGCCGTCGTCAGTGCCTACGCCGATGATGACGATGGCGACGAGTCCGGTTCGGCCTATATCTTCGAGGACACCGGCGACGGATGGATCCAAGTCGCCAAGCTGACCGCCGACGATGGCGCGGCAGGCGACTCCTTCGGCGACAGCGTCTCGATCAGTGGGACTACGGCCATTGTCGGCGCATGCTTCGACGATGACCATGGTCTCAGTTCCGGCTCGGCCTACGTCTTCGACGACACCGGCTCAGGTTGGAGCCAGGTTGCCAAGCTGATGGCCGACGATGGGGCGGCGGGCGATTACTTTGGCAGCTCGGTATCCATCAGCGGCGACACGGCGATCGTCGGCGCGTGCTTCGACGATGACTATGGCCTCGGTTCCGGCTCCACTTATGTCTTCAAGGACACCGGCTCCGGTTGGACCCTCGCTGCGAAATGGACAGCTTCGGACGCAGCGCACGGTGACGTCTTCGGCGGCGCCGTCGCGATCAGCGGCAGCACCGCCATCGTTACGGCACGCGGCGACGGTGACCTCGGCGACGGTTCGGGGTCAGCGTATGCCTTCGACGTTGCACCGCGACTGAGTGACGATACCGGCGCTAATGATCAAGACCGAATGACGAGTGACGCGACGCCCGAATTGACTGTCATGTTCATCGAGTCGGTCTACGGCCAGGATAGTGACGTGGTGGTGTCAGATCCGAACGGGAATCCGGTGACGCCGGATGCGATTGCGGGCTGGGGAAGCGACGCTCTGACCGTCACGTTGGACACGCCGTTGACCGTCGACGGGGACTACACCGTGATACTCTGTGGGACGGGCACGCTGACGGACGCGGCGGGCAACCCGATCAATAATGGTGCTGACGAGATCGTGACCTTCATGCTGGATACCGTCGGACCGGCCGTTGAATCTGTCCTTGTCAAGGGAACCGCCTGGACGGACGAGTTCCTGGACTACTTGGACGCCGAGGGACTCGGACATCCCGATGTGGCGCGGCTGGGGTATCGCGTACCGATGGGCATCGGACAACTTGACGCGCTGCCCTTGGGCAACTTGGATCAGATTACGATCGTCTTCGACGAGGATGCCATGGTCGGCCAGGACGACGTCGGGGTTTCCGGCGTCAACGTGGCGGGATATGCCGTTGCGGATTTCAGCTATGACGCCGCCACGCACGCGGCCATGTGGACGCTGGCGCAGCGGCTCGATACGGATAGGGTTTCGATCACGCTCGACGGCACGGTGGAGGACTGGGCGGGCAATACGCTCGGGGGCGGCGGGTTCGACTTTGCGATGAACGTTTTGCCCGGCGACGCGAATCACAGCGGCAGGGTGGATGACGCCGACGCGGCGATTCTGGCGGCGCATTGGTCGTCGTCGGGAGCAACCCGTCACGGCGATTTCAACGGGGACGGACTGGTGGACGATCGGGACGCTTCGATTCTGGGAGCCCATTGGCGGGCGATGTTGCCGTCGCCGAGTGAAGGGGGTCGGCCGGATGTCCCGCCGCCGGTCGAGCCGGTTCCGCCGGGCGGGGCGCCGTTGATTGGTCCCGTCTTGCTCGGCACGCCCAACCCAAGCCGCCGGCGGATCGAGCCCGTTCCGGCGAGCCGTGCCGCGGGCGAAGCACGCTCCGAGGCCGCTCTGTCCGCGCAGGTCGCCGCCCGGGACGCCGTGTTCGCCGAGTCAGGCGACAGCGGCCCCGACGGCGAGACGGAGTTGTTGCGGCACCGGCTGGCGTGGTCCTACGAGCTTGCCCAAGTGCAAGGCCGAAAGCGTCACGCAAGCGTGAAATCCGGCAGCCTTTCGATCGCGCCGCCTTGGGTGGCGGACTGGTGAGCACAGATGCCGACGCAGGTCCAGTTGGCGCTCAAGGTGGCGTTGGGCCACGGGTCGCGGTCGTCCACGAGGGCGCGGACGAACTCGTTGACCAGGTGCGGATGCGAACCGCCGTGGCCCGCCCCCTGGATGAACGAAAGGTGCTCGGCGTTCTGGATCGTTCCGGTGAACTCGCGGATTTCCTCGGGCAAGAGATGGGCGTAGTCGGGCACGGCGACCCGCTCGGGGATCTCCGGCTCGGACTTCTTCGCCGTGTGGACGACGTGCTCCTCGCCCTCCACCAGCGCCCACTCGAAGCTCTTCTTCGATCCGTAGACGTCGAAGCTCTCGCGGTACTGCCGGGCCGTGTCGAACAGGAATCGCCAGATGTGCGCGGCGACGTCCGAGTCCATGATCTTGATGTGGCACGACTCGACGGCGAAGCGGTTGCCGGACTTCTCGGCGAGCCGGTCGTCGATCGTGCCCGAGCCGAAACAGCTCACGTACTCGGCGCGGCCGCGGACCAGCCCCAGGACCGGGCTGACGACGTGCGTCGCGTAGTGCATCGGGATCATCCGCTCCCAATACTCCGGCCAGCCTTGCATGTCCTGCGGGTGCGACGCCTGCATGTACTGGATCTTGCCGAGCTCGCCTCTTTCGTACATCTCTCGGATGAACTGGAACTCGCGGCTGTAGACGACCGTCTCGGCCATCATGTACTTGAGGCCCGTCTCGCGGACCAGCTCGCAGATCTGCCGGCACTCGTCGATCGTGGTGGCCATGGGCACGGTACACATGACGTGCTTGCCGGCCCGCAGCGCCTGGATCGACATCCAGGCGTGGTCCGGGATGGGCGAATTGATGTGGACGAAATCCACGTCGGGGTCCGCCAGAACGTCTTCGTATTTCGCGTATCGCCTCTCGACGCCGAACGCATCGGCAATCCGGTTCATCTCCGCCTCGTTCCGCCGGCAGACGGCGAGCATGTTCGCGTCGGGGTGCCTCTGGTAGATGGGGATGAACTCGGCCCCGAAGCCAAGCCCGACGATCGCGACGTTGACCTTCTTGTCCGTCATGGGAACATCTCCTTACTGGAACCGTGCGGAATGCCAAGAGGGCTCCTAAAATCGTTCCCCGCGTCCCTCCGGGGACGGGTTGGGGCGGAGGCGTACGATCAGAGTATCCAGCCGAGCCGCGAGTGTCAACCAGCCTGACGCCTGCCAGCGGGGATGCCACTGCCGGCTCGTCCGGCCGTGCCGAGGCGTCGGCTCCGCTTGCGGTGGCGCCATGCCTCGCCGACACACTGGTTGACAGGCAGCCGGTGGCGACCGGTGTTGCCGGTTTCTCGGAAGACAACGGTTGATCCGCTTGGGTGTTCGGCTTGGGTTTGCCGAGAGTTCGGTTGTGAGCTAACCTTTCGCTGGTGGGGCACTCGTTTTGTTCGGGCCGCCGCGCCGGTGTTCGTTTCGTTCCCGCACGTTCGCCAGAAGGTGGCCGTCCCATGAAAGCCGCGGAGTTTCCCTCGGTCGATCTGCGTGAAATCTTCCGGGCCGGCCAGTTGCCGGCGATGCCGCAAAGCGCGCTGAGGCTGTTGAACGTGTCCCGCGATCCCGACAGCGGGCCGGCCGAGTACGCCACGGTCATCGAAGTCGATCCCGGCTTGACCGTGCAGGTGTTGCGATTCGTCAATTCCTCGTACTTCGGCTTCCGCCACGAGGTCTCCAACGTCAAACAGGCCATCACCCTGGTCGGCGTGCGGACGATCAAGAACTTCGCGCTTTACAGCGCGATCTTCAGCATGATCCCCAACCCCAAGTGCGGCGCGTTCGATCTCGCCAAACTCTGGCAAGACTCGCTCCGCCGCGGATTGTTTGCCCGGGCGATGGGCCGCATGCTGGGAATGCGGGATGCCGAAGAGCCGTTCGCCGCGGCCCTGTTGCAGGACATGGCCGTTCCCTTGCTGGCCAAGGAAGTCCCGGTAGCTTACGCCAAGCTGTTCGGAGCGCAAGGCAAGGCGGCGTACCAGGTCCGGCTCTCCCGGCTGGAGGAGCACGTCTTCGGGTGGACGCACGCCGAGGCCGCCGGCATCATGGCCCGGCAATGGGATCTGCCCGAGGCCTTCGCCGTGCTGATCGAGGACCATCTGGACGTCGAGCGGTGGTCGGCGCACGCGGACAGCGAGCCGGGCAAGCTGGCCGTTTCGCTTTCGGCCCTGCTGCCGATGACCCCCGATACGGCCTGGCCCGAGTATCGCGCGTTCGAAAAGTACTTCGACAAGGCGCGCCCGGCGAGGGGGCCGTCGATCGAGGAGTTGCTCGGCGAGGTGGACCGCCAATTCGCCGACTTCGCTCCGTTGCTGAAGATCGCGGCGCCCGGCAAGACGCTGGTCGACCGCTACCACGAGGCGGCCGGCCACGAAGCGGTCGAAAGCGTTTGACGCCGGATGGCGCCCAGCGCGCTCGGTCGTGGCCGCCGGCGTTCAAACCACGTCGCGAAGATCGTACTGCTTGATCTTGTTGTAAATGGTCTTCTCGCTGACGCCGAGCTTCCTGGCGGTCTTGGCCTTGTTGCCGTCACACGCCTGCATCGTCTCGATAATCGCGTGGCGCTCGATCTGGGCCAGGGTGAACCCCGCCAACCCCATGCCGCACCCGTCGGCTTGCGGACGGTCGGCGGGCAGCCCACAAGGCCGGGCAAGGTTCTTCCGCGTGATCGTCGAACCGTGGCTGAGCGCAAACGCGCGGTCCAGGACGATTTCCAGTTCCCGGGCGTTGCCGGGCCAACTGTATTGCTGCAGGGCCTTGACGGCATCCGGGGTGAGATCCGGCGCGGGACATCCGCGTCGCCGGGCGATCCGCAGCAGGATCGCCGCCGCGATGTCCGGAATGTCCTCGATGTGGTCCTTCAACAGCGGCATCCGCAGCGAAAGCACGTCGAGCCGGAACAGCAGATCCTCGCGCAGCGTCCCTTGACGGCACAAGACCGCCGGGTCCTCGGTCGTCGTGGCGATCACGCGAACGTCCACTCGCGAGGAGACTCCCGTGTCCGCGCGACACGCCGTCCGGTCTCGCAGCAGGTGGAACAGCCGGACCTGGAGGTCCGCCGGCAGTTCGCCGATCTCCTCGAACAGAAGCGTCCCGCCGTCGGCCAGTTCGACGCGGCCGGGCCGTTCGAGCCCCGAGACGCCGAGGTTCCCTCGCGTCTGTCCGAACAACTCCGCCTCGATCGCGTCCCGGGGCATGACGCCGCAATGCAGCACGACGAACGGCTTTTCCGCGCGGGCGCCGTGGGCGTGGATCCAACGCGCGACGGTGGTCTTGCCGGTGCCGGCGGCCCCGGTCACCAGCGTGTTGGAATCCAGCCGGGCGAACGTGTCGATCTGCTGTCGCAAGGCGTGCATGGCCGGCGACTTGCCCGTGACCGCAACGTCCTCCGTCGGACAACTGATCGCCCGGCGCAGCCCGCGATTCTCCTTCGCCAGACGCGCCAGCCGGGTAGCCTCGCGGACCCGCGCGAGCAACTGCTCGGGATGGCAGGATCGCGTGAAGCACTCGAAGGCGCCTTCCTTCATGGCCGAGACGACCTCGGGAACGTCGCCCATCCTCGAAATCAGGATCACCGGCACGTCGGGATAATGGTTCTTGACGTGGCGGAGGCAATCGCGGCCGGAGAGCTCAGGCATGGCCAGGTTCGCGATCAGCAGGTCGACGTCGCTGGACATCGCCGCCAGCGCGGCGCGACCCGTCTCGGCTTCGATGACGCGGTAGCGGGCCGCTTCGAGAAGCCGGCGCAAGGTCTGTCTGGCCGCATTTCCCTCGCCGGCAACCAGCACGAGCGGCCCTTCGCCGGGCGCGCCGGCCGCGTGGGCGCTTGTGGGTCCGGAGAGCGCTTCGACTCCTAAGTCCGCCCGACGAACCTCGACTCGGCCTCGAATACCGCTCACTTGGGTGTCGGAAGAGACGGCCGTGGGCGCGTCGGCGCCCTGGCATAGACTTGCCATGAGTTCTGCCCCTTGGGTTGTGTCTGCCGCGCGATTTCCAGCGGCGGCGATCCACGTGTCGCCCGAATCGAGGCACGCGAGCCACGGCGCGCGTGCTTGCCGTGCGAGTCGCTCTTTCGCGCGGGGGCCGACCAGCAGTGGTCGTGAGAGCATGGGCGGGCTGGCCGTGGCGCTACCGCCACGCACGCTTCCCGCCGACTGCCCCAGAGTCCATCCGTCCGGTGAATCAACGGATGTCCGTCTGCCCCGAAACCCGAAAGCGTGGACGCACGCGATTCCAGGCCGCGCCGGGTCGGCAAGAATGACCCCGCCAACCGCAACGCTTCACTAATGCTCAATATCGGAATGTCGCGGCCCGCCCAACACCGCAATCATAAACAGGGCAGTCTGTTCCGGTCGAAGCGATTGCGAGGACGAGACACCGGACGTTACCGCGGAGGCGAGAGTTGTCCCCAAGGGCGTTGCCCCAGGCGAAAAGGGCGCGGCGGACATCGGCGGCGACGCAGCCACGCCCTTTCAGCGATCTTCTTCGGGGCGTGCGATCCCGCGGGTCACTCGACGGTGACGCTTTTGGCCAGGTTTCGCGGCTTGTCGACGTCGCAGCCCCGGCAGACGGCGATGTGGTAGGCCAACAGTTGCAGCGGAATGATGCTGACGATCGGCTGCAGGAACTCCTCGACCGCGGGAATCTCGATCACGTCGTCGGCCAAGTCGGCCGCCACGGTGTCGCCCTCGCCGACCACGGCGATCACCGGGCCGCCCCGGGCCTTGATCTCCTGAAGGTTCGCCATCACCTTGTCGTAAACCAGGCTGTGCGGCATCAGGAACACGCTGGGCGTGTTGCGGTCGACCAGCGCGATCGGTCCGTGCTTCATCTCCGCCGCCGGATAGCCTTCGGCGTGAATGTAGCTGATCTCCTTGAGCTTGAGCGCCCCTTCGAGCGCCGTCGGAAAATTGAACTGCCGGCCGAGGTACAGAAAGTTGTTGCACCGGGCGTACTTCTCGGCGATCCGCCGCACTGCATCGTTGGTGTCCAGCGCGGCGCGGACCTTGTCGGGCAGGTTCTGCAACTGCTGGATCACGCGCATGCCGGCGTCGAAACTCAGGTGGTGCAGCCGCCCGAAATACAAGGCCAGCAGGCTGGTGACGACGCACTGCGACGTGAACGCCTTGGTCGACGCGACGCCGATTTCCGGACCGGCGTGCAGGTAGATCCCGCCGTCGGCCTCGTTGGCGATCGTGCTGCCCACGACGTTGCAGATCGACAGCGTCGGATGCCCCTTGCGCTTGATCTCGCGCAACGCCGCGAGCGTGTCGGCCGTTTCGCCGCTTTGGGTGATGAAGATGGCGGGGCGCCAGGTTCAACCCGCCCAGCTTCGCCGTGGCGGCGTCCAGGTCGAGCCGTCCCCGCATGGCGTTGGCGATCGACTCGGGCTGCTCGAAGATCTCTTTGAGCATGAAGTGATCGTACCCGCCCGTGTCGACGTCGCCCGACTGAAGATCGAGCACCTTGACGCTGTGCTTGACGTGTCCCTGATCGCGGTGGATGACGCGCAGCGAGTTGGCGGTGATGACGGCTAGTTCGTGGTCGGCCAGGAAAACGATCTTGTCGGTTCGGCCGGCAAGGGGCGACGTGTCGCTGGCGACGAAATGCTCGCCGGCGCCGACCCCGACAATCAGCGGACTTCCCCGCCGGGCCGCAATCATCACCTCCGGATAGTCGCGAAACAGGATCGCCAGGCCGAAAGTCCCTTGCAGTTGCGCCAGCGCCGCCTGCACCGCTTCGATCAGCGGCTCGTAGGTCCCGGCCGCCGAGCCGCGCGCCGGCGGCTGCTTGGCGAGACAACTGGCCACGAGATGGGCGATCACCTCGGTGTCGGTCGCCGAGGCGAAGTGGTATCCCTCGGCCTCCAGCCGGCACCGCAGCGACAGGAAGTTCTCGATCACGCCGTTATGGACCACGGCCAGCACCCCGTCGCCGCCGAGGTGCGGATGGGCGTTCGCCACGGTAGGGGAGCCGTGCGTAGCCCAGCGGGTGTGGCCGATGCCGATTCGCCCCGGCGTGGGCGTTTCGGCTTCCTGCCGCACAAGTTCCTCGATTCGACCGACACTCTTGGCTAAAGCGAGATAACCCCCGGGCGTAATCGTTGCCACGCCCGCGCTGTCGTATCCCCGGTACTCGAGCCGTCGCAGGCCGCCAATGAGGAAATCGACCGCCTCAGCCGCCCCGACGTATCCGACGATTCCACACATGGCATTCCCCAAAAGAGTTATACTATTTTTTTCCAGGGATGGGATGTGAAAGTGTAGCATAACCGCGCAGCCGGGGGCGGCCGGGCCACATTGTCATTATGTCGCCAATCGGGCGGGACTATCCTGGATTCTCATGGTTCGTGACACGGCGGAACACGACGATCCTCGGACCGCCGTTCGGCGTCTGGCAGCGGCGGCTTGGGGGAGGTAACCTATATCGACTGCAACGGGCCGATCGGGCGCATCCCCCGGCACGGAATCCCACGCGAGGAAACACCCATGAACGCACGGTTTCATCGACTCGGCCTGACCGCCATCGCCTTGACGTTGCTTCTCTGTCCCGCGACCTTCGCCCGGGAGCGTTGGACGACGGAGCAAGCCAATGCCTGGTGGTCGAAGCAGCCCTGGCTGGTCGGCTGCAACTTCATTCCCAGCACGGCCATCAATCAACTGGAGATGTGGCAGGCCGAAACGTTCGACCCCGAGACGATTGATCGCGAACTCGGCTGGGCCGAGGGGCTTGGTTTCAACAGCGTCCGAGTGTTTCTGCACAATCTGCTCTGGCAGCAGGATCGCGAGGGGTTCCTCGCGCGGGTCGAGCAGTTCCTGGCGATTGCCGACAAGCATGGAATCGGCGTGGTGTTCGTGCCGTTGGACGGCGTGTGGGACCCGGAGCCCAAGCTCGGCCCTCAGCGCGAGCCCCGACCGCACGTCCACAACAGCGGCTGGGTGCAGGCCCCCGGGGCGGCGATCTTGGGCGACCCGGCGCGTCACGACGAGTTGCGGCCCTACGTCCACGGTCTGGTCCGCCATTTCCGCGACGACCGGCGGGTTCAAGCCTGGGACCTCTTCAACGAGCCGGACAACTCCAACGAGAATTCCTATGGAGCGAGCGGTTCGCGCGCCGAGTTGTCGAACAAGGCCGAGATGGCCACGGCGTTGCTCGGGAAGGTCTTTGTCTGGGCCCGCGAAGCGGACCCGTCGCAGCCGCTCACCGCCGGCGTTTGGATTCTGCGCCCGCCGGGAGAGAAGGCGCCGCCGATCGAGCGGGTGATGCTCGACGAGTCGGACATTCTGAGCTTCCACAGCTACGGCGAGTTGAAGGACGTGCGGGCATTCGTCGAGCGGCTGCGGCCGTTGAACCGGCCGGTTCTGTGCACGGAGTACATGGCCCGGCCGGCGGGCAGCCGGTTCGATCCCATGCTGTCCTTCTTCAAGCAGGAGAAGATCGGCGCGTACAACTGGGGCTTCGTCGACGGCAAATCGCAGACGATCTATCCCTGGGACTCGTGGCAGAAGCCTTACACCGCCGAGCCCAAAGTGTGGTTCCACGACGTCTTCCGCAAGGACGGCACGCCGTACGACGCCGCCGAAGTGGACTACATTCGCTCGGTGACCGGCGCGAAGTTGCGATAAGTGGCAAGAGACTATCTCAGAACGCCTACGCCGTGCTCAGGACGTCGTCTCGTGCCCGCGAATACCGTGGCAGACTTGGGATCCATGGCCAAATCCAGCCGACTTGGCTAGTCCCGGGCAATCTGCATGGCATGACGCCGCCTGTCAGAAGAAAGCGGTAACACACGCCGCGGCACTACTGGGCAAGCCAACCGTGGCGCCCGATGCCACCCTACGCCTCTTTCGGCCCGTTGAGGCTCTCGCTGAGCTTGTTGAGGGCCTCGGTCTCGATCTGGCGGACTCGCTCGCGCGTCAGTCCCAGGGTTTCGCCGATCTCCTTGAGCGTGCGGGGCTCGTTGTCGGCCAGGCCGAAACGCATCCGCAGCACCGTGGCCTCGCGCTGGTCCATCGTGTCCAGACGCCGCAGGACGTGCCTGAGGTTGTCGTGCTCGATCAGATCGTCCTCGGGCGGTCGCGCGCGATCGTCCATGACCATTTCGCCCAGCGACCAGCCCGCCTCCGCCTGGTCCGTCTGCGGCGTGAGGTTGTAGATGCGGATGGCCTTCTTGATGATGGGGAGCTTTTTGCAGGGCAAGCCGAGGACGCGGGCAACTTCCTCGGGCGTGGGCGTGCGGCCGAGTTCCTCGGTCAGCCGGGTGCTCGCGCGGCGCCATTTCGAGAGCAACTCGACCATGTAGGCCGGGATGCGGATCGTCTTGGCCGTGTTGATCAACGCCCGCTTGATCGACTGCTTGATCCAGTAGCTCGCGTAGGTCGAGAACCGGGTACCCATGGCCGGATCGAACCCTTCGACTGCCCGCAGCAGTCCGAGATTGCCCTCTTCGATCAGGTCCTGTAAGCCCAGGCCCTTGCCCGTGTACCCGCGGGCGATATTGACCACGAGGCGCAGGTTGGCGCGGACCATGCGATCGCGGGCTTGGGTGTTGCCCTGTCCGATGGCGATGGCCAGGTCCTGTTCGTCGCCGGCCGAGAGCAACTGCGTTTCGTTGATCTCCCTCAGGTACGTTTCCAACGGGGATTGGACGGACGAGAGGGAAGGTTTTCGTTGAGTCGTGGGCATGTGGAAGCGTACCGTCAGTGGTCCTGGGACATTCATCCAGAGTCCACTATCGACGCCGCCGGGAAGCTTTCTGCAACGAAGCGCGTGCGTGATGAGGTGGGGCGAATGTAAGCGAGTTTCGGGCAATGCGGAAGAAAACGGCCCCGCCGGGATGGACCGGCGGGGCCAGGATGGATCAGGTTTCGAGCGGGACCGGCCGAGCGCCTACTTGTCGGTTTCCTCGGCGGAGTCGCCGGACGGTTCTTCCGGTTCTGCCGACTCTGCTTCCGCGACGTCCTCGGCCGCTTGGTCCGTCTTGGCTGACTTTTCCGCTTTATGCCTGGGGATGGGCGCGATCAGCGGGCCGGAGCTGCTGCCGACGCCGCCTTTGAGGTCGACGTGCCTGACCGCCGGCGCGGACGAATCGGAAGCGCCCTTGGCTTCTTCCTTGGCCGCCTCGGCTTCGGCTTCCTCGGCCCATTCGACCCGTTTGCGCGACAGCCCGATCTTCCGCTCGTCCGGATCGACGCGGAGGACCTTCACCTCGATTTCCTCGCCGACCTTGACGATTTCTTCGGGGTCTTCGACCTTGTGATCGGCCAGTTCGGAGATGTGCAACAGGCCTTCCAGCCCGTCCTCGAGTCCGACGAAGACGCCGAAATTCGTAATCTTGGTGACCGTGCCGCGGACGATCTGCCCGAGCGCGTACTTGCCCGGAATGTCGTTCGCCCACGGATCCTCGTTCAACTGCTTCAACCCCAGCGCGATGCGGCGTCGGTTCTGATCGACGGACAGGACCTTGCACTCGATTTGCTGGCCCTTCTCGACGACCTCGTTGGGATGGCTGATCTTTCGGGTCCACGACATGTCGCTGACGTGCAGCAGGCCGTCGATGCCTTCCTCGATCTCGATGAACGCCCCGTAATTGGTCAGGTTGCGGACGGTGCCGGTGACGACGCTGTCCGGCGGATAGCGATGGGCGACCTGGTCCCAGGGATTCTCCTGGGTTTGCTTCATGCCCAGCGAGATCTCCTGTTTCTCCTTGTTGATGCCCAGCACGACGACGTCGATGAGGTCTTCGATCTGCACCAGGTCGCTGGGATGGCCGATCCGTTTGGTCCAGGACATCTCGCTGATGTGGACCAGGCCCTCGATTCCCTCTTCCAGCTTGACGAAGGCGCCGTAGCTCATGACGTTGACGACGGTGCCCTTGATGTGGGAGCCGACGGGATACTTCTGTTCGACCTCTTCCCAGGGGCTGGCCATTTTCTGCTTCAGCCCCAGGGCGATCTTCTCCTTCTCGCGGTCGATGTGCAGGATCTGCACCTCGATTTCCTCGTCGATGGCGACCATTTCGGAGGGGTGATTGATGCGACCCCAACTCATGTCGGTGATGTGCAACAGCCCGTCGATCCCCCCGAGGTCCACGAACGCGCCGAATTCGGCGATGTTCTTGACGACGCCCTTGCGGACCTGCCCGATTGCCAGGTCTTCGAGCAATTGCGCTTTCTTTTCGGCCCGCTCGGCCTCGATCAGCGTTCGGCGGCTGACGACGATGTTTCGCCGGGCCTCGTCGATCTTCAGGACGATGCACTGGATGGTGCGGCCGATGTAGTCGCCGATGTCGGCGGGGCGGCGGATGTCGACCTGGCTGGCCGGCAGGAAGACGTTCACGCCGATGTCCACCAGCAGTCCGCCCTTGATCTTCCGCGTGACCTGGCCGGTGACGACGTCCCCTTCGTGGACGGTTTCCATCACCTTCATCCAGGCCTCGATCTTCTCGGCCTTCCGCTTGCTGAGGCTGATCATGCCCCGCGACTCGTCCACCCGACCCAAGACGTCCTCGACGTCTTCGATCAGGACTTTGATCATTTGGCCGGGCAAGGGCGGGGGCTCGTTCTCGTCCCACTCGTTGCGCAGGATGACGCCCTCGCTCTTGTAGCCGACGTCGACCAGCACGAAGTCGCCGTCGATCCGGAGCACCTTGCCCTGGACAATCTGATTGACGGCGATTTCCTGGCCGCCCCAATCGATGTCTTCCGGCGGAGCGCCCTCCAACGCCTGCGACAGCTCCGACTGCCATTCGTGTTCGCTAAGATCCAGACCTCGAATTAAGTTGCGGTTGACCATATTTCGTGTGTTACGACCCCGGACGGTGAGAGCAAAGGGCGGCCACGGGAGCAGGCCCGGGACGCCGATCACGCCACCCCCAAAAGAAGGTAAGAAACTGTCTTCGTTCGTCTGGCCCCCCAACGCGAGGGGCAACCGCAGACGGGAACGAATCGTTAAGTATAGAGTACGCTCACGGTCCTGACAATCGCAGCGAACGCGCCTTTTGTGCCGGGGTGTGGGCGTCTCCAAAGAACTACGCTGCTGTATTCCACCGTAAACGATCAAGGTGCGCTGTAGTATTACTACCCACCGATTCCCGCCCCTGGCACGTCTTAGCCGATCGCCCTATAATTCGGGGTTTCCCCCAAAGGAGACTCGCGTGCCCCGGCTTGCCGATGAGAAGGTTTTGGTGCTCGATTTCGGGTCGCAGTACGCCCAACTGATCGCCCGGCGGGTTCGGCAGCAACAGGTCTACTGCGAAATCGTCCGCCACGACATCTCGGCCGAGCGGGTCCGCGAGATCGGCCCCAAGGGCTTGATCCTCTCGGGCGGCCCTTCGAGCGTCTACGAGGCGGGGGCCCCCAAGTGCGACCCGGAGTTGTTTCGGCTCGGGCTGCCGGTGCTGGGGATCTGTTACGGGATGCAGTTGATCGCGGACGCCTTGGGTTCCCGGGTCCAGAGCGCCCCGGCCCGGGAGTACGGGCGTGCCCAATGCCGCGTCACGGCCGCCGACGCCCTGTTCGAGGGCGTGCCCGAGACGATCGAGGTCTGGATGAGCCACGGCGACCAGGTTGCCCAGGTCTCGGAGGAGTTCCAGCCCTTGGCGGCGACCGCGACGTGTCCGGTGGCCGCCGTGAAGCATCGCCGGCTGCCGATCTACGGCTTGCAGTTCCATCCCGAGGTGACCCACACGCCCCACGGCTCGGAGTTGTTGCGCAATTTCCTGACCAAGGTCTGCGGATGCGCGGGCACGTGGAAGCTCGGCGATTTCGCCGACGAGACGATCCGGCGGATTCGTGCCGAGGTCGGCGAGAGCCGGGTGATTTGCGGGCTGTCCGGCGGGGTCGATTCCGCGGTCGTCGCGGCGCTCTTGGCCCGGGCGATCGGGCCGCGGCTCTCGTGCATACTGGTCGACAACGGGCTCTTGCGCAAGGCGGAGGCCGAATCGGTCATCAAGGAGTTCTCCGACCATTTCAAGACGGACCTGCACGTCGTTCAAGCCGAGGACCGCTTTCTCGCCGCGCTGGCGGGCGAAACGCGGCCGCAGGAGAAGCGTCGCAAGATCGGGCACGCCTTCATCGAGTGTTTCGCCGCCGAGGCCGCCAAGATCGAGAATGCCCGATTCCTCGCCCAAGGCACGCTCTACCCCGACGTGATCGAAAGCGGCGGAAGCAAGGACGGCCCCGCCGCCACCATCAAGCTGCACCACAACGTCGGCGGACTGCCCGAGGATCTGGTCTTCACGCTCATCGAGCCGCTGCGCGATCTGTTCAAGGACGAAGTCCGGCGGCTGGGGCTCCAGTTGGGACTGCCGGAGGACATCGTCTGGCGACATCCGTTTCCCGGCCCGGGGCTGGCGGTGCGCTGCCTCGGCGAGGTCACTCGGGAGCGTCTCGACACGATCCGCGAGGCGGACGCGATCGTGGTCGAGGAGATCAAGGCGGCGGGCCTGTACCGCGAGACGTCGCAGTCGTTTGCCGTGCTGTTGCCGATCCAGAGCGTCGGGGTGATGGGCGACGCCCGAACGTACGAGGACGCCGTGGCGGTCCGCTCGATCCAGAGCGAAGACTTCATGACGGCCGACTGGAGCCATTTGCCCTACGACGTCTTGGCCCGAATTTCCACGCGGATCATCAACGAGGTTCCCGGCGTCAACCGCGTCGTGTATGATATCAGCTCGAAGCCCCCGGCGACGATCGAGTGGGAGTAGCGGCGGTTGTCGGTTGCCAGCAGAAACCAGGTGGGACCATGGCCAAACCGAGCGGAATGCTGCAAGCCGTGTGCATCTTTGCGATCCTCCTCGGTGTGCTTGGGGTCTGGATCGGCCTGTTCGGACTCGTCAACGTGGCCACGGGCGGGCGGGTCCAGG
>JAPLNP010000510.1 GCA_026401055.1 Planctomycetia bacterium
TTGCATTGCCACCGCCGTCTGCGATACGATCTGCATTGGGAAGCTCCTTCTTCCAGCCGTGTTTTGTTCCAAACAGTGCTGGTTTAAGGACTTCCCGCTTTTATTGGAAGATCAAATACCTTAACTTCGTGCGTATGGGGTTCGTGAACGCCACCCCCCGCACGCAGTGCGGGGGCGTTTTTTTCTACCGACAACCGACAACTGGTAACTGGTAACTGACAACCGACCGCCTACCCATACCCGCCCATGCCGAAGAAGAGCTGGCGCTTCAGCAGTCGATAGAACCAATAGTCCTCGGGCATTTCCTCGCCGGGAAGATGGTGGCTGCTTCGGGCCGTGCTCGCGGCGATTTCCGACAGCGCGTCGCGGCCGCTGTAGTCGGTGGCGGACATCCGGCGCAGGTACTCGGCCAGTTCCTCGGGATGCTCGAGAATCACGCAGCCCCGGGTCCGCTGGTTGACGAATTCCTGGAAGCCGCGCAGGAATTCGCTCTCGTTGATCGTCCGGAACAAGTCGCCGCCGTGGTCGCGGATCGTTTCCCGGGCGAACGAGAGCGGCGGGCAGGGCTCGATGCTGCCTTGCGGGCCGATGTGGAACCCGAGGCCCCGTGCGGCCGGACAAACCGCCTCGCCGGCCGCGTTCCAATAAGTGTCGATCAGGATAATCGGATGACGCCGGCGCAGCCACAAGAGCCGGCGGCGGAATTCGAGCATCTGCTGGGGCGAAACGCAGAGCCGTGGCGACGGGTCGGCCCCCACCGGGCGAAAGACGTAGTACCACAGGTACATCGCTCCGCGGGCGATGAACTCGCGGACGTAGGCGTCGGAAACCACTTCGTCGAGGTTCTCGCCGGTGACGGTTGTGGCGACGCCGAAAAGTATCTTACGCTCCCGCAGCCGCGTGAGTCCCCGCATGGCCGACTGGAAGACGCCGCGGCCGCGGCGGTCGTCGTTGGCTCGCTCCAGCCCGTCGATGCTCACCAGCGGCGTGACGTTGCCGGCGGCGCGAATCCGATCGACGTTCTCTTTGTCGAAAAACATGCCGTTGGTGATGATCTGGAAGTAGCAGTCCGGGTGGCGCTCGGGGATGTCCAGCACGCTGGGGTGCAGCATGGGCTCGCCGCCCAGGAGCGTGTAGAAATGGGCCCGCTGCCGCTTGCCCTGGGCAATCATCGCGTCGACGTCGGCGTCGGAGAGCCGATGGGTTTCTCCTCGGCTATCGATCCAGCAGCCGTGGCATTGCAGGTTACAGGCGTTCGTGAGGGCGAAGAACAAGAACGGCGGGAACAGTTCGCCCCGACGCACTCGGCGCCGGTACGCCCGGATTGCCCCCATGCCCTTGTACGCCCAAAGGTATCCCGCCTTCATCGCCAAGCGGGGCGAGACCTCGGTGGCTAGTCGATAGGCGAGTTTGGCGAGCATGGGGGCAGTTGCCGGTTGTCGGTTGTCGCGTCCCATTATACCCGGGGGATTGCCGCTCGACACAGCCGGGGCCCCCGCTTAGACTGGAAGATCGGAGTGCTCTGCTGGTCCCCAAGGCTTTGGCGGCATGATCGACTTGCAGCGACTTGTACGCGCCCATGACGCAGCGCGGCGTGACCTGCTGGCCTGGCGAACCGCCGAGGGGCATTGGGTCGGCCGGCTCTCCGGGTCGGCTCTTTCGACCGCCACCGCCACCAGCGCGATGGCCTTGGTCGATCGACATGCGTCGCCCAGGAGCAACCATGCGCCGCTGATCGCCCGGGCGGTGGACTGGCTGCTGCGGCACCAGAACGACGATGGCGGCTGGGGCGACACCGACAGGAGCCGCTCGAATGTGGCCACGACGATGCTGGTCCGGGCCGCGATGCACCTGGCCGGCGTGGCCGACGAACATGCCGGGCCGCTCGGTCGGGCCGAGGCTTGCCTCGACGCTCAAGGCGGCATCCCCGGCCTGCGGCGGCGCTACGGGCGGGACAAGACGTTCGCCGTGCCCATCCTGACCAACTGTGCTTTGGCCGGCTTGGTTCCGTGGGACGAGGTCTCGCCGCTGCCGTTCGAGCTGGCCTGCTTTCCCCACCCCTTGCTGCGTTTCCTCCGGCTGCCGGTGGTGAGCTATGCGGTGCCGGCACTGGTGGCGATGGGCCAGGCACGCTACTTCCACCGCCCGCCGCGCAACCCTATCACGCGACTGGTCCGCCGCCTTGCCGTCCAGCGGAGTCTCGCCGTGCTCGGGCGGATGCAGCCCGACAGCGGCGGGTATCTCGAAGCGACCCCGTTGACGAGCTTCGTGGTAATGAGTCTGGCGAGCATCGGCCGGGCGAACCATCCGGTGGTTCGCCGGGGCGTGGAGTTCCTCGTCGCCTCGGCGGGTGAGGACGGCTGCTGGCCAATTGACACGAACCTGGCCACGTGGAACACGACGCTGGCAATCGGTGCGCTGGCCGGTGGCGAGCGTGAAGGCGCCGGGCTCGGCGACGTCGAGCTGCTGGTCGAGTGCTTGCTGGCGTGCCAGCATCGCCGGGTGCATCCGTTCACCAATGCCGCGCCGGGCGGCTGGGGATGGACGGATCTCAGCGGCGCCGTGCCCGACGTCGACGACACGGCCGGAGCGCTCTTGGCACTGCGAATCCTTCAGCAGAGGACGCATGAGGTTGACGATGGCCGGCGGCGTGAAATCCGCTCGGCGGTCGAGGCCGGAGTCCGGTGGTTGCTCGACGTCGAGAATGCGGACGGCGGCTGGCCGACGTTCTGTCGTGGTTGGGGCGCCTTGCCGTTCGATCGCAGCGCGCCGGACTTGACGGCCCATGCCATCCGGGCCCTCGGGGCGTGGCGAGCGACGTTGCCCGAGGCGATCGACGCCGCCGTCGCCCGGGGGTTCGTGTATCTTGCCCGGCGGCAACGGCCCGACGGCTCCTGGGTTCCGCTCTGGTTTGGCAACGAGCACGATCCGGCGGAGGAGAACCCGGTGTACGGGACCGCCCGGGTGTTGGCCGCCTACGCGGCGTTGGGCCGATCCGGTGACGCGGCGGCTCGGCGCGGGTTGGACTGGCTATGCTGTCACCGCAACGCCGACGGGGGCTGGGGGGGCGATCTGGACCAGGTGTCCGGAGTGGAAGAGACGGCCCTGGCGACGGAGGCCCTGCTTGGCGCTGCCGACGACCGCTCGCTCGAAGTGGTGATTGCCGAAGGACTTAACTGGCTGGTCGAGGCGGTCGCGTCGGGCCGGCACCGGCGGAGCGAGCCCATCGGTTTCTACTTCGCCCGACTATGGTATTATGAAGCGATGTACCCGCTGGTCTTTACCGTTTCGGCGTTGGCTCGTGCGGTGGATCGGCTCTCCCTCCACGCGACGGCCCACCGCGATTCAACCCGATCCGTCCGCTGAGAGATCCGCCGTGTCCGCGCCGTTTGACGATCGCCCCGCCCGCCCGGATCCCGCCGCTTCGGCGCCGGTATCGCCGCCGTCGAGCGCGCCGACACCCGATCGGATCAAACGGGTGCCGCCGTCGCGGGTCTCGCGCGAGCGGCTTCGCGCCCGGGCGTTCGAGGTTGCCGCGAAGCTGGACACGTCGCGGCCGTTGGACCGCTACGAGTTGGAAGCTCGTGCCCGGCTGATCCTGGAGGAGTCGAACCAGCCGGAGGACTATCTCGGCTGGACGATGGTGGCCTTGGGCGCGGCGTTCTGGCGGGATCGGGTCGCCGCCACGCCGTATCACCGGCGGCTGCTGCTGTTGCCCCACTGTCTTCGCAACGCCGACGCCTGCCCGGCGCGATACAACGAGTTCGGGCTGCTGTGCAAGGACTGCGGGGCGTGCGGCCTGAGCGAGCTTCGCGGCCACGCCGAGAAGCTGGGCTACAACGTCCTGATCGCCGAGGGCTCGCCGGTGGTGATGCAGATCATTCTCGGCGGGCACGCCGACGCCTTGATCGGCGTCTCGTGCTTGAACGTTCTGGAGGGCTCGCTCGAAAAAATCCTCCTGGCCGGCGTGCCGTGCATGGCGGTCCCGTTGTTCGACAGCACGTGCCGCGACACCGAGACGGACGAGGATTGGGTCCGCGAGATGATCGACACGCCCTATGAGCCCTCGCGGCACGAGACGCATACTTACGTACACCTGCTGCGGTGCGCGAAGCGAATGTTCCAGCCCGAGGAGTTCGAGTGGCTCGTGCCCCGGACCCGGGGCGGTCCGACGCTGGCCGAGACGAACGGCCGGGGGCTGGCCGCCTTGGACCCCGTGGCCGCGACCGAGGCGATCGCCTACGATTTTCTCCTGCGCGGCGGCAAGCGTGCCCGCCCGTTCGTCACGCTCGCCGCGTACGACGCGATGACCGGCAGCCGCGCGACCGGGGCCGACGGCGCCGAACAGGTGGCCGAGATTCCCGAGGTGGTCCGGCGGGTGGCGGTGGCGATCGAGGTGTTCCACAAGGCCTCGCTCGTGCATGACGACGTCGAGGACGACGATTCCCACCGCTACGGACACGCCACGCTGCACCGCAAGTTCGGCGCGCCCACCGCGATCAACGTCGGCGACTACCTGATCGGGTTGGGCTACCGCGTCGTGGCTGAACAGCGCGGCCGGCTGGCTGCGGACGCCGTGGCCGACATACTCGCCCAACTGGCCGAAGCCCACACGCGACTGAGCGAAGGGCAAGGAGCGGAGTTGGCTTGGCGCGACGCGCGGAACAAACGGCTCGCCCCGCTCGACGCGCTGACGATCTACGCCCTGAAGACGGCGCCGGCGTTCGAGGCGGCGTTGTACGCGGGCTTGCGCCTGGCCGGACCGGCCGAGGCCTACCGCCAGCCGATCAACCGCTTCGCCCGGCACCTCGGCGTCGCCTTCCAGATCCTCAACGATTTGGACGACTGGCAAGCCGATTCGCCCCAGCGGCGGACGACCGGCGCGGACGTGCTCGGCGGGCGTCCGACGATTCTCTGGGCCATGGCCCTGGAGCACCTGCCCAACGCCGAGCGCGACGAACTCCAGACGCTGGTGGCCCAGGCGGCCCCGGCCGGGGCGACCGTCCAGCGGGTCGCGGAGTTGTATCGTCAAGCCGGCGTCTATCAGCGCGCCGCCGCCCTGGTCGAGAAGCACCACCGGCGTGCCCGCGAAGTGGCCGACGCGATTCAGCCGGACCCGCTGCGGCATTTGCTGTACTATCTGGCCGACAGCATTCTGGAGAGGTGAATTGAGCCCGCGATGTCCTACCTCGCCAACCTGATGCTGCGTCTGGCCGCCGGAATGGCGGGGCTGCCGGAGGAGGCACGCCGGCGCCATGCGGCGTATCTGGCTGCCGCCCAGGGCAACGACGGGGGCTTCGCCGGGCGCCAGGGGCCCGGCGATTGCTACTACACGAGCTTCGCCCTGCGGGCGTTGACCTTGCTTGACGCCTTGGACGATCGGACCGCCGCGCGAGCGGGCAAGTTCCTCGGCGCGATCGGGCCGAAACGGTGGCCGCCGCGGTCGAACGCCTCCGTCGCGACGACGGCGGCTATGCCAAAAGCGCCGCCAGCCCCGCTGCCAGCACCTATCACACGCTGCTGGCCGTGGCGTGCAGGCAGTTGGTCGCCTTGCCTTTGATGGGACAAGACGAGATAATCGCATTGATTCGCTCGCGACGCCGCGACGACGGGGGCTTCGTCGAGATCCCGCAGATGCGCCAAAGCGGCACGAACCCGACCGCCGCGGCCGTCGCGGTGCTCGGGATACTCGATGCCCTGGACGAGCCCACCCGGCTCGCCGCCGCAGAGTTCTTGAGCGGGATGCAAACGGCCGAGGGTGGTTTTCGGGCGAA
>JAPLNP010000016.1 GCA_026401055.1 Planctomycetia bacterium
GCCCCCGAGCAGCTTCACCGGCCGGCTCCGCAAGTCGATCCTTTACGCCGTCGATCGGTCGCGCGACTGCGCCGTGATCGGGCCGTCCCGCAACCTGATCGGCCCGGCTGGTCATGAACACGAACACGGGGGCCGCGTTCGTAGAGAAACCTTTGTCCCCAGGCCATTTATGGGCCCGGCCCTCGAAAAAATCCGCCCCCGGCTGGCCCGCTTGTGGGCCAGTTCCGTCAAGTAGAAAGGATCCAACCCCATGGGAATCCGTCTCGGCTTTCAATGTGCCATGTACTACGGGCCCGCCGGCGCGCCGGCCGCGACCCTCTTGGAAAACGTCAAGGACGCCAAGTTCAATCTCGAAAAATCCGAGGCCGACGTCACCACGCGGCGGTCCAACGGATGGGAGCAAACCGTCGGCGTCCTCAAAAAGGGCTCCGTCGAGTTTGACATGATTTGGGACACGGACGACGCGGCGTTTGCCTATTTTCTCAACGCCTGGCTCAACGATCAGGCCGTGGCGATGAAGATTCTCGACGGCGTGGGCGGCCATGGCCTCGACGCCGACTTCAGTGTCATCAACATTGGCCGCGACGAGACCCTGACCGAGGCCGTCAAGGCGAGTGTGACCGTCAAGCCAACCTACTCGACCCGCACGCCCGCGTGGGTGTAGACGCCAAGCGGTAGACGGCTCTCAACTCTCAACCCACAACCTTCAACCCAGGACCTCAATCATGCCCACCGCAGTTCTTGCCAAAAACATTTCCATCGGAGGTATCTCCGTTCAATCGCTCGTCACCCGAACCGCGTCCGGGGAAATCGGCCACGAGGTGGCCCTGCCCGCCGCCCAGGCCGGGACGCTCTCGACGCGCACCAGCGACACCCAAGGCGTCGCCACGCTTGGGGCCGGCCACGGCATCGAGACGGGAAACCTCGTCGACGTCTTCTGGGAAGACGGCGTCCGCTACGGTGTCACCGTCGGCACCGTCTCGGGCACGTCCGTTCCGTTGACCGACTCCGGCGCCGGCGACAACTACCCAGCCCAGGGTACCGCCATCACCGTCGCCCCGGTGACCGAACTGGACAGCGACTTTGACGGTGACAAACTGGTCGCCCTGGCCGCGCTTTGCACCAAACGCGGTTACGTCGATATCCGGACCTCTTCCGCCAGCGCCAAGGACAAGGAACTGCCGGCCAACGAGGCCTACGACTGGGCGAAGGATGCCGGCGAGGCCAACCCCTTGGCTTCGTTCGTTATCGACGTAATCCGCATCAGCAACGGCGACTCGACGGGCACCGCCACGGGCAAGGTGGCTCTCATTTACGACAGCAACACGTAGGCAAAGCGGAAAGCCGAAGGCGGAAAGCGGGTGACGGGTGGTCCCCGCTTTCCACTACCGACAACCGTCCATCGACAACCGAAACCCGGAGGTCCCATGCCCGCCCCCCAACATCAATTCACCGACTCCAAGGGCCGCACGTGGTCCGTGACCGTCAATGTCGGCGCTTTGAAACGCTGCATTGACCTGGCCGGAATCGACCTGGCCGATACGGTCGAAGGCGACCTCTTTGACCGGCTGGCCCTCGACCCGATCCTCTTGTGCAATACGCTGGCCGCGGTTTGCCGCCCCGATATGGAACGGCAGAAAGTGACCGACGAGGACTTCGCCGAAGGCTTGGCCGGCGACGTGATCGACCTGGCCGCCGCCGCGCTCGTGGACGCCATCGTCTATTTTTTCCGGCTCCGCCACGGCGGGATCGTGGCGAAAATAGCGACCAAGAAGAAGGAAGTGGAAGCCCTGGCCCTAAAGGCCGTCGACCGCTTTATCGACTCCGGCGAGATCGAGAAGAAGGTGCAACAGCACTTGGCGGAACAACTTGGGCCGCAGTTTGGCGATGCTCCGGCATCCTTGGTCTAGCCCGGATTATTCAGAATTGCGGGAATCTTT